>DASXQQ010000341.1:0-8525 GCA_036507085.1 Piscinibacter sp. | reverse complement strand
GCCTGCAACTCCTTGATGCCGGCGATGACGAAACCCACTTCGCCGGCATTCAGCACTTCACGCGGCTGCGCCTTCGGCGTGAACACGCCCAGCTGTTCGGCGGCATAGACGGCGTCGCTCGCCATCATGCGGATGCGCTCGCCCCTGTTCAGCTGTCCGTCGACCACGCGCACCAGCATCACGACGCCGACGTAGTTGTCGAACCAGGAGTCGATGATCATCGCGCGCAGCGGCGCATCGGCCCGGCCCCTGGGCGACGGCATGCGGGCGATGACCGCTTCCAGGATGTCGTCGATGCCTTCGCCGGTCTTGGCGCTGCAGGGAATCGCATGCTCGGCGTCGATGCCGATCACGTCTTCGATCTCTTCCTTGGCGCGCTGCGGATCGGCCTGCGGCAGGTCCATCTTGTTGAGCACCGGGATGACTTCGACGTGCAGGTCGAGCGCGGTATAGCAGTTGGCGACCGTCTGTGCCTCCACCCCCTGGCTCGCGTCGACCACCAGCAGCGCACCCTCGCACGCCGACAGCGAGCGGCTGACCTCGTAGGAAAAGTCGACGTGCCCCGGCGTATCGATCAGGTTCAGGTTGTAGACCTGCCCATTGCGGGCGGTGTATTGAAGCGCCGCCGTCTGCGCCTTGATGGTGATGCCGCGCTCGCGCTCGATGTCCATCGAATCGAGCACCTGCGCCTCCATCTCGCGATCGCTCAAGCCGCCGCAGCGCTGGATCAGTCGATCGGCCAGCGTGCTTTTGCCGTGATCGATGTGGGCAATGATGGAGAAATTTCGGATGTGATCCATGGACCGCCAAATGCTCATCGTGAGTGCGCAGCGTAGAAGAAAAAACGGCGCGGCCGTTTGAGCGAAATCTCACATCGCTTGCCGATGCGAGGGCGCAAAGCGCCGTGCTGCAGCTCAAAAAAAAGGCACGTCGAAAGATTGACGCGCCTTCCAACAAAACGTATGGCAACTGCTTGTTGGGCCTTCATTGTAGCCAAAAGCCCCACGCTGGAAACCGCGCCGTTGCTTGATTTCTCGCCGTTGCAAGCCACCAACATGAAAATCCATCAACAGGTTATCCACAAAAGCATGTGGACCGCCTGGGGATAGTTTCAATGCTTCAGGCTCGTTGCGAAAACCGGCGGTAAAGCCCGCGCCTCAACGACGCATTCTATCTGGATCAAACGTCAATCCGAGTTCATTTCGACAATGTGAGCGTCTACAAACTTCTTCGATCGAAGTGTCGGTGCAGGCTCGACTCTCACACCGTGGAAAGACCCGCAAAAAGAGTCGGACGCCCTGGCTGACCGCGGGCGTGCACTGGCCCTCAACGCGAGGCCAGACGAATGACGAGGTAGTTAACCCATTCGCCACGCCGCACCAGCACGTTCACCGGCTTGGTCTTGTCGAGCTTGGCGACCAGCGCTTCGAACTGCTTGGCGCTGCCGATCTCGGTGTTGTCGAGCGAGAGGATGACATCGCCTTCGCGCAGTCCGGCCCGCGCTGCCGCGCCCTCGGCCGAGTCGACGCGCACCCCCGACTTGACCTTGAGTTCGCGCTTTTGCGCATCGTTCAGATCGGACACCGCGACGCCGAGCACGCCCACCGTCGCGGGCGGCTTGCTGTCGCGGTCGGCGATGCGGCGCGGCTGTTCGGCCTCGAACTCCGCGACGGTCACGCCCAGGTCGCGATAGCTGCCGCGGCGAAACACCTGCAGCGTCGCCTTCGCGCCGGGCTTGGCGCTGCCGACGATGCGCGGCAAGTCACCGGCTTTGTCAATGCCGCGGCCGTCGAACTTGGTGATGATGTCGCCCGCTTCCACGCCGGCCTTGTCGGCCGGTCCGCCGCTCTCGACGCTGCGCACCAGTGCGCCGGTCGGCTTGCCCAGGCCGATCGATTCGGCCACTTCCTTGGTGACCTGGTCGATCTGCACGCCGATGCGACCGCGGACCACGCGGCCGCTGACGCGCAGTTGCTCGGACACGCGTGAGGCTTCGTCGATCGGGATCGCAAACGAGATGCCCATGAAGCCCCCGGAGCGGCTGTAGATCTGCGAGTTGATGCCCACCACTTCGCCGCGCATGTTGATCAGCGGCCCGCCCGAGTTGCCCGGGTTGATCGCCACATCGGTCTGGATGAACGGCAGGTAGTCGCCGGTCTCGCGCGCCTTCGCGCTGACGATGCCGGCGGTCACCGTGTTCTCGAGTCCGAACGGCGAGCCGATCGCGATCACCCATTCGCCCACCTTGAGCCGGTTCACGTCGCCGATGCGGACACTGGGCAGGCCGCCGGCTTCGATCTTCACCAGCGCCACGTCGGTGCGCTTGTCGGCACCGATGATCTTGGCCTTGAACTCGCGCTTGTCGGTGAGGGTGACCAGCACTTCGTCGGCGCCATCGACCACGTGCGCATTGGTCATCACATAGCCGTCGGCGTTGAGGATGAAACCCGAGCCGACGCCGCGCTGCTGTGGCTCGGCGTCGGGCTGCTGCGGGTTGCGTCGCGGGTTCTGCGGCTGGTTCGGGATCGGCACGCCGAAGCGGCGAAAGAAGTCGAGCAGGTCTTCGTCGATCTCGGGGTTGGCACCGCGGCTCGCGCGAACGCGCTCGGTCGTGCGGATGTTCACGACGGCCGGGCCGACCCGCTCGACCAGCTCGGTGAAATCGGGCAAGGCCTGCGCTCGCACCACCGTCGGCGCCGCGCCGAACGGCAACACCAGCACCATCGCCACGACCCCGGCCCAGCGGATTCGAGCCCGCGCCACGTCGAAGGAAGAAAGAGAGATTTGCTTTTGCATGTCCACCATCTCGCACTGAAATTTCGCTACTTCTTGCGCTCCAGCCCGTTCGCAAAGGCGCGCAGCGTCACCGCCGGCACATCGCCGACGACGGTGATCCACCAGTCGCCTTGGCGGCGCATCAGGGTCTGCGTGGCACCGATGGTCGTCAACATCGCGCGGGTGTGACGTTCCGGGCTGAACGGTTCAATGAACACCGACACGTAGGTCAGCCCATCGGAGTAGATCGTTTGCAGTGCCTGCGGCGCATGCTCGCCAGCATCGGGTTCGGTCGTGCCGTCCAGCGGCCGCTTCACGCAACTGACCTGCCGAAAACCAGGGATGCTCTCGCGCAGCATCCAGCCCTCGGCTTCGAGCTTGGTGGGCGTCAACGACGGCCGCACGATGCGGTAGCCGTCGAGCCGCTTCATCGGCTGCAGCACGGTCTCGGGCTGCGACCGCACCCCGATGGCCACGTCCGAAAAAGCCGAGGTCTCGAGCACCTCGCCGCGATCGCCGAGCACGTCGGCTCGCAAAAGCAGCCCCGAGCTCCTTTCGGCCCACAGACGGTAGCCGAACCGGAACGCGTCGCGCGGGCGCAGCAGCAGCACGTTGGCTTCGTGTCCCGCGACGCGATCGGCGCCTTGCGGGCGCAGATCGTAGAAGTCGCCGATGCGGTCGTCGCCGCCTTGCAGCAAGGCCGGGAACGCGTTCAGCGGGTCGCGCTGCTCGACCATCGCCACCCGCGCGTTCGGCCACAGGGTGTGCACCAAGTCGTTGTAGCGATACACATGACGGGTCTGGCCATCGAGCGACTCGATGCGCTCGAACTGGTTGGTGCCGTCGCAAAAATGGGCGATGCGCGCGCTCGACACCGGCCCGCCGGCGCTGACCACGAAGGTGCCTTGAAAGTTGCTGCGGTTGGCCGCGTCATGAATCCGCATCAGCCAGGCGCGCACCTCTTTCGGTTCGACGCGCGGAGGCGCGCTGTTGGAACCGGCCTGCGCCGACGCGGGTGGCAAGAAAGCGCAGAAGACGCTGGCGACGGCCAACGCGAGCAGGGAGTGGGGCAGCATGCGGATCAGCGATTGGGAGCGTCTGCCGCGGCGTTGCGCAGGAAGCCCGAAGGCACGCCGAGCGCCGAGCTGCCGGCGAATTGCTTGTGCGCAGCGAGGTAGCGGTCGAGTCGCGCATCACGAATCAGGCGGCCATCGACCACCAGCACGCGCGATTCGACCGCGCCGTCGGATGCCGCGAATGCCGGCGCGCCGACCCGTTGCATCGGTGCGCCGACGGCCGTGCCTTGCGCAAGCGCGGAGCCGGCCGCTGCCGGATCGACCGGTGCCGGCGTGCGTGTGACGATCAAGGCGCCAGCCACCAGCACGAAACCCGCTGCAACCGCCGACGGTGCCATCCACGACCAGCGCGCGCTGCGGGCGCGCCCCGCGCCCACTGCCACGTCGTGACGGGCGAAGTCCACTTCCGGTGGCACCGCACTGTCGGGCGCCAGCACGGTGGGTTCGTTCGCCAGGCGTTCGCGCAGCGACGCCAGAAAGGCGACATCGCGCGGCGACGAGGAGGCCAGGTCTTCGGAGCGCAGCACGTCGGCGATCAGTTGGTAGGCATGCCATGTCGAGCGCACGGAAGCGTCGTCGCGCCATGCGGCACAGGCGCGCGCCGCCGCCGCAGGTTCCAGTTCACCGTCGGCCAGGGCCGACAGGTTCTCCAGCGCCGACGATTCACTCTCAGACTCGTTCGACATGACACTCTCCGTTGCGCTCAATGTCCATGATGTTCGTGCGCCGACTCACCAGCGCTCGCCTTCCCGCGTGTCCAGCAAAGGCCGCAGGCGCTGGGCGATGGCTTCGCGAGCCCGGAAGATGCGCGAGCGCACCGTTCCGATCGGGCAGTTCATCAGTTCAGCGATTTCTTCGTAGCTCAACCCTTCGATCTCACGCAGTGTGATGGCCTGGCGCAAATCGTCGGACAAGGCTTCGATGGCCGCGTTCACGGTGGAAGCAATCTCCTTGCTCGCCAGCACCGCTTCCGGCGTCTCGCCGTGGCTTAGTTCGTTTTCGGTACGGGAAGTTTCGTCGTCATCGTCGTGCGACGCGCGGGCCGATTCGGTGATCAGGGGATCGCGCTTGAGTTCCACCAGCGTCTTCTTCGCGGTGTTGACGGCGATCCGATAGAGCCAGGTGTAGAACGCGCTGTCGCCCCGGAACTGGGGGATCGCGCGGTAGGCGCGGATGAAGGTCTCCTGGGCAATGTCGGGGATGAGGTCGACGTCGCGCACCATCCGGCCGATCAGCCGCTCGATGCGGCGCTGGTACTTCACGACCAGCATCTCGAACGCCTTGACGTCGCCACGCTTGACGCGTTCGATCAGCGGTGCATCGGCGTCAGGGGCGTTCATTCTTGGAATTTTGGCTGTGCGCGACGGTCGAACCTGCATCGCTTCCCGGGGCGGGTCGCGCGCAATATACCGCACAGCGCAGGGCATGCCAGTGCGACCCCAGGCCGCGCCGCTGGACCGGCAGCCAGGTCGTGCGACGCTGCGCCGAGGCGTCGGCGTGCTCGAACTTCAGCAGCAACCAGCCGCCCCAGTCGATGGCCACCGCAAGCTGGCCACGCCACCGCTCGTCGCCTGCTGATGCGGCGGGCCCGAGGTGCCAGGCTTGTCCGTCCCAACGCAAGCTCAGCGGCGCCCGGCGCATCAGCGTGGCACCCGCCACCAGCACGGCCACGTCGATGAGGCTCACGCCAACACGCAGCGCGAGCGGCGCATCTTCGTTGCCCGAGGCCAGCCAGGCGGCCGTGACGGCCCAGGTGATCGCGATCAGCGCAGCGACGCCCGCCCGCCACACGCCGAAGCGGCGGATGCTGACCTGGAACGCCGGCGGTGCGCGCATCGGCGCATTGGCGGCGGGACGAACCAGCGCTGCCGCTCAGGCGCGCTTGAACACCAACGTGCCGTTGGTGCCGCCGAAGCCGAAGTTGTTCTTCACAGCCACCTCGATCTTCATCTCGCGCGCGACGTTGGCGCAATAGTCCAGGTCGCACTCGGGATCCTGGTTGAAGATGTTGATCGTGGGCGGGGAAATCTGGTCGCGCAGCGCGAGCACGGTGAACACCGACTCGATGCCGCCGGCGCCGCCGAGCAGGTGGCCGGTCATCGACTTGGTGGAGTTCACGACCAGCTGCTTGGCGTGATCGCCGAACGCGAGCTTGATGGCGTTGGTTTCGTTGGTATCGCCGAGCGGCGTGGATGTTCCATGCGCGTTCAGGTACTGCACCTGGTCCGGGTTCACCCCGGCGTTGCGCAGCGCCGCCTTCATCGACCGCTTCGGGCCGTCGACGTTGGGCGCGGTCATGTGGAACGCGTCGGCACCCATGCCGAACCCGATCAGCTCGGCGTAGATCTTGGCGCCGCGCTTCTTCGCATGTTCGTACTCCTCGAGCACCAGCACGCCAGCGCCTTCGCCGAGCACGAAGCCGTCACGGTCTTTGTCCCATGGACGCGACGCGGTCGCCGGGTCATCGTTGCGGGTGGACAGTGCACGCGCCGCAGCGAAGCCCCCGACGCCGAGCGGCGACACCGTCGCTTCCGCGCCGCCGGCGATCATCACGTCGGCGTCGCCGTACTCGATCAGGCGCCCGGCTTCGCCGATGCAATGCAGGCCGGTCGTGCAGGCGGTCACGATCGCGAGGTTCGGCCCCTGGAATCCATAGGTGATCGAGAGGTGGCCGGAGATCATGTTGATGATCGAGGCCGGCACGAAGAACGGCGAGATGCGGCGCGGCCCACGCGCCGTCAGCTCGGCATGCGTCTCTTCGATCAGCGGCAGTCCGCCGATGCCCGACCCGACCAGGCAGCCGATGCGCTCGGCCTGCTCTTCGCTCAGCGCATCGCCGGTGGGCAGGCCCGCATCGCGAACCGCCTGGATGGACGCCGCCAATCCGTAATGGATGAAGGTGTCCATCTTGCGCGCTTCCTTCGCCGGGAAGTACTCCTCGGCGTTGAAGCCCTTCACCTCGCCCGCGAAGCTGCAGGCGAAACCCGACGCATCGAATTTGGTGATGGTGGCGATGCCGGATCGGCCCGCCAGCAGGTTGGCCCAGCCGTCCGCCACCGTGTTGCCCACGGGGCTGACGAGTCCGAGCCCGGTGACGACGACGCGACGACGGGTCATAGGAAAACGCGCTCCGTTCAGGCCTTCTGGTGCTTGACGGCGTAGTCGATCGCCAGCTGCACCGTGGTGATCTTTTCGGCCTCTTCGTCGGGGATCTCGATGCCGAACTCGTCTTCGAGGGCCATCACCAGTTCCACCGTGTCAAGCGAGTCGGCGCCCAGGTCGGCCACGAAAGCCTTCTCGTTGGACACGTCGGACTCGGGAACGCCAAGTTGCTCGGCGATGATTTTCTTGACGCGGGATTCGATATCGCTCATGACTCCTCCAGGAGTGTTTACAGAAACAGCCCGGGATTCTAAGGGTTATAGGGTGTCGCCTCTACGACACGCCCAACGGGTTCCGGCCGGGCAGGTCCGGTTTCAACGCAGGAAACTCAGCTCATCAGCATGCCGCCGTTGACATGCAGCTCGCAACCGGTGATGTAGCCGGCCTGCGGCGAGGCGAGAAACGCCACCGCATGGGCGATGTCACTGGCCTGGCCCAGGCGGCCGAGCGGGATCTGCGCCGTCAGCGCACTCGTTTGCTGTTCGGACAGCGCCTTGGTCATGTCGGTCTCGATGAAGCCCGGCGCCACGCAGTTGACGGTGATGCCGCGGCTGCCCAGCTCGCGGGCGAGCGATCGCGTCATGCCGGCCACACCGGCCTTGGCCGCGGCGTAGTTGGCCTGGCCGGGGTTGCCGCTCGCGCCGACCACCGAGGTGATGTTGACGATGCGGCCATAGCGCTGCTTCATCATCGGGCGGATCACCGCGCGGCTGGTGCGAAAGACCGCTTTCAGGTTGGTGTCGATCACCGCATCCCAGTCGTCGTCCTTCATCCGCATCGACAACGTGTCGCGCGTGATGCCGGCGTTGTTGACGAGCACATGCAGGGCGCCGTGTTCCTTGAGGATCGCATCGATCGCGGCGTCGATGCCGGCGCCGTCGTTGACGTTCAGGCAGACCCCACGGCCCTTGCCCTGCGCCACGAGCGCGTCGGTGATGCCTTGCGCGCCGGCCTCGGTGGTGGCCGTGCCGATGACGGTCAGGCCGCGTGCGGCGAGTTCCATCGCGATCGCCCGGCCGATGCCGCGCGATGCGCCGGTGACCAGGGCAACCTGCCCCGCGAATTGCACTTCATTCATGACAGCAGGCCTTTCGCTTCGAGCAGCGACGGCGGGTCCTGGATGGTCGCCGTCCGCGCCTGCGCATCGATGCGCTTGACCATGCCGGCCAGCACCTTGCCCGGGCCGCATTCGATGATGCACTCGACACCGCGGGCGCGAATCGCCTGAACCGTCTCGACCCAGCGCACCGGCCCGAAGGCCTGGCGGTACAGGGCATCGCGAATCGCGTCGGGATCGGTTTCGGTTTTCACATCGATGTTGTTGACAACCGGGATCGACGGCGGGAGAACGCTCGCCGCGGCCAGCTTCTGCTTCAGGCGTTCGGCGGCCGGGCGCATCAGGCTCGAGTGGAACGGCGCCGACACCGGCAGCGGCAGTGCGCGCTTGGCGCCCCGGGCCTTCAGCGCCTCGCAGGCCTTCTCGACACCCGCCTTGGTGCCGGCGATCACGGT
>DASXQQ010000340.1:0-45274 GCA_036507085.1 Piscinibacter sp. | reverse complement strand
TCCGTCGACGCCACCGTCCACACCGCTCCTGTCGATGGCCTGCCGCACCGCGCGCTGCGCCTCCAGCGCCGCGGCGCGGTTGAAGCGGGCGTGGGCGCCGTCCTGCGGATTGATGATGCCGTGGAAGATGCCGGCCGGGTTACCCGACGACCCTTGTGCCGGCGCCGCCTGGCGGTCGAGCACCGTGCTGGCCCAGCCCTGCTGGGCAAGCGCCGATGCCGCGGCACAACCCGCGAGGCCGGCGCCGATCACGACGGCGTGCTGCACTCCCGCCGCTGATGCGCCGAGCCGCGCCGGCGCCCGCCGCGGCGTGAATGCGGGGGCGTAGCGCGCGAGCGTGATGTCGCGCTTGCCACCGCGTCCGGGCGCGAGGCGGACTTCGAAGCCGGCGGCGTCCAGGCCCTCGCGAACCGCCCGCGCGGCGGTCCAGGTTGCCGCGGTCGCACCCGTTGCGGCCAGTCGCCCCAAGGCCTTGAAGACGCGCGGCTGCCACATTGCCGGGTTCTTTGCCGGCGCGAAGCCGTCGAGGTAGAACGCGTCGACCGAAGCGACCAGTTCCGGCAGCCATGCAGTGACGTCGCCCAGCGCCAGCAGCAATTCGACCCGGCCGTCTTCGAAGCCGAGGCGGTGCAGGTTCGGCGTCAGCGGCGGCCAGGCTTGCGCAAGCTGTGCGGCGAGTGGCGCGAGCGCGGGGTCGCGCGGCAACGAAGCCATCGCCGCGCGAGTCAGCGGGTGCTGCTCGATCGAGATGAAGTGCAGGCGGCACGGTCCGCCCTCGCGCCGCCAGGCGTCCCAGGTCGCGAGGAAGTTGTTGCCGAGGCCAAAGCCCGTCTCCAGCACGACGAAGCGATCGCGGCCGCGCCAGCGCTCGGGCAGGCCGTTACCGGCGAGGAAGACGTGTCGCGCCTGCGCGGGCGCGCCGTCCACCGGGTGGTAGACGTCGTCGAACGCCGCCGCGAAGGGCAGGCCTTGGGCGCTCCATTCCAGCTGCGCCGGCACGATGGCTTGCGTCTTCATGCGCCGACGGTAACAAGAAAAAGGGGCACCGCAGTGCCCCTGTCTTCGCCCGCTCGCGCGAGCGCTCAGACGCGCTTGCGGTACTCGTGGGTGCGGGTGTCGATTTCGATCTTGTCGCCGGTCTCGACGAACAGCGGCACCGAGATCTCGAAGCCGGTGGCGAGCCTGGCGGGCTTGAGCACCTTGCCCGAGGTGTCGCCCTTGACGGCCGGCTCGGTGTACTTCACTTCGCGCACCAGGCTGGTCGGCAGCTCGACCGAGATCGCTTTGCCGTCGTAGAACACCACTTCGACCGGCATGCCGTCCTCGAGGTACTGGATCGCGTCGCCCATGTTCTCGGCCTCGACCTCGAACTGGTTGTATTCGCCGTCCATGAAAGCGTACATCGGGTCGGCGAAGTAGGAGTAGGTGCACTCCTTCTTGTCCAGCACGATCTGGTCCATCTTGTCGTCGGCCTTGAACACGACTTCGGTGCCCGAGCTGTTGAGCAGGCTCTTGAGCTTCATGCGGACGGTGGCGGCGTTGCGGCCACCGCGGCTGTATTCGGTCTTGAGCACGACCATAGGGTCCTTGCCCTGCATGATCACGTTGCCGGCGCGAATTTCCTGTGCAATCTTCATAGCGATTTCCGTGTGCGGTGCGTCTCTGACGCCTAAGAGGGGCGCGCACCGGAGAAGTTCACCCGGGAACGCGCAAAGCCTTGAATTTTAACGTCTTTCGGCGACGAAGCGCAGCAGCTGGGTGGCGAGATCATCCTGGGCGAGCAGGCCGTCACGCCAGGCGGCGCACAGCGCGCGCCATGGCGCGAGGTCGGGCAGGGCCGGGGGTGCGTCAGTCAAGCCGTTCCAGGCAGCGAACAGGCGCCGCAGTTCGTCAGCCAGTGCGAGGCTGCCGGCGGCGGCCAGGAAGCGGTCGGCGAAGGCCTGGAGCTTGCGCGCATGGGCGCCGTCGGCCTGAGGGTAGGCCTGCCAGACGAAAGGATTCGCCGCCCACTGTGCGCGCACGAAAGAGTCCTCGCCGCGCACGAAATTGAGGTCACTGGCCCACAGCAGGTGGTCGTAGTCCGACTGCGCCAGGAACGGCAGTGACAGCGCGCGCAGCGCACCGCGCTCTAGCCCCGGACCGAGCGCGCGCTCGACCTGGGCCGACGCCGCCCCGGCAGCGGCGAGCAAGAGCGTCGGTTGCGCGGCCAGCGCGTCAAGCAGCGCGGGCAGGGCGGGGTTGTCATAGCAGAACAGGCTGACCACGCGTTCGCCCGGCCGCGGTCGCAGCGCGTGCCGATCAAGCCAGGCGGCAGCGTCGAAGCGCTGCTGGCGCATCGGCAGGTCGCTCTCGCGGATCAGTCCGCCGGTGGCCGGACTGAAGCCAGGGTAGAAGAACCATTTCGCGAGGCCCGCCGCGGGTCCGACCGACTGCGGCGACGCAAGGCCGTGGCTGCGCTCGACGTAAGCCTCGGCGCTCAGGTACTCGAGATTGATCCAGACCGGCGGTGCCTCGGCGCTCGCCATCCGGCGCACGAAGGATTCCGGCGGATCGCAGCCGAAGGCCTCGACGACCACGTCGCCGATCTCGGCCGCCGCGGCCTCGGCGGTCCAGCGGCGTACGCTCAGCCCGGGATGGACGACCGGCGCCATCCAGGCGAGCGCGGACGGGTCGTCGATCCACAGGCGAACCCGCTCGCCGCGCGCCGCGAGGTCGGCGGCCAGGCGCCAGCAGACACCGATGTCGCCGTGGTTGTCGATCACCCGGCAGAACAGGTCCCAGTCCATGGGGTGATTATCGAGCGCGGCACAATCATTGAGCGATGACGGACTCGATAGCTCTCATTCCCGGCGAAGCTCCGCCCGACGCGGCGCGCGCTCGCCTGCTCGCCGACGTGGCAGCCTTGCCCTGCCTGCCGGGCGTGTACCGCTATTTCGACGCGCAGGGCGCAGTGCTCTATGTCGGCAAGGCGCGCGACCTGAAGAAGCGCGTCTCGAGCTACTTCCAGAAGAACCACGGCGGCACCCGCATCGGCCACATGACAGCCAAGATCGAGCGGATGGAGACGACCGTCGTGCGCTCGGAGGCCGAGGCGCTGCTGCTCGAGAACAACCTGATCAAGACGCTCAACCCGCGCTACAACATCCTTTTTCGCGATGACAAGAGCTACCCTTATCTGAAGATCGCGTCGCACGCATTTCCGCGCATGGCCTACTACCGCGGCGCGGTCGACAAGCGGCACCGCTATTTCGGGCCGTTCCCGAGTGCCTGGGCGGTGAAGGAATCGATCCAGCTGATGCAGAAGGTGTTTCGGCTGCGCACCTGCGAGGACACGGTGTTCAACAACCGCACCCGACCTTGCCTGCTCTACCAGATCAAGCGCTGCTCGGGGCCGTGCGTGAACTACGTCTCGGCCGAGGACTACGCGCGCGACGTCAATCATGCGGAGCGGTTCCTGCTTGGCGAACAGCAGGAAGTGATGGACGCGCTGCAGGCCGAGATGATGTCGCACGCCGAGGCACTGCGCTTCGAGCAGGCGGCGGAGATTCGCGACCAGCTCGGCGCACTGTCGCGCGTGTTGCACCAGCAGGCAGTCGAGGACAACACGGGCGTGACGACCAAGGACGCCGACATCCTGGCGGTCAAGCTGCAGGGCGGTCGCGCCTGCGTCAACCTGGCGATGGTGCGCGGCGGGCGCCACCTCGGCGACCGGCCCTACTTCCCGACCCATGTCGACGACGCGACCGCGCTGACCGAGATCGAAGCCGCCGAGCGCGACGGCGCGGCCCAGCCCGAGGCGCAGGTGCTCGAGGCCTTCATCGCGCAGCACTACATCGGCGGCGGTGTGCCGCCGCTGCTGGTGCTGAGCCACCCGGTCGACAAGGCGCTGATCGATGCGCTGTCGCAGCACAGCGGCGTGAAGGTGATGGCCCTGCACCAGCCGCGCGAACCGCGTCGCGCCTGGCTGGACATGTGCATCAAGGGCGCCGAGATCAAGCTCGCGCAGCTGCTGGCCGAGGAAGGCTCGCAACACGCGCGCACCCGCGCGCTCGTCGAGGCGCTGCAGCTCGAGGTCGAGAACCTCGACACCCTGCGCATCGAGTGCTTCGACGTCAGCCACACCGCCGGCGAGTCGACGCAGGCGTCGTGCGTGGTGTTCGAGCACCACAAGATGCAGAACAGCCAGTACCGGCGCTTCAACATCGAGGGCATCACCGGCGGCGACGACTATGCGGCGATGCGCCAGGTGCTGACGCGCCGCTACGGCAAGCTCGCCGCGGCCATCGAGCCGGGCAGCGCCCACCTGCCGGACCTGGTGCTGGTCGACGGCGGGCGCGGCCAGGTCAGCATGGCGCGCGAGGTGTTCGAGGAGCTCGGCATCGACCTCGGGCTGATCGTCGGTGTCGAGAAGGGCGAAGGGCGCAAGGTCGGCCTGGAAGAGCTGGTGTTCGCCGACGGTCGCGACAAGGTCTACCTCGGCAAGGACTCGGCGGCGCTGATGCTGATCGCGCAGATCCGCGACGAAGCGCACCGCTTTGCCATCACCGGCATGCGCGCACGCCGCGCCAGCGTGCGCACCGGCGGCAGCCGGCTCGAAGAGATTCCTGGCGTTGGGCCGAAAAAGCGCGCCAAATTGCTGCAACGCTTCGGCGGCGTGCGCGGAGTCGCCGGCGCGAGCGTTGAGGACTTGAGCACCGTCGAGGGTGTGTCGAAAGATCTGGCCGAGGAGATTTATCGTGCGTTGCACTGAATTGCGTTCCAGGCTTCACTGGCTTGCCGGCATGGCGCTGCTGTCAGCCTGCTCCTCGCCGATGGTGGCGCCGGCGCCGGTCGTGTCCGCCGCGCCGCCTCGCCCCGGTGCGCCGGTGACGACCGCCACGCTGGCAACGCCAGGTGCGGCGCGCAACTGGGACGAGTTGCGGCTGCAGGCGGCGCGCCGCCTCGTCGCCGCCAACCCCGAGGGCACGTACGTTGGCACCGTGCCCGACATGCTGCTGGCGATTCCCGTGCTCGAGATCGAGCTGAACCGCGACGGCAGCATTCGCCGCATCGAGGTGATGCGCAAGCCCACGCAGGCGCTGGACACGATCGAAATCGCGATGGACGCGGTGCGCCGTGCCGCACCGTTCGGCGACGTGTCGCGATTGCCCAAGCCCTGGAAGTTCACCGAGACCTTCCTCTTCAACGATGTGCGCAAGTTCAAGCCGCGCACGCTCGACAATTGAGCCCCGCAACCGAGGGCGCGCAAGTTCGGCACAATCGCGCCATGTTTTTCAACCTGCCGACCTTGCTGACCTGGGCCCGCATCGTCGCGATACCGCTGATCGTCGGGGTGTTCTACCTCGACCTGCACGGCAGCACCCGCAACATGATCGCCACCGCGCTGTTCATCGTGGTGGCGCTGACCGACTGGGCTGACGGCTATCTCGCGCGCAAGCTCAACATGACCTCCTCGTTCGGCGCCTTCCTCGACCCGGTGGCCGACAAGTTCCTGGTCTGCGCGTCGCTGCTGATCCTGGTGCAGCTCGGCCGTGTCGGCGCGCTGGTGGCGCTGGTGATCATCGGCCGCGAGATTGCGATCTCGGCGCTGCGCGAGTGGATGGCGCACATCGGCGCATCGCGCAGCGTGGCGGTGCACATGCTCGGCAAGATCAAGACGGTCGTGCAGATGG
Organism: Piscinibacter sp.; assembly: GCA_036507085.1. Classification (GTDB taxonomy): domain Bacteria; phylum Pseudomonadota; class Gammaproteobacteria; order Burkholderiales; family Burkholderiaceae_C; genus Albitalea. The sequence goes on along the minus strand of DASXQQ010000340.1, from coordinate 39,602 downwards.
TCGCCATCCCGTTCCTGCTGTTCGACGGCCTGCTGTTCGGTGCCATCGACACCCGCCGCTGGGGCAACGCACTGATCTGGATCGCCGCGGTGCTGACCATCTGGTCGATGATCTACTACCTGCAGAAGGCGCTGCCCGAAATTCGCGCCAAGGCGCGATAGCGTTGCGAGCTGAAGAAGACGGCGGCACGCTCCTGCGTGCAATGCCCTGGCTGTTCGTGCTGATCTGGAGCACCGGCTTCATCGTCGCGCGATTCGGCATGCCGCACGCGCCGCCGATTACCTTCCTGTGTATTCGCTACGCGCTGTCGGTGCTGTGCTTCGGCGTCTGGATCGGCGTCGCGCGCGTCGCCTGGCCGGTCGGGCGAGCGCAGTGGCTGCACCTTACGGTGACCGGCGTGCTGATCCACGCCGGCTACCTCGGCGGCGTGTGGGCGGCGGTGAAGGCGGGTCTCGGCGCGGGCACCGTCGCCTTGCTCGTCGGCCTGCAACCGGTGCTGACCGCGCTGTGGCTCACCTTGACCACCGGCAGCGGCCGCCACCGCATCCCGGCGCAGCAGTGGGTGGGGCTGCTGCTCGGCCTGGCCGGGCTGATGCTGGTGGTGTGGCGCAAGCTCGGAGTCGGCGAAGTGACGCCGTGGAATCTGGCACTCGCGGTCGTCGCGCTGCTGTCGATCACGACCGGCGCGCTGTACCAGAAGCGTCACGTCGCGCCGTGCGATGTGCGCAGCGCCAACTTGGTGCAGCTGCTGGCCGCGCTGGCGGTCAGCCTGCCGCTCGCGCTGCTCGAACGCGAGACCATCGCCTGGCATCCCGAGTTCATCGGGGCGATGGCCTGGTCGGTTTTCGGCCTCACGCTGGGCGGCAGCTCGCTGCTGTACATGCTGCTGCAGCGTGGCGCGGCAACCCAGGTCACGAGCCTGTTGTACCTGGTGCCTCCGGTGACCGCATTGATGGCCTGGGCGATCTTCGGCGAGTCGCTGACGCTGCCGATGATGCTCGGCATGGCGCTCACCGCCACCGGCGTCGCCCTGGTCGTGCGCGCACCCACGCATTGACCGGCCGCACAATTCAAGCATGTTCAGGTCGTTCGAAACCCGCCGCTTCACGCTTGCCGATGGGGTCGTGATCCATGGTCGCATCGGCGGCAGCGGGCCGGCCCTGCTGCTGCTGCACGGCCACCCGCAAACCCACACGATGTGGCACCGCGTCGCCGACGAGCTGGCGCAGCGCTTCTGTGTCGTCGCGCTCGACCTGCGCGGCTACGGCGACTCGTCGCGGCCGCCGGCCGATGCGCAGCACGCGAGCTACAGCAAGCGTGCGATGGCAGCCGATGCCGTGGCCGTGATGAGCGAGCTCGGACACGCGCGCTTCGACGTCTGCGCGCATGACCGCGGCGCCCGCGTCGCCCACCGGCTCGCGCTCGACCACCCGCAGTGCGTGCGTCGCCTGATGCTGCTCGACATCGCACCGACACTGGCGATGTACGAGGGCACGACCGAGGCCTTCGCCCGCGCCTACTGGCACTGGTTCTTCCTGATCCAGCCGCCGCCGCTGCCCGAGCGCCTGATCGACGCCGACCCGGTGTCGTATGTGCGCAGCGTGATGGGGCGCCGCCACGCCGGGCTGGGCGCGTTCGATCCGCGCGCGATGGGCGAATACGAACGCTGCATCGCCCAGCCGGGCAGTGCCGAGGCGGTGTGCGAGGACTACCGCGCCGCCGCGACGATCGACCTCGAGCACGACCGCGCCGACCGTGCGGCCGGCATGAAGCTCGCGATGCCGCTGCGCGTGCTGTGGGGAGCGCACGGCACGGTCGGCCAGTGCTTCGACGTGTTGCGGCTGTGGCGCGACGCGGCCGACGCGACCAGCGGGCGGGCTCTCGACTGCGGGCACTACGTCGCCGAGGAGCGTCCGGCCGAGCTTCTCGACGAAGCCTGGCGATTCTTCGACGACGTCGTGCGATGAACGCGTCGGCGGGGCGCGATGTGCCGAGCGCAGCGCGTGAACTATGCCCGCGATGCGTGCTTGTCAAGCGAGGAAGCACGCTCGAGGTCCGTCCATCGATGCAGGTGATTGCGCATAGAATCCGCTTCCGCGCTTGACACTGGCTGGGTGCACGGCTGTAATCAAATCGAACCGTGGCGTCCATCATCGCGCGGCCCAATCACCATCCAGATTTCCTTGTGAGACACCTTTGAGAGGGGGTACCTTCGTGAACAAATCCGAATTGATCGAGCACATCGCCAAGCAGGCCGACATCTCCAAAGCGGCCGCCACGCGTGCGCTTGAAGCCTTGATCGGTGGCGTGAAGACGACGCTCAAGAAAAACAACAGCGTCTCGCTGGTGGGCTTCGGTACCTTCAGCGTCAGCAAGCGCGCCGCGCGCGCCGGCCGCAATCCGCGCACCGGCGCCACGATCAAGATCAAAGCCGCCAAGGTGCCGAAGTTCCGTCCCGGCAAGGCGCTCAAGGACGCGGTGAACTGAGGGCATGAGCCGGGTGCTTAGCTCAGTTGGTAGAGCGGCGCCCTTACAAGGCGTAGGTCGGGGGTTCGAACCCCTCAGCACCCACCACCCCCACCCGCAGGCAACCCCGATTCGCCCCACCACGGTCGGCTAGAATCCGCGGCAAGCCCATCCCAGCAAAGGCGAACCTCGGTTCGCCTTTGTTGCGTTTGCAGCAGACATTTCTTCGAGGCTTCCGATGTTTGAATTCGTCCGCACGCACACCCGTTTGTTGCAGTTCGTCCTGGTGCTGCTGATCTTCCCGTCGTTCGTGTTCTTCGGCATCCAGGGCTACAGCCGCTTCACCGGAGGCGCCAACGCGACGGTGGCGAAGGTGGCCGGCCGCAACATCACCCAGGCCGAATGGGAAGCCGCGCATCGTGATCAGATCGAGCGAGTGCGCCGGCAGATGCCCGGCGTCGACGCGAAGCTGTTCGACACGCCCGCGATGAAGCGCCAGACGCTCGAGACCGTGGTGCGCGAACACGTGATGCTGGCCGCGGCCGACAAGCTCAACCTCGTCACCACCGACGACCGGCTGCAGCGCCTGTTCAGCACCGATCCGCAGTTCGCCTTCATCCGCAATCCCGACGGCAGCATCAACAAGGACATGCTCGCCGCGCAAGGGATGTCGTCGGAGCTGTTCGCCCAGCGGCTGCGCCAGGATCTGTCGGTGCGCCAGGTGCTGCAAGGTGTGGGCGGTACGGTGTTTGCGACCCCCGCAGTCACCGCGGCGGCGCTCGACGCGTTCTTCCAGCAGCGCGAGGTTCAGCTGCAGCGCTTCGACGCCAAGGACTACGCGGCGAAGGTGACGCCCGGCGATGCCGACATCGAGAAGTACTACAAGGACCATGCCGCGCAATTCCAGGCGCCCGAGCAGGCGATTGTCGAATACGTCGTGCTCGATCTCGAGTCGCTGAAGAAGAGCGTGACCGTTTCCGACGAAGACCTGCGCAAGTACTACGCCGAGAACGAGAAGCGCTACGGCACGCCCGAGGAACGCCGCGCGAGCCACATCCTGATCAAGGCCGACAAGGACGCGCCGGCGGCCGAGCGCGCCAAGGCGCGCGCCAAGGCCGAAGCGCTGCTCGCCGAACTGAAGAAGAACCCGGCCGCGTTCGCCGACGTGGCGCGCAAGAACTCGCAGGATGCCGCCTCGGCCGAGAAGGGCGGCGACCTCGACCTGTACATCGGCCGCGGCAACACCGACAAGCCCTATGAAGACGCGCTGTTCGCGTTGAAGAAGGGCGAGGTGAGCGGCGTCGTCGACACCAATGAAGGCTTCTACATCCTGCAGCTCACCGACCTGCGCGGCGGCGAGAAGCGCAGCTTCGAGTCGGTGCGCGCCGAACTCGAGGACGAGGTCCGCCGCCAGCTCGCGCAGAAGAAGTTCTCCGAGGTCGCAGTCGACTTCACCAACATGGTCTACGAGCAAGCCGACAGCCTGAAGCCCGCGGCGGAGCGATTCAAGCTCGCGCTGCGCCAGGCCCAGGGGGTCAAGCGCAGCCCGGCGCCCGACGCGAGCGGTCCGCTCGCGAGCGCCAAGTTCCTCGAAGCGCTGTTCAGCAACGACGCGATCCGCAACAAGCGCAATACCGACGCGGTCGAAACCGCTCCGAGCCAGCTGGCGTCGGGCCGCATCGTGCAGCATTCGCCGGCGCGCGTGCTGCCGCTGGCGGAAGTGCGCGACAAGGTGCGCGACAAGGTGGTCGCCCTGCAGGCGGCTGCGCTGGCGCGCAAGGAAGGCGAGGCCCGCCTGGCCGAGCTGAAGAAAGCGCCCCAGACTGTGCTGAGCGCCGAGCCGCAGTCCGTCTCGCGGGCACAGGCCAAGGAGCTGCAGCGCCCCGTGGTCGACGCCGTGCTGCGCGCCGACGCGAGCAAGCTGCCGGCGGTCGTGGGCATCGAGCTCGGCGAGCAAGGCTACGTCGTGGCCCGCATCAACAAGGTGCTGGGGCGCGATCCCGTCGCCGCCGACCCCGCGCGCGGCCAGGCGCAGTACGCACAGACCTGGGGCGAAGCCGAGGCGCAGGCCTACTACGCGGCGCTGAAATCGCGCTTCAAAGTGGAGGTGAAAGAGGGCGCGCTGGCGGCCGAGTCCGCGGCCAGCGCGGCGACGAACTAGCCGCGTTGCGCAGTGCGCCGAATCGCTCGCGGGCGAGGCCATCGCATATAATTTACGGCTCTGCGGTGGCTGTAGCTCAGTTGGTAGAGTCCAGGATTGTGATTCCTGTTGTCGTGGGTTCGAGTCCCATCAGCCACCCCACCTCTTTGTCCTGACATCACGGCCTTCGAACCCTCGAAGGCCGTTTTGCTTGTGGGGCCGCCGGCGCGTCAGTCACGCGCCGAGAACTCGCGGATGATCACGCGGCAGCCGATGCCGTGCGGCGAGCGCTCGCGCCATTCGACCTCGCCGCCGAGCTGCTTGACGCGCTTGCGCACGCCACCCAGACCCAGGCCGTGCGACCAGGCGTGCGGATCGCGTCCGAGACCGTCGTCGATGACCGTGAGGTCGACGCGGTCGTTCTCGAGGCTGAAGTCGATCTCGACCCGCTGGGCCTGCGAATGCGCAATGATGTTGCTGACCAGCTCGCGCAACACCCGCGTCAGCGCGGACCACTGCACGACGCTGAGCAGGATGTCTTCGTCGAAGCTGAAGTTCCAGCCGAGTTCGACGTGCGCCGCGGTCAGCCGCTGCGTGAGGTCGGACTTCCATTCGGCCGCGGCATGGGAAAGGCGGTGGTTGGGTGCGGCCAGGCCGCGCGTCAGCGTCTTCAGGTCCTGCAGGGTGTGGCGGACGTACTCTTCCATCTCGGGCGAGTGGGCCTTGTACATCAGCGTCAGCAAGCGCGCGCCGATGTCGTCGTGCAGGTCCTGGGCGAGCCGTGCGCGCTCTTCGCTGCGGCCTTGCTCGACCGCCTTGTCGAAGGCGACGGCGCGGCGCAGCTGCTCGACGATGCGATCGGCCAGCCGCGCATCTTCCGAGGTGAACAGGCGCCGCCCGCGGTGCGCGAAGCGCAGCACGATGGAGCCCGGCGGCTCGTCGCTGTCGGCGCCCGCTTCACCACCCAGCTGCGGAACCGGCAGCGTCATCGCCGAGCCGTCGGCAACCACGCGGGTCTCGGTGCTCGACCTGGCGATGATCACCACCTCCATCGGCTCGAACAGCTCACGCAGCAACTGCGACAGCAGCTTGGGCGTGCGTTCGGGATGGACCTCGACCTCGCGCGCAATGCGGTACAGCTGCTCGAACATGCGCTCGGTGGTGACCATGCTGTTGCCCAGCAGCTGGTTCAGGATCCATTGGCGCGCCCCGGCGTAGACGCCGAGCGACAGGAACAGCGACAAGGTCAGCGAGGCAAACTGACCGAACGAAAACACCGCGACGAACAGCAGATCGAGCGACGTGGCGACGGTACTGATGGCCGCGAGCAGCGAGAACTCGCGCATGATCTGCTGCGACTTCGACAGGAAGGGCACCAGCAGCAGCAGCGACGCGAGGAACACGTACCAGATCATCGAGCCGACGGCCGCGATGTTGTGCTGCATGCCCGGCACGCGCTCGGCCGCCGCGAGCGCGATGGTCAGCAGCAGCCAGGTGGCGGTGGCGACGATGCTGAAGCGGCGCAGCACCATCGCGAACGGATGCGGCTCGATGTGGTACGACCAGGTCAGCAGCGCGACGATCAGCACGCCCAGCAGCGCGACGCTGCCCTGGACCCACCACCAGGGCAGCGGCAGCGCATCCAGGAATGTCAGCAGCGTCAGGGCGGCGACGCCGGCCCATGTCGCCAGTGCGATCCAGCCCGAGCCGGGGAGGCGTCGCGGGTGCAGGCAGATCACGTTGATCATCGCCGCGGCAGTGACCAGGTCGAAAGCCATTCGCAGCGGCATGTCGAGCTGCGGAAACGGCGCCGGCAGCGCGAGCTCGAGTGTCGACTCGACGGCGATGAAGGCGAGATTGCCGGTCTGGCACAGCGACATCACCGCGTACAGCAGGTTGCGCGGCGTCGGCCGCGCCAGCAACACCACCATCGCCACCAGGTACAGCGCCAGCGCGAGCGCGCTGAGCAGCCAGAACATGCCGCCCAGGCTGGCGAAGCCGCGGTGCTGCAACTGCAGCTCGACCAGGTCGCCGTCGGAGAAGAACAGCTTGACCTTCTCGTGCGACAGCGCCGCCGAAATCTGCTCGTGCATCGCGCGATGGCGCTCGCGCTCGACGTCGGAAATGAGCCAACGCGAGGAGCGCTGCAGGGTCAGCGCGTCGCCGACGGCCACCGTCGCGTCGCCGCCGACGATCCCGATCAGCGCCTGGCCGCGGTGGCTCGCGAGCGTGGGGTCGGGCGACGACGCGAGCTCGAGCTGGCCTTGGGCGCTTGGCCGCCAGGTGGCGTCGATGTGCGGCGGCTCGACCAGCCAGCGCGCCAGGAAGAACAGCCCCACACAACCAACCAGCGCCGCGCCCACCAGCAGCCGCAGGCGCCAGCCCATCCAGCGCGACAGGCTGGCGTCGCTGGCAAAGCTGTGGTCGAGCAGTCCGGAATCGAAGGTCGATTCGGCGCCCGCGCCCAGCGACCCGGGCGTGGTGCTGGGCGGAAGGTCGCGCTCGAGCGCACGGGCCGGCGCGAGGTTGGGGCTGTTGACGGCCATCTCGATCCCGCGCTTCGGCGACCGGGCGGGACGGCCGCTAGACCAGCCCCTGCTTGCTTGCCAGCACCGCCGCTTCGGCGCGGCTGGACACATTCAGCTTCTTGTAGATCGACTTGATGTGGTCGTTGACGGTGAACCACTTGATGCCCATCAGGTTCGCGATCTCCTTGATCGTGAAGCCCTTACTCAGGTATGTCAGCACCTCGCTCTCGCGCGGCGTGAGGCGCTCGTGGTCGAGCGGCGCTCCCTTGCCCAGCGGCATCGGGCGGCTGCTCTGGAAGCCCGAAGGCATCGGCGCGAACCCCGATTCGCCGCCCGCGCCGGAGCCGTGGCGGAAATGGGTCAGCAAGCGGCGCGCGATGGCCGGCGACAGCGGGGGCTGGCCGCGAACGATCTTCTGCAGCTCCTCGACCAGCACTTCGAAGCGATCTTCCTTCAGCAAATAGCCGTCGGCGCCGCACTGCAGTGCGGGGAACAGATGGTCGTCGTCCGAGTACAGCGTGGTGACGATCTTGGTGGCCGGGTAGCGGGCGAGCTCGGCCAGCAGCTCGAGGCCGTTGCCGTCGGGCAGCTCGAGGTCCACGAGCACCAGCTTGAACGGGTCGCTCGGTGCGACCGCGCTTTGCCCGCTGAGCGTGGCCACATGGCGGCGGGCGGTCTCGAGGTCGCCCGCTTCGGTGATCACGATGGTGTCGCTGAAACTCTCGCGAACGACGCGGCACAGAAAGCTGCGCGCGACCGGGTTGTCTTCGACGATCAGAACCTTCACGGCCATTTTTGGCGCCTCGTCCCTGATAAGAGGTTGATCGTAGCAGCCTGACACTCAGGGCGGTAGGGTCGCCGAGGGTTGCAGTGCACGCGCGAGCCGGTTATAGCGGTCGCGCAGATCGAGCAGGCGCTCGTTTTTCTGCGCTTCGCTCAGGCGCGGGTCGAGCAGAACCTCGGAACGCTGCTTGAAATCCTCGATCTCGAGCACGAACTTGAGTTGCTGGTTGTTCGACGGCTTGAACCCCGCCAGGTCGAACATCTGCTTCAGGCGTGCCTTCTCGGCCGGCGTCTTGCCGTAGCGGAACAGAAAGCCCGACAGCCGCGTGCGCGTCGACAGCGGCAGGTCCTTGCGCCACAGCAGCGGATCCTTCGGAATCAGCGCCGACTCCCACAACACGCGCAGCACCGCGGCGCGCGCCGGCTGCGCTTCCTTCAGGCGCTGCAGCTCTTCGGTGTTGTAGGTGGCGGCGTGCACCTGGCCGCGCAGCACCGCGTCCAGGGTCTGCGCGTGGGTGCCGCGCAGGAACGGCGCAAAGTGGTCCTCAGGCCGGATCCTGCGCGGCACGAACAGGGCGTACGAGGGCATCGCATGCCCCGAGGTCGACGACAGCTCGCCCATCGCGAAGCCGTAGGTCCTGGGGCGCGACAGCAGCTGGTCGATCGACGCAATCGTCGAATCGCGCCGGGTGACGATGATCGCGCGGTAGCCCGGCGAGCCCGATGCGTCGACGAACTGGCCGAAAACCTCGACGTTGGCCTGCTCGATGCAGTCGAGTGCCGCCTTGTTCGACAGCCAGGCGAGATGCGCCCGGTGGGCGACCAGGGCCTCGATGGCCGCCGCATAGGTGGCCGGGTACAAGCCCTGCACATCGAGCCGGGTGGCCGCGCGCATCTCGGCGAAGAACGGCTCCCAGGCGGCACGGGTCTCGTCGACGGTGGTCGTCGTGATGACCGCGAAAACCAGTGCCGGTGCCTGGGCGCTCGCGCGCGGCGCTTGCCAGGCGAAGGCCGCCAGCAAAGGTAACTTCAGCAACAGACGACGCATTGCCGAGCCTTCCGCGGACTTGTTGTGGACCCGCGGATTATCGGCGCAGGCGGGACGAGTCTTCAGTCGTTCGTCAACACCAGCTTGCCACGGACCTGGCGGCTGCCCATGCGGACGAAGGCTTGATGCAGCTGCTGCATCGGCAGTCGCTGGTCGATCACCGGCTTGATGCGGCCCTGCGCATACCAGCCGGCCAGTTCGGCCAGGGCCTGGGCGTTGCGCTGCGGCTCGCGGCGCGCGAAGTCGCCCCAGAACACGCCGACGATCGAGGCGCCCTTGAGCAGCGCAAGGTTCAGTGGCAAGGCCGGGATGCTGCCTTGCGCGAAGCCGATGACGAGGTAGCGGCCGCGCCAGGCGATGGAGCGGAACACCGGCTCGGCCAGCTCGCCACCCACCGGGTCGTAGACCACGTCGGGGCCCTTGCCGCCGGTGAGCGACTTGAGTTCCTCGCGCAGGTTGGCGGTGTTGTAGTTGATGGTCGCGTCCGCGCCGAGGTCGCGGCACAGCGCGCATTTTTCTTCGCTCGACGCGGCCGCGATGACACGTGCGCCCGCGGCCTTGGCGATCTGGATCGCCGCCGTGCCGACACCGCCGGCGGCGCCCAGCACCAGCACCGTTTCGCCGGCTTTCAGCTGGGCGCGGTCGATCAGCGCGTGGTGGCTGGTGCCGTAGGTGCAGATGAACGCCGCCGCATCGTCGAACGCGAAGCCCGCGGGCAGCGGCAGCACGAGCTGCGCGTTGACGCAGGCATGCGTCGCGAAGCCGCCCGTGCCGGCGAATGCGGCGACCGCGTCACCCGGCTTGAGGTGAGTCACGCCAACGCCCACCGCGTCGACCACGCCCGCGTATTCGGAGCCGGGCACGAAGGGCAGCGGCGGCTTCATCTGGTACTTGTTCTGCACGATCAGCAGGTCGGGGAAATTGAGGCTCGCGGCGCGAATGGCCACCCGGACCTCGCCGGGTTGGGGCTGCGGTGTCGGCAGCTCCTTCCAGGTGAGCGCCTCGGGGCCGATCGGGTTGTCGCAAATCCAGGCGTGCATGGGATGTCTCCGGCGTCGTGTCGTGGGTCGGCCCGGATGATAAGCAGCCGCGCAAACACATCACGTCACCGAGGTGACGACTCCCTACAATCAGCTCCATGCGCATTCTCATTGCCAACGATGACGGATACCTCGCTCCCGGACTGGCTGCACTCGTGAAGGCTTGCGAAGGGCTTGGCGAGCTCGATGTCGTCGCTCCCGAACAGAATGCGAGCGGCACGTCGAACTCGCTCACCTTGAACCGGCCGCTGTCGGTGTACACCGCGTCGAATGGCGTGCGCTACATCAACGGCACGCCGTCGGACTGCGTGCACATCGCCCTGACCGGGCTGTTGACGCAGCGTCCCGATCTCGTCGTCTCGGGCATCAACCAGGGCGCCAACATGGGCGACGACACGCTGTACTCGGGCACGGTGGCGGCGGCGATGGAGGGCTTCCTGTTCGGCGTCCCGTCGATCGCGTTCTCGCAAATCGAAAAGGGCTGGGCCCACCTCGATGCGGCGGCGCGCGTCGCGCGCGAGGTGATCGAGCAGGTGCTGCGGCACACGCCGGCCCGCTCGCCGTTCCTGTTGAACGTGAACATTCCGAACCATGCCGATGCCGACAGGCTGCCGCGCCAGATCACGCGCCTCGGACGGCGTCATGCGAGCGAAGCGGTGATCCGACAGACCAGCCCGCGCGGCGAGACGGTGTACTGGATCGGCGCCGCCGGCGATGCGCGCGAAGCTGGCGAGGGCACCGACTTTCACGCCACTGCCAACGGCACCGTGTCGATCACGCCGCTGCAGGTCGATCTCACCGACCACGCGGCTGTGCCCGAGTGGCAGCGCTGGCTGCCGCAGCGGGGCGGCGCATGACCAAAGCCGCGCCGAAGTTTCCGTTGCGCCTCGATCGCGTCGCGCCGGCGCCGAAGAAGCTTGTCCGCGCGCCTGACGCGAGCACGCGCCACGCCCCGCCGACCGGCCTAGGCCTCGACTCCGTCGGCGTGCGGCGGCGCATGGTGGAACGCCTGCGCGGCGAAGGCCTGCGCAGCGAGGTGGTGCTCGAGGCGATCGCGGCGATACCGCGGCACCAGTTCGTCGACGCGGCGCTGGTCACGCAGGCGTATGAAGACACCAGCCTGCCGATTGGCCATGGCCAGACGATTTCCAAGCCCTCGGTGGTCGCGCGCATGCTCGAGTTGCTGATGGGCGGCGCCAATGCGCGCGCCGCCGGCCAGTTCGGCCGGGTGCTGGAGATCGGCACTGGCTGCGGCTACCAGGCCGCGCTGCTGTCGCGGCTGGCACGCCAGGTGCTATCGGTCGAGCGGCTCAAGCCCTTGCACGACAAGGCACGCGAATTGATGGCCCCGCTGCGGCTGCACAACGTACGGCTCGTGTATGGTGACGGCATGCTGGGACATGCGCCGAACGCGCCCTACGACGCGATCATCGCCGCCGCCGGCGGCGACGAGTTGCCGTCGGCGTGGCTCGATCAACTCGCCGTCGGCGGGCGGCTGATCGCGCCGGTGCGCGATGGGACGAACCGACAAGTGCTGGTCGTCGTCGATCGCACGGAGCAAGGTTGTCAACGCAGCTTTCACGAAGCGGTGCAGTTCGTCCCCCTAAAATCAGGACTCGTTGGATAGGGATGGCACACCGAATGGTGATGAAGAAAAATCGCTCGATGAATTCGACGCTGTACTGGGGTTCGGCGATGGCCGTGCTGCTGCTTGCCGGCTGCGCAACGCCCAGGCACCACGCGCCGGTCGAAGAGCGCGTGGGCGTGGTGCGCCCGGCGCCCGGCGTCGCCGCCGGCACGGCGCCCGCCGTGGCCGCAGGCGACAGCGGCAAGCCCTTGCCGGGTGCCGAAAACGCCGGCAAAGCCGGCTTCTACACAGTCAAGCCTGGCGACACGCTGATCCGCATCGGGCTCGAGAACGGCCAGAACTGGAAAGACCTGGTCAAGTGGAACAACCTCGAGAACCCGAACCTGATCGAGCCGGGTCAGGTGCTGCGCGTCGTGGCCCCGGGCACCGATACCGGGGGAGTGGCGACCAAGCCCGTCAGCCTGGCCAAGGTCGAGACGCGGCCCCTCGATGCGCGACCCGGCGCCGTGGCAGCGAGCGGCGCTGCGGCCGGTGCGACCGCCGCGCCCCTGCCCGCAGTGACCGCGGCGCCGCGCGAAAGCGACGATGACATCAACTGGATGTGGCCGGCCAACGGTCCGGTGGGCACCGCCTTCGACGAGAACCGCAGCAAGGGCCTGGCGATCACCGGCAAGCCCGGCGACCCGGTGCTTGCCGCGGCTGACGGGCGCGTGGTGTATGCCGGCTCGGGCCTGCGCGGCTACGGCAACCTGGTGATCCTCAAGCACAACAGCACCTACCTCACCGCCTATGCGCACAACCAGACCTTGCTGGTGAAGGAAGACCAGGCGGTGCGTCGCGGGCAGAAGATCGCCGAGATGGGCGCAACCGACGCGGAGCGGGTGCAACTGCATTTCGAAATCCGCAAGCTGGGCAAGCCGATCGACCCGGCGAAGCTCTTGCCACCCCGTTGACGCGACTCACCTGCGGCGGAATCCGGAGCAGTCATGACGAGGCGGCGCACCCCAACAAACGGGAATGCACATGCCGCGGCGGTGCCGGGGAAGATCGAACCGCGCGCCGACCATGACCCGGCGATGCTGGACGTGGTGCTTCCCGCCGGGCTCGACGGTGAATCCATCGACGCGATGGCGGGCGCCGGCGCCGACGCGCATGTGCCGGCCGACATCGCCGCCGGCGACGCCGAGGTCGGCAACACGCTGCAGACCTACCTGCGCGAAATCCGCCGTGCGCCTTTGCTCACGCCGCAAGAAGAATTCGACACGGCCACCCGCGCCCGCCTGGGCGACTTCGCGGCGCGCCAGGCGATGATCGAACACAACCTGCGGCTGGTGGTGAGCATCGCGAAGAACTACCTCGGCCGCGGCCTGCCGATGACCGACCTGATCGAAGAGGGCAACCTCGGGCTGATGCACTCGATCAGCAAGTTCGAGCCCGAGCGGGGCTTCCGTTTCTCGACCTATGCGTCGTGGTGGATTCGCCAGAACATCGAGCGCGCGATCATGCACCAGGCGCGCCTGGTGCGGCTGCCGGTCCACGTGGTGCGCGAACTGAACCAGGTGCTCAAGGCGCGCCGCGCGCTCGAAGCCGTGTCGGCGCGCAACGGCATGCACGACAAGCCGGTGCGGGTGGAAGAGGTGGCGGCGGCGGTCGGCCGGCCGGTGCAGGACGTGAGCGACCTGCTGCGCTTCTCGGAACTGCCGACCTCGCTCGATGCGCCGCTGGAGCGCTACCCGGCCGACAACGCCGCCGAGTCGATGCTCGACAGCGTGGCCGACGACGGTGCCAGCGACCCGATGAGCCTGACGCTGAGCAACGAGGTCGAGCAGCTGCTGAACCACGGGCTCGACGAGTTGAACGAGCGCGAGCGCGAGGTGCTCGCCGGTCGCTACGGCCTGCGCGACCGCGAACCCGAGACGCTCGAGGTGCTGGCCGACCGGCTGGGCCTCACGCGCGAGCGCATTCGCCAGATCCAGCAGGAGGCGTTGCTCAAGCTGAAGCGGCGAATGATCCGCAACGGCGTCGACCGCGATTCGATCTTCTGATGTCGTCCTGGCCCGTTCTCGTCTTCGACATCGAATCGATCCCCGACATTGCGGGCCTGCGCGCGTTGCGCGGGATCGATGCGGCAGTCTGCGATGCCGACGTCTACGCGCAGGAAGTCGGTGAGCGCGCGCAGGCCGGCAAGAGCGACTTCATGCCGCACCACCTGCAGCGCGTGCTCGTGATCTCCTGCGTGTTCCGCAACGCCGAAGGCCTGCGGGTGCACTCCTTCGTCGATCGCGAGGTCGACGGGCGAAGCCAGGAAGGCAAGATCATCCAGACCTTTTTCAACACGGTGGAGAAGCATGTTCCGCAGCTCGTGAGCTGGAACGGCGGCGGCTTCGACCTGCCGGTATTGCACTACCGCGGCCTGCGCCATGCCGTGGTCGCCAGCAAGTACTGGGACATGGGCGAAGACGACCGCGACTTCAAGTGGAACAACTACATCGGCCGCTATCACCTGCGCCACCTCGACCTGATGGACCTGATGGCGATGTACCAGCCGCGTGCCAGTGCGCCGCTGGACGCGATGGCCAAGCTGTGCGGCTTTCCCGGCAAGCTGGGCATGGACGGCTCGGCTGTCTATCCGGCGTATCTCGACGGCAAGCTCGAGGACATCCGCCGCTACTGCGAAACGGATGTGATGAACACCTACCTGATGTACTGCCGCTTCCAGAAGATGCGCGGCGGCTTCACCGAGGCCGAATACGAGCGCGAGATCGCGTTCGTGCGCGAGGCGCTGGCGGGGATCGATGAGCCGCATTGGCGCGAATACCTCGGCGCGTGGCCGACCGTGCCGGCGCCGTGACGCTCAGCGCAGCGTGCGCGTGTCGATCCAGATGACTTGACCGTGCAGCCGCTCGACCTCGCGCACCATGTGAGCGGTGCCGCCCGGTCCGTCGCCGCCGCCGCCGTTCCACAGGCAGATCAGGCGCACCTTGTCGGCGCCTTGGGCCAGCGCGGTGGCGAGCAGCCAGAGATTGCAGCGCTCGAACGGGCTCGCCGCGCTGGTATCGGGCAGCGTGACCGGGGGCCACGGCAGGCGGGCCTCGAGGTCGAGGAAACGCCGCTTCCAGCGCGCACCATCGGCCGACGCAAGAATCGATTGCTCGATGAACTGCGGCTCGGGCAACGGCAGCAGAAGTTGCAGCGGCACGCCGCGGCGCAGGCAGTCTCGCGCGAACAGCAGGTCGCCGCCCGAGGCGCCCTGGGTCAGCGCGACATCGGGCGCGCCGGCATCGAGGCGGTCCAGCGCATCCTCGATCCGCTTGGCGGCGGCGTGCTCCAGGTGCGGCGGAAAGCGCGGCTCAGCGCGCGTGGGGCTGTCGATCATGTGGCCCGAGAACAGCAGCACCTGGCGCGGCGTGAAAGGCAACGGGAACGGTGCGGGCGCGGGGCTCATCGGGGGGGGCGCAGGCTGACGGGATAATTCGCATCATGACAGCGAATGACGAGTGGTTGAAGGTCGAGTCACTCGACCTCGAAGGGCAGGGCGTGGCCCACAACGCCGACGGCAAGGTGGTGTTCATCGAAGGCGCACTGCCGGGGGAAGAGGTGCAGGTCCAGGTGCACCGGCGCAAGAACAACTGGGAGCAGGCGTCGATGACCGCGCTGCGGCACGAGAGCTCGCAGCGCGTCGTGCCGCAATGCAAGCACTTCGGCGTGTGCGGCGGCTGCAAGCTGCAGCACTTCCACCTCGGTGCCCAGGTGGCGACCAAGCAGCGCGCGCTCGAGGATGCGCTGTGGCACCTCGGCAAGGTGAAGGCCGAGCGCGTGCTGCGCCCGATCGAGGGGCCGGCATGGGGCTATCGCTACCGCGCGCGGCTGTCGGTGCGCCATGTGATCAAGAAGGGCCAGGTGCTGGTCGGCTTTCACGAGCGCAAGTCGAGCTACGTCGCCGACATGGACAGCTGCGAGGTGCTGCCGCCGCATGTGAGCGCGCTGCTGCTGCCGCTGCGCGCGCTGATCGGGGGCATGGACCAGCGTGATCGGCTGCCGCAGATCGAGCTTGCTGTCGGCTCGCAGGTCACCGCGCTGGTGCTGCGCCATCTGGAACCGATGAGCCCTGCCGATCTCGCGCGGCTGCGTGCCTTCGCCGCCGAGCATGGCGTCCAATGGTGGCTGCAGCCCAAGGGTCCGGAGACGGCGCATCTGCTCGATGCCGGCGGCCCGCCGCTCGACTACTTACTGCCCGAATTCGGCATCACGATGCCCTTCAAGCCGACCGACTTCACGCAGGTCAACCACCTGATCAATGGCGTGCTCGTGAGCCGCGCGCTGCGCCTGCTCGATGTGCAAGCCCATGAGCGCGTGATCGACTGGTTCTGTGGACTCGGTAACTTCACGCTGCCGATTGCGACGCGTGCCCGCGAGGTCCTGGGCATCGAAGGCAGCGAGGTGCTGGTCGCTAGATCGCGCGAGAACGCGGCGCTGAACCGCCTACAGAGCAACACCTCGTTCGTGGCGCGCAACCTGTTCGAGCTGACGCCCGCTGACCTGGCGAGCCACGGCGCGGCGGACAAGTGGCTGGTCGACCCGCCGCGCGAAGGCGCCTTCGCCTTGGCCAAGGCGCTCGCCGACCTGCACGCCGATGCGTCGCTCGCGCCGGGATACGTGCCGCCGCAGCGCATCGTCTACGTGAGCTGCAACCCGGCGACCCTGGCGCGCGACGCCGGGCTGCTGGTGCACCAGGCGGGCTATCGATGCACCGCGGCCGGTGCCGTCAACATGTTTCCGCATACCGCGCATGTGGAGAGCATCGCGGTCTTCGACAAGCCATAAAAGAGAAGGGGGCCCACCGGGCCCCCGCCTTCCGTCCGGGCGATAGACTATTCTCGTTCGCCGCCGGTGAATCCGAGCAGCATGAGCAAGCTCTGGAACACGTTGTACAGGTCCAGGTAGATCGCCAGCGTCGCGCTGATGTAGTTGGTCTCGCCGCCGTCGATCACGCGCTTGATGTCGTAGAGCATGAAGGCCGAGAACAGGCCGATTGCGATCACCGAGATCGTCAGCATCATCGCGCTCGACTGCACGAAGATGTTGACCAGGCCGGCGATCAGCAGCAGGACCGCGCCGACCATCAGGAACTTGCCCATGTTCGACAAATCGCGCTTGATCACCGTCGCCAGTGTCGCCATCGCGAGGAACACGCCGGCGGTGCCGCCGAAGGCCGTCATGATCAACGACGGGCCGTTCTTGAAGCCGAGGATCACCGACAGCAAGCGGGCCAGCATCAGGCCCATGAAGAACGTGAAGCCGAGCAACACGGCGACGCCGGTGGCCGAGTCCTTCGTCTTCTCGATCGCGAACATGAATGCAAACGCGCCGCCGAGGAAGATGATGGCGCTCAAGCCCACGCCGGTTCGATTCATGATGCCGGTGCTCACGCCGACCCAGGCGCCGAGCACCGTGGGCACCAGCGACAAGGCCAACAGCCAATAGGTATTGCGCAGCACCCGGTTGCGCTGTTCCAACGCGACGCCCGAGCTTGCTCCACCGGAATAGACGGTTTGCAGGCTTTCGTTCATGAGACCTCCAGGTTGAAGACGTGGGTTCTGACCCACCGGCGGCATTCTAGTTCCCCACGCAAATGCTCGGAGGGCTTTGTTTTCGCTGCAGCGCATCGCGTGCTGCGCATCGGACTTTTTCCGCGCCGTCGCGAGGCGGCGAAAGAGGGCCCTCGGTTATACTCAGCCGGTTTATCCGCGATACCCCCGCCCTAGCGAAACCTCCCGCAGTTTCCCCACCGGATTCGAGCCCGCGACCCCCGCGTCGCGAAAGGCAGAGCTGGGCGCAACCACGGAGTTTTCCATTGCTGCCTGTTCTGCCTCCCGCTCTCCTCGCTCTCGCAGACGGCACCGTTTTCCAGGGCAGTTCCATCGGAGCTGCGGGTGAGACCGTCGGCGAAGTGGTGTTCAACACCGCGCTGACGGGCTACCAGGAAATCCTGACCGATCCGAGCTACTGCAAGCAGATCGTCACGCTGACGTATCCGCACATCGGCAACTATGGCGTCAATGCCGAAGACGTCGAAGCCTCCCGCGTTCATGCGGCAGGGCTGATCATCAAGGATCTGCCGGTGCTCGAATCGAGCTTCCGCCAGTCGATGACTTTGCCGCAATACCTCCAGCGCGAAGGCACGGTGGCGATCGCCAACATCGACACCCGCCGGCTGACGCGCCTGCTGCGCACCCAGGGGGCGCAAAACGGCTGCATCCTGACGCTCGCCGTCGGCGAAGCCATCACCGATGACCACATCGCGCGGGCGATCGCGCAGGCGCGCTCCGCACCGAGCATGGCCGGGCTGGACCTGGCGCGCGAAGTGACCGAGCGCACACCCTACGAATGGACCGAGACGGAATGGGTTCTCGGTTCGGGCTATGGCAAGCTCGCCGCGCCCAAGCACCATGTCGTCGCCTACGACTTCGGCGTCAAGCGCAACATCCTGCGCATGCTCGCCAGCCGCGGCTGCAAGGTCACGGTGGTGCCGGCGCAGACCCCGGCCGCGCAGGCGCTCGCCTACAAGCCCGACGGCATCTTCCTGTCGAACGGCCCCGGCGACCCCGAGCCCTGCGATTACGCGATCGCCGCCACACGCGAGCTCATCGATACCGGCATCCCGACCTTCGGCATTTGCCTCGGCCACCAGATCATGGCGCTGGCCTCGGGCGCGAAGACCTTCAAGATGAAGTTCGGCCACCACGGGGCGAACCATCCGGTGAAGGATCTCGACGACGGGCGCGTCAGCATCACCAGTCAAAACCACGGCTTCGCGGTCGACGAGAAGACCTTGCCGTCGAACCTGCGCGCAACGCACGTGTCGCTGTTCGACGGCACGCTGCAGGGCCTTGCGCGCACCGATCGACCCGCCTTCTGCTTCCAGGGCCATCCGGAAGCCTCGCCGGGGCCGCATGACATCGGCTATCTGTTCGACCGCTTCGTCGGGTTGATGGATCGCTGAGCACGGAGATGGCGAAGCTGCTCTACAGCGCACGCACGGCAGACGGCCAGTCGACATCGGGCTTTGTCCAGGCGGCCAGTGCGCGCGACGCGCGGGACCAGCTGGTGCGCGCGGGGCTCACCGACGTCGTACTCCACCAGGAGCCGGCGATCGGCATGGAAGAGTCGCAGCTCGCCGGCTTGAGCCCGGCCGCGACCCGGCAGCTGGCGCAATTCCGGTTGCGCCTGATGCGCAACCCCGGCCTCGCCACGGTGCTGCAGGAAGTCGCGCGCCGCTGCACGCTCTGGCTGGTCGTCGACGGCGTGATGCTTGCGTGGGGACTGTGGAGCGATCGATGGCTGCTGGTCGGCGCGGCCGTGGCGTTGCTGGCCTTTCCGTTCCTCGCGACGGTCTGGGGATTCCGCCATGCCGATCGCTACCAGCAATTGCTGAAGGCCTATTCGCTTGGCCGCTGGGCGCAGGTCGAGGCCCTGATCGACAAGCTGGGGTCGGCCCGCAAGCGATCGCTGCAGCTGGACTTCGACCTCGATGTTCGTCGCGCCTGCATTCGCGCGCGACAAGGGCAACTGGCCGAGGCCCTGGGCGGCCTCGAGTCGTGGCGCTCGCGGCTCGCCGAGCAGCGCGGACTCTACGAAGGCCGTGTCGCGGCCGTGTGCGCCAGCGCAGAAGACCGGCCGGGCTTCCTGCGGTTGATGGGCGAGGCCCATGCCGCATCCGGCGGCGAGCCCGCTCGCGCGCTGGACTGTGCGTTGGCGCAGGCGCGGTTCGGCGACGTGCAACAGGCCGAAGACATGCTCGCCAGTGTCGACACCGCGCTGCTGCCGCCGCACGCCAAGGGCTTTGTGCTGTGGACCCGCGGCGTGCTCGCCCTTCGAAAAGGGGAGTCTGAGTCCGAGCCGCTGCTCGCCCAGGCGACGGCCGAGTTCCTGGCACGCGGCGATCAGCCAGCGGTGTGGACCTCGCTCGCGTTTTGCGCCTGCGACCATGCGATCGCGCTGCACCGGCTGGGCCGACGCGACCAGGCCCGGCTGACCTTGAACAGCGTGCTGCCGATCCTGCGCGCGCACGCCGACAAGCCGCTGATGGAAATGCTGAACAACGAAGTGCTGGCGACGACGCCGGCCGACTGACCACCGAACGACACCATGCCAAAGCGCACCGACCTTCAAAGCATTCTCATCATCGGCGCCGGGCCGATCATCATCGGCCAGGCCTGCGAGTTCGACTACTCCGGCGCACAGGCCTGCAAGGCGCTGCGAGAAGAGGGCTACCGCGTCATCCTCGTCAACAGCAACCCGGCGACGATCATGACCGACCCGGAGATGGCCGATGTGACCTACATCGAGCCCATCACCTGGCAGGTGGTCGAGAAGATCATCGCGAAGGAGCGGCCCGATGCGGTGCTGCCGACGATGGGCGGGCAGACCGCGCTGAACTGCGCGCTCGACCTGCACAAGCACGGCGTGCTCGCGAAGTACGGCGTCGAGATGATCGGCGCCAACGAGCACGCGATCGAGAAGGCCGAGGACCGCCTCAAGTTCAAGGACGCGATGACCGGCATCGGCCTGCACTCGGCCAAGAGCGGCATCGCGCATTCGATGGAGGAAGCGCTCGCGGTGCAAAAGCGCATCGCCCACGAGATCGGCGGCACCGGCTTTCCGATGGTGGTCCGCCCCAGCTTCACGCTCGGCGGCACCGGCGGCGGCATCGCCTACAACCCGGAAGAATTCGATGAGATCTGCAAGCGCGGGCTGGACCTGTCACCGACCAAGGAGCTGCTGATCGAGGAGTCGCTGATCGGCTGGAAGGAATACGAGATGGAAGTGGTCCGCGACAAGGCGGACAACTGCATCATCGTCTGCTCGATCGAGAACCTCGACCCGATGGGCATCCACACCGGCGACTCGATCACCGTCGCGCCGGCACAGACCTTGACCGACAAGGAATACCAGCTGCTGCGCAACGCGAGCATCGCGATCCTGCGCGAGATCGGCGTCGACACCGGCGGCTCGAACGTGCAGTTTGCGATCAACCCGAGCACCGGGCGGATGATCGTCATCGAGATGAACCCGCGCGTCTCGCGCTCGTCGGCGCTGGCCTCGAAGGCCACCGGCTTTCCGATCGCCAAGGTCGCGGCCAAGCTCGCTGTGGGCTACACGCTCGACGAGCTGCGCAACGACATCACCGGCGGCGCGACGCCGGCGAGCTTCGAGCCGAGCATCGACTACGTCGTCACGAAGATCCCGCGTTTCGCGTTCGAGAAATTCCCCGCTGCCGATTCGCGCCTGACCACGCAGATGAAATCGGTGGGCGAGGTGATGGCGATGGGCCGCACCTTCCAGGAAAGCTTCCAGAAGGCGCTGCGCGGCCTGGAGACCGGCATCGACGGCCTGACCGAGCGCAGCACCGACCGCGAAGAGATCGTGCAAGAGATCGGCGAAGCGGGGCCGGAGCGCATCCTCTACGTGGCAGACGCCTTCCGCATCGGCATGTCGCTGCAGGCGGTGTTCGAGGAGACCGCGATCGATCCGTGGTTCCTCGCGCAGATCGAGCAGATCGTGCAGACGGAAAAGCAGGTCGTCGGCCGCACGCTCGCGAGCCTGTCGGCCGCCGAGCTGCGCTACCTGAAGCAAAAGGGTTTCTCCGACCGGCGCCTCGCCAAGCTGCTCGGCACGAATCAGCATGAGGTGCGCGCGCAGCGCCATGCGCTGAACGTGCGGCCGGTCTACAAGCGCGTCGACACCTGCGCGGCCGAGTTCGCCACCCAGACCGCCTACATGTACTCGACCTACGACGAAGAGTGCGAGGCCAACCCGACCGACCGCAAGAAGATCATGGTGCTCGGCGGTGGTCCGAACCGCATCGGCCAGGGCATCGAATTCGACTACTGCTGCGTCCACGCCGCGCTCGCGATGCGCGAAGACGGCTACGAGACCATCATGGTCAACTGCAACCCCGAAACGGTGTCGACCGACTACGACACCTCGGACCGCCTGTACTTCGAGCCGGTGACGCTGGAAGACGTGCTGGAGATCGTCGACAAGGAAAAGCCGCTCGGCGTGATCGTGCAGTACGGCGGGCAGACCCCGCTGAAGCTCGCGCTCGACCTGGAGCGCGCCGGCGTGCCCATCGTCGGCACCACGCCCGACAGCATCGACATCGCCGAAGACCGCGAGCGCTTCCAGCAGCTGCTGCAGGAGCTGGGCCTCAAGCAGCCGCCGAACCGCACCGCGCGCACCGAGGAGCAGGCGCTGCAACTCGCGCAGGAAATCGGCTACCCGCTGGTCGTGCGCCCGAGCTATGTGCTCGGTGGGCGCGCGATGGAGATCGTGCACGGCGACAAGGACCTAGAGCGCTACATGCGCGAGGCGGTCAAGGTGAGCGAGAAGTCGCCGGTGCTGCTCGACCGCTTTCTCGACGATGCGATCGAGGTCGACGTCGACTGCATCGCCGACGGCAGCGACCGCAGCGACGGCGTGATGATCGGCGGCATCATGGAGCACGTCGAACAGGCGGGCATCCACTCGGGCGACTCGGCGTGCTCGCTGCCGCCGTACTCGCTGTCCAAGGAACTGCAGGACGAATTGCGCCGCCAGACCGCGCTGATGGCGCGGGCGCTGAAGGTCAAGGGCCTGATGAACGTGCAGTTCGCGATCCAGACCGACGGCGGCGATCCGGTGGTTTACGTGCTCGAGGTCAACCCGCGGGCGTCGCGCACCGTGCCGTTCGTCTCCAAGGCGACCGGCCAGCCGCTCGCGAAGATCGCGGCGCGCTGCATGGTCGGTCAAAAGCTCTCCGAGCAGCGCGGGTCCGACGGCCGCATGCCGCACGAGGTGATTCCGCCGTATTTCAGCGTCAAGGAAGCGGTCTTCCCGTTCAACAAGTTCCCCGGTGTCGATCCGGTGCTCGGGCCCGAGATGCGCTCGACCGGCGAGGTGATGGGCGCGGGCAAGACTTTCGGCGAAGCGATGCTGAAAAGCCAGCTCGGCGCCGGCTCGCGCCTGCCCGACCGCGGCACGGTCTGCATCACGGTGAAGGATGGCGACAAGGCCCGCGCGGTCGCGGTCGCGCGCGACCTGCAGGCTCTCGGCTTCAGCATCGTCGCAACCAAGGGCACGGCGGCGGCCATCGCCGACGGTGGTGTGCCGGTGCGAGCGGTCAACAAGGTCAAGGACGGGCGGCCGCACATCGTCGACATGGTGAAGGCCGGCGACATCCAGCTCGTGTTCACGACGGTGGATGAAACCCGCACCGCGATCGCCGATTCGCGCCACATCCGGCAGGCGGCGCTGGCGCATCGCATCACCTACTACACCAGCATGGCGGGTTGCGAAGCGGCGGTCGAAGGTATGAAGCACCAAGATGACCTGGTGGTCGTTTCCCTGCAGGAACTGCACCAGCAATTGGGACGCGAGTTGCACTAAACTTGCTTCACTGACATACCGCCGCCGCCGGTGCTTCTGGCGGCGGCTTCATTTTTGCTCCAGGGTTTATCGACATGGCCACCATTCCCCTCACACGGCGAGGCGCCGAAAAGCTCAAGGAAGAGCTGCAGCGCTTGAAATCGGTCGACCGGCATGCGGCGATCCTGGCAATCGCCGAGGCGCGCTCGCACGGCGACCTGTCGGAGAACGCCGAGTACGAAGCCGCCAAGGACAAGCAAGGCTTCATCGAAGGCCGCATCCTCGAGATCGAAAGCAAGCTGGCCGCGGCGCAGATCATCGATCCGGCGTCGCTCGAAGCGAACGGGCATGTGGTGTTCGGCTCGACCGTTGAGCTGGAAGAGGAAGCGAGCGGCGCGATCGTCGTCTACCAGATCGTCGGCGACGACGAGGCCGACCTGAAGCACGGCCTGATCTCCATCAGCTCGCCGATCGCGCGCGCACTGATCGGCAAGGAAGCCGGCGAAGTGGCCGAGGTGCAGGCGCCCGGCGGCGTGAAGAGCTACGAGATCGTCGAGGTCCGCTACGTCTGAGCCGCGCCGACGGACGAGCCCGCGGCGCATCGCCGCCTGGTTGAGCGGGCTGTGGGCCGGGCTGCTGCTCGGCGTCGGCTTCATCGCCGCGCCCGCCGGCTTCGCCACCGCGCCGGCGGAGGTCGCCGGCCGCATCGCCAGTCGATTGTTCGCGCAGGAGGCCTACGTCAGCCTCGCGCTTGCGGTGCTGCTGTTGCTGCTGTTGCGCCGGGTCGCGCGCGACGCCGCCCGGATGAAGCTCGGTTCGGTGTTCAGTGCCGACATGCTGTTGGTGCTGGGCACGCTGTTCTGCACCGTGGCAGGAACCTTCGGAGTGCAGCCGATGATGGCTGCGGCGAAGGCGGGGCAGGCCGCCTCGCTCTCATTCGGCGCGCTGCACGGCGTGTCGGCCGGGCTGTTTGGGCTGAAGGCGCTGCTGGTGCTGGTGCTGGCCTGGCGGCTCAGCGCCCAGTGACGTTCAATCCACCGCGGTCTTCTTCACGCTGGTGATGCGCTTCTTCGCCCGTTTGACCTGCCCGCCGGCGGCGATGCGCTGATTGCCCAGCACCTTGATCTTCTTGACCTGCGGCCGGTGGTTGCCGCTCTTGGAAAACTTGAGGACCTTGACCACCTTGGGCCCGGGCATGCGGTCCTCGCGCTCGACCTTTTCCTTGGGCGGCATCGGCCGCCACAGCACCAGCAGCTTGCCGATGTGCTGGATGGGGGCGGCGTCGAGCTGCTCGGCCAAGCTCGCAAGCATGGTTTCGCGGGTGTCGCGCTCATCCGAGAACACACGCACCTTGATCAGGCCGTGGGCGTTGAGGGCGGCGTCGGTTTCCTTGACGACGGCGGGGGTGAGTCCGTCGCCGCCGATCATCACCACCGGGGCGAGGTGATGGGCATCGGCGCGCTTTTCCTTGCGCTCGGAAGGTGTCAGTCGAATGGTAGGCATCCCCGTATTATTGACGCAGCATGAAGATCAAGACCAAGAGCAAGAAAGTCAACAAGGCGTGGTTGCACGACCACATGAACGACCCGTACGTGAAGCTCGCCCAGAAAGAGGGCTATCGGGCCCGCGCGGCCTACAAGCTGAAGGAGATCGACGAGGAACTCAAGCTGCTGAAGCCCGGCCAGCTGGTGGTCGACCTCGGCGCCACGCCGGGCGCGTGGAGCCAGTACGTGCGGCGCAAGTTCGCGCCCAAGGACGCGGGCACCGGCGGGGCGGCGGTGGGCGCGCTGAACGGAACCATCATCGCGCTCGACTTGCTCGACTTCGAGCCGATCGAAGGGGTGACCTTCATCCAGGGCGACTTCCGCGAGGCGGCGGTGCTGGCCGAGCTGGAACGCGCGGTGGCGGGGCGACCGGTCGACGTCGTGATTTCCGACATGGCGCCCAACCTGTCGGGCATCGAAAGCGCCGACTCGGCCCGCATCGCCCATCTGGTCGAACTGGCGCTCGAATTCGCGCAGAACCACTTGAACGACAAGGGCGCCCTGGTCTGCAAAGTCTTTCACGGCAGCGGCTACAGCCAGCTCGCCAAGCTGTTCAAGGAACGGTTTCGGGTGGTCAAGGCTATCAAGCCCAAGGCCTCGCGCGACAAATCCGCCGAAACGTTCTTGGTCGGAATCGGTCTCAAGCTGACGGATCGACCCGCCGATATGGATTCGTGAGCGTGCAAACATGCCGATACACCTGCGCGGAGACCGGACTTGCGTCAAGGCCTGCGGGCTTGACTGGCATAAAATATGCCCCATATGCCGTGGATGGTCTGTGCTCGAAGCGCGGGCCCAGATGTTTTGACCCGGAAAAGGAGCCGCGGTGAACAATCAATGGTTCTCTAAAGTCGCTGTTTGGCTGGTGATTGCCCTCGTGCTCTTCACCGTGTTCAAGCAGTTCGACCGCGGCGCCACACGCGCGGGCGAAATCGGTTATTCCGATTTCCTCGAAGAAGTTCGCAGCAAGCGGATCAAGAGCGTGCAGCTCCAGGAAGGCCCGACCGGCACCGAGATCAAGGCCCGCACCACCGACGACAAGGAATTGCGCACCACCGCGACCTACCTGGATCGCGGCCTGGTCGGTGACCTGATCGCCAACAACGTCAAGTTCGACGTGAAGCCCCGCGAAGAGCCGTCGATCCTGATGAGCATCCTGGTGTCGTGGGGACCGATGCTGTTGCTGATCGGCGTGTGGATCTACTTCATGCGGCAGATGCAAGGCGGCGGCAAGGGCGGCGCATTCAGCTTCGGCAAGTCGAAGGCGCGCATGCTCGACGAGGCCAACAACACCACTACCTTCGCCGACGTCGCCGGTTGCGACGAGGCCAAGGAAGAGGTCAAGGAACTGGTCGACTTCCTGAAGGACCCGCAGCGCTTCCAGAAGCTCGGCGGGCGCATTCCGCGTGGGGTATTGCTGGTCGGCCCTCCGGGCACCGGCAAGACGCTGCTGGCCAAGGCCATCGCGGGTGAAGCCAAGGTCCCGTTCTTCAGCATCTCGGGTTCCGACTTCGTCGAAATGTTCGTCGGCGTCGGCGCGGCACGCGTGCGCGACATGTTCGAGCAGGCGAAGAAGAGCGCGCCCTGCATCATCTTCGTCGACGAAATCGATGCGGTCGGCCGGCACCGCGGCGCCGGCCTGGGCGGCGGCAACGACGAGCGCGAGCAGACGCTGAACCAGATGCTCGTCGAGATGGACGGCTTCGAGACCAACCTCGGCGTCATCGTGATGGCGGCGACCAACCGGCCCGACATCCTCGACCCGGCGCTGCTGCGTCCGGGCCGCTTCGACCGCCAGGTCTACGTGACGCTGCCCGATGTGCGCGGCCGCGAGCAGATCCTCAACGTGCACATGCGCAAGGTGCCGGTGGGACAGGACATTCGTGCCGACATCCTCGCGCGCGGCACCCCGGGCTTCTCCGGCGCCGATCTTGCCAACCTGGTCAACGAAGCGGCCTTGTTCGCTGCGCGCCGCAACGGCCGCGTCGTCGAGATGGTCGACTTCGAGAAGGCCAAGGACAAGATCATGATGGGCCCCGAGCGCAAGTCGATGATCATGCCCGAGGAAGAGCGCCGAAACACCGCGTACCACGAGTCGGGTCACGCGCTGGTGGCGCGCCTGATGCCCAAGACCGACCCGGTGCACAAGGTGACGGTGATCCCGCGCGGCCGCGCGCTGGGCGTGACGATGCAGCTGCCCGAAGTCGACCGCTACAGCCTCGACAAGGAGCGCATGCTGTCGACCATCTCGGTGCTGTTCGGCGGGCGAATCGCCGAAGAAGTGTTCATGCACCAGATGACCACCGGCGCGAGCAACGACTTCGAGCGTGCGACGCAGATTGCCCGCGACATGGTCACCCGCTACGGCATGACCGACGAGCTGGGCCCGATGGTCTACGCCGAGAACGAAGGCGAGGTCTTCCTCGGCCGCTCGGTGACCAAGCAGGTCAACGTCTCCGAGCAGACGATGCAGAAGGTCGACGGCGTGATCCGCCGCATCATCGACGAGCAGTACGCCGTCGCGCGCAAGCTGATCGAAGAGAACCAGGACAAGATCCACGCGATGGCGAAGGCGCTGCTCGAATGGGAAACCATCGACAGCGACCAGATCGACGACATCATGAACGGCAAGCCGCCGCGCGCGCCGAAGGACTGGTCGCCGGGCAACAACAAGCCGGGCACGACCGTCGGCCCGGTGACGACCGACGGCGCACCCGCGGCCGCGTAACGCGCGCCGGGTGCCGAGTCTTGACGGGGCTTCGGCCCCGTTTCCGTTTCTCTTCGGGAAGCGCTACCGATGTTCTGGCAGACCACCCGCTTTCGAATCGACCTGGCGCAGCCCAAGGTGATGGGCATCGTCAACGTCACGCCGGATTCATTTTCCGACGGCGGCCGCTATGGCGACGTCGATGCGGCGCTGGCGCATTGCCGGCGCCTGTTGAGCGAAGGCGCCGACATCCTCGACATCGGCGGCGAATCGAGCCGGCCCGGCGCCCATCCGGTCGGCGTCGAGGAGGAACTGCGGCGCGTGCTGCCGGTGCTCGAAGGGGCGCTGCGGCTCGGGTGCCCGATCTCGATCGACAGCGCCAAGTCCGAGCTGATGCGCGCTGCCCTCGCGCTGGGCGTGGACATCGTCAACGACATCAACGCCTTTCGCGCGCCGGGCGCGCTGGAACAGGTGGCCGCGCATCCGAGCTGCGGCGTGTGCCTGATGCACATGCAAGGCGAACCGCGGTCGATGCAGGCGGAGCCGGTGTACGGCGACGTGGTGCGCGAGGTCGGAGACTTCCTCGTCGCTCGCGCCGAGCTGCTGCGCCATGCCGGGGTGGCCGCGGAGCGCATCGTGCTCGATCCGGGTATCGGCTTCGGCAAGACGGCGGCGCACAACTTCGAGTTGCTGCAGCGCCAGGACGCGCTGTTGCATCGCGGCTACCCGCTGCTGGTCGGCTGGTCGCGCAAGTCGTCGCTGGGCGCGCTCACGGGCCGCGGCCCCAGCGATCGCATGGCCGCCAGCGTGGCGGCCGCGCTGGCGGCGGTGCAGCGTGGTGCGCACATCGTTCGGGTCCACGATGTGGCCGCGACGGTGGACGCGCTCAAGGTCTGGCACGCTGCCGGGCTGCCCGGGCGATCGGGGACAATCGGCGCCTGAGCAACCCCGCAGACGACATGAGCAGAACCTATTTCGGCACCGACGGCGTACGCGGCACCGTCGGCGAGCCCCCGATCACGCCCGATTTCATGCTCGGCCTCGGGCATGCCGTGGGCCGTGTGCTGAAGCGCAGCGAGGCGCGACCGACCGTCCTGATCGGCAAGGACACGCGGATTTCGGGCTACATGATCGAGTCGGCGCTCGAAGCGGGCTTCGCCTCGGCCGGGGTCGACGTGGTGCTGACCGGCCCGCTGCCCACCCCCGGCGTCGCCTACCTCACGCGGGCCCTTCGCCTGAGCCTGGGCGTGGTGATCAGCGCGTCGCACAACCCCTATGGCGACAACGGCATCAAGTTCTTTTCCGCGCGCGGCGAGAAGCTGCCCGACGCGTGGGAGCACGACGTCGAAGACGTCTTCGCGCAAGCGCCGCAATGGGTCGATTCGGCCCGCCTCGGCAAGGCGCGCCGGCTTGACGATGCACAGGGCCGCTACATCGAGTTCTGCAAGAGCACCTTCTCCAACGACCTGTCGCTGAAAGGCTTGAAGATCGTCATCGACGCCGCGCACGGCGCGGCCTACCAGGTCGCGCCTGACGTGTTTCACGAACTCGGCGCCGAGGTCGTCGCCATCGGCTGCAAGCCCGACGGTTTCAACATCAATGCCGGCTTCGGCGCGACGGCGCCCGCCGCGCTGGTGCAGGCGGTGCGCGAACACCAGGCCGATTACGGCATCGCGCTCGACGGCGATGCCGACCGCCTGCAACTGTCCGATGCCGACGGCCGCCTCTACAACGGCGACGAGCTGCTCCACGTGATGGTCACCGACCGTCTGGCGCAAGGCCAGCCGGTGCCGGGGGCCGTGGGCACGCTGATGACCAACATGGCGGTCGAGCTGGCGCTGAAGTCGCGCGGCATCGAGTTCGTGCGCGCCAAGGTCGGCGACCGCTATGTGCTGGAAGAACTCTCGGCACGCGGCTGGCTCCTCGGCGGCGAAGGCTCCGGCCACCTGCTGGCGCTCGACAAGCACACCACCGGCGACGGCATCATCAGCGCCCTGCAGGTGCTGCAAGCGGTCGCGCGAAGCGGCCAGTCGTTGCCGCGCCTGCTTGCCGACGTGACGCTGTTCCCGCAGGTGCTGATCAATGTGCGGCTTCGCCCGGATCAGGACTGGAAGGCCAGCCCGGGGCTGTCGGACGTCCAGGCGGCGGTGGCGCGCGAACTCGGCGACGCCGGTCGCGTGCTGATCAGGCCGTCCGGGACCGAGCCGCTGGTTCGGGTGATGGTCGAAGCGCGCGATGCCGGTCTGGCGAAAGCCTGCGCCGAGCGGCTCGCGAAGGTGCTGCAGGCTTGAGCCCGATGTGACAGCAAGGTGACTCCTCGATGACGCGATCGTTGGCCCGTATGACAGACGACAAGACGTGTCACAGACATGTCACACGGGACTTTTACAGTCGCGGTCGTCTCCAAGAGAAAGGCCACCCATGAACTTCCCGCTCCTTCGAACCGCCGTTGCCGCTTTCAGCCTGTCCCTCACCGTCGGTGCCGCGTTCGCGCAAGACGTGACCGGCGCTGGCGCGACCTTCCCCGCACCGCTGTATGCCAAGTGGGCCGACGCCTACAACAAGGCCACCGGCGTGCGAATCAACTACCAGTCGGTCGGTTCGGGCGCCGGCCTGAAGCAGATCCGCTCGAAGACAGTCGACTTCGGCGCATCCGACATGCCGCTGAAGGACGACGAGCTGGCCAAGGACGGCCTGATCCAGTTCCCGATGGTGATCGGCGGCGTGGTGCCGGTGGTCAACATCAAGGGCATCCAGCCCGGCCAGATCAAGCTCACCGGCGCCGTGCTCGGCGACATCTATCTCGGCAAGGTCACGAAGTGGAACGACCCGGCGCTGACCGCGCTGAACCCCGGCATTGCGCTGCCCGACGCGACGATCTCGGTGGTGCGCCGTGCCGACGGTTCCGGTACCAGCTTCATCTTCACGAATTACCTGTCGAAGGTGAACGCCGAGTGGAAAGACAAGGTCGGCGAGGGCACGGCGGTCAATTGGCCGACCGGCGCGGGCGGCAAGGGCAACGAGGGCGTGGCCGCGTTCATCGCTCGCCTGCCCAATTCGATCGGCTACGTCGAATACGCTTACGTCAAGCAGAACAAGATGACGTACACCCAACTGAAGAACAAGGACGGCCATTTCGTTTCGCCGGACGATCTGAACTTCAAGGCCGCGGCGGCGGGTGCCGACTGGAACAAGTCGTTCTACCAGGTGCTGACCGAGCAGCCGGGCAAGGATTCGTGGCCGCTGACCGGTGCGACCTTCATCATGATGCACAAGCTGCAGGACAAGCCGGCGCAGGCGACCCACTCGCTGAAGTTCTTCGATTGGGCCTACGCCAGCGGCGACAAGATGGCGGCCGAGCTCGAGTACGTCCCGCTGCCCGAGTCGGTGAAGCAACTGGTTCGCAAGCAGTGGGCCGAGATCAAGGACGCATCCGGCAAAGTCGTTGCCAGCAAGTGATCTTCGCTGACTGAAGCTCGACGACGGGTCCTTCCGGGTCCCGTCGTTCACATTCGTCTGGAGCCACAGTGGCCGCAACACTCCCCGCATCCCGCTACGACAAGAACGAGGTGCCACGCTCCGAACCGCTGGGGCGGCCACCGAGCGCGCGGCGGGTCTTTCCCTGGGCGGACAAGGCGTTCTCGCTGCTGGCCCATTCGGCGGCCATCCTCACGCTGCTGCTGCTGGTCGGGATCATCGGGTCCCTGGTCGTCGGCGCGGCGCCGGCAATCCAGGAATACGGGCTGAGCTTCCTCTGGCGCAGCGAGTGGGACCCGGTGAAGAACCAGTTCGGCGGCCTGGTGATGATCTACGGCACGCTGATGACCTCGCTGATCGCGCTGCTGATCGCGGTGCCGGTGAGCTTCGGCATCGCGCTGTTTCTCACCGAGCTGTCTCCGGCCTGGCTGCGCCGCCCGCTGGGCATTGCCATCGAGCTGCTCGCCGCGGTGCCGTCCATCGTCTACGGCATGTGGGGGCTGCTGGTGTTCAGCCCGGTGTTGTCGCAGTTCGTCCAGCAGCCGCTGCAGAAGCTCTTCGGCAACACGCCGGTGCTGAAGCAACTGGTGTCGGGCGCACCGGTGGGCATCGGCATCCTGTCGGCCGGTATCATCCTCGCGATCATGATCATCCCCTTCATCGCGGCGGTGATGCGCGACGTGTTCGAGGTCACGCCGGCGCTGCTGAAGGAGTCGGCCTACGGCCTGGGTTCGACCACCTGGGAGGTCGTCTTCAAGGTCGTTCTGCCGTACACCAAGACCGGCGTGGTCGGCGGGATCATGCTGGGGCTGGGCCGGGCACTGGGTGAAACGATGGCCGTCACTTTCGTCATCGGCAACTTCAATCAGTTGAGCAGCCTGTCGCTGTTCGAGGCGGCGAACAGCATCACCTCGGCGCTGGCCAACGAGTTCGCCGAGGCGGGCGAAGGACTCCATCAGGCGTCGCTGATCTACCTGGGCCTGGTGCTCTTCTTCATCACCTTCGTCGTGCTGTCGCTGTCCAAGCTGCTGCTGGCGCAGCTGAAGAAGGGCGAGGGGAGCCGTTCGTGAGACACCCAGTGTCAATCTGTTCTTCACGGGCCGCCGCGCCGGGCCGCCCCAAGCAAGGCCCGACCCTCTCGGAGGGTCGATCGCCGTACTCGGCGAGCGGGGTGTTGTCATGAGCGTGGTCACCACCCCCACCGACGCGAGCCGCCTCGCCAAGCATCGCCGCCGCAAGGCCGTCAACGCGCTGGCGCTGACCTTGTCGATGGCCGCGATGGCGTTCGGCCTGTTCTGGCTGATGTGGATCCTGTTCGAGACCGTGCGGCTCGGCGTCGGCGGCTTGAACCTCGCCACCTTCACCGAAATGACGCCGCCGCCGCAGGCCGAGGTCGGCGGCCTGGCCAACGCGATCTTCGGCTCGCTCGTGATGGTGAGCCTGGCGACGCTGATCGGCACGCCGATCGGCGTGCTTGCCGGCATCTACCTCGCCGAGTACGGGCAGAAGACCTGGCTCGGCAGCGCGACGCGATTCATCAACGACATCCTGCTGTCGGCGCCGTCGATCGTGATCGGCCTGTTCATCTACGCGGTGATCGTCGCGCGGGTCAAGAGCTTCTCCGCCTTTGCCGGGGTGCTGGCTCTGGCACTGATCGTGATCCCGGTGGTGATCCGTACCACCGAGAACATGCTGTCGCTGATACCGAACGCGCTGCGCGAGGCGGCCTACGCGCTCGGCACGCCGAAGTGGAAGGTCATCTCGACCATCACCTTGAAAGCCGCGCGCGCCGGGGTGATGACCGGCGTTCTGCTCGCCTTCGCGCGCATCGCCGGCGAGACCGCGCCGCTGCTGTTTACCGCGCTGTCGAATCAGTTCTGGACCACGAGCCTGGGCGAGCCGATGGCCAGCCTGCCGGTGACGATTTTCAAGTTCGCGATGAGCCCGTACGAGAACTGGCAAAAGCTCGCGTGGGCGGGGGTGTTCCTGATCACGCTGGGTGTGCTCGCGCTCAACATCCTCGCGCGCGTGATGTTCCGCAACAAGCACTGAATCCGAAGAAAGCCCGCCCCATGGACGCGAAAGTCGACCTCCCCGTGACCGAGACGGCCAAGCTCTCGGTGCGCGACCTCAACTTCTACTACGGCAGTTTCCAGGCGCTCAAGCGGATCAATCTCGACATCCCCGAGAAGAAGGTCACCGCCTTCATCGGCCCGTCGGGCTGCGGCAAGTCGACGCTGTTGCGCACCTTCAACCGCATGTTCGAGCTCTACCCCGAGCAGCGCGCCGAAGGCGAGATCATTCTCGATGGCGAGAACATCCTGAAGTCGAGGCAGGACGTTTCGCTGATCCGTGCCAAGGTCGGCATGGTCTTTCAAAAGCCGACGCCGTTCCCGATGTCGATCTACGACAACATCGCATTCGGCGTTCGCTTGTTCGAGACGCTGCCGCGCATCGAAATGGACGAGCGTGTCGAATGGGCACTGAAGAAGGCGGCGCTGTGGAACGAGGTGAAGGACAAGCTGAGCCAGAGCGGCTCGGGCCTGTCGGGCGGCCAGCAGCAGCGCCTGTGCATTGCGCGCGGCATCGCGATCAAGCCCGAGGTGCTGCTGCTCGACGAGCCCTGCTCGGCGCTCGATCCGATCTCCACCGGCAAGATCGAAGAATTGATCCACGAACTGAAGAGCGACTACACCGTCGTGATCGTCACCCACAACATGCAGCAGGCCGCACGCAGCTCCGACTACACCGCCTACATGTACCTGGGCGACCTGATCGAGTTCGGGCCGACCTCGGACCTCTTCATGAAGCCGAAGAAGAAGGACACTGAGGATTACATCACCGGCCGCTTCGGCTGAGCGAGGACGCACCACCATGAGCGAGAAGCATCTTTCGACCCAATTCGATGCCGAATTGAGCGGCATTTCGACCCGCGTGCTGGAAATGGGCGGTCTGGTCGAGTCGCAGGTGGCGCAGGCCGTCTACGCGCTGACCAATTTCAGCGGCGACACCGCCTCGCAGGTGCTCGCGCAGGAAGAGACCGTCAACGCGATGGAGATCGAGATCGACCGCGACCTGTCGACCATCATCGCGCGGCGCCAACCGACGGCGCGCGACCTGCGCCTGTTGATTGCGATCAGCAAGGCGATCGCCAACCTCGAACGAATCGGCGACGAGGCCGCGCGCATCGCGCGCACGGTGCAACGCCTGATCAACAGCGGCGTGTCGAGCCGCATGCGCCTGCCGGTGGCCGACCTCGCCTTCGAGTCGGAGCTCGCGACCAAGCAGTTGCGCAAGGCGCTCGACGCCTTTGCGCGGCTCGACGTCGAGAAGGCGCTCGAGGTGCTGAAGCAGGACGACCAGATCGACCAGGAGTTCGAAGGTCTGATGCGCAAGCTGATCACCTTCATGATGGAAGACCCGCGCACCATCTCGTCGAGCATCGACCTGGTGTTCGTCGCCAAGGCCATCGAACGCGTCGGCGACCATGCGAAGAACCTGGCCGAGGTGATCATCTATGTCGTCAAGGGTACCGATGTGCGGCACAACCCGCTCGCGACCATCGAAACGATGGTGCGTTGAGCGACGCTGGAAGGAAGCAAGGCATGAGTCGAATCCTGGTGGTCGAAGACGAGTCGGCGATTGCAGAGCTGATCTCGATCAACCTGCGTCACGCCGGCTATGAAGTCACTCCGGCCGCGACGGCGGACGAAGCCCAGATCGAGGTCGACCGTGTGCTGCCCGATCTCGTGGTGCTGGACTGGATGCTGCCCGGACAGTCGGGCCTGAGCCTGGCCAAGCGCTGGCGCGGCCAGTCGCGCACCCGCGAGCTGCCGATCATCATGCTCACCGCGCGCGCCGAGGAAAGCGACAAGATCACCGGCCTCGACGCCGGCGCCGACGATTACCTCGTCAAGCCCTTCTCGACCAACGAGCTGCTCGCGCGCATTCGCGCGGTGCTGCGCCGCAAGGCACCGGAAGCGCTGGACACGCTGGTCGATATCGGCGGCCTGAAGCTCGACCCGGCAACGCGCCGCGTGACGCGCGACGAGCGCGAGGTGCGCGTCGGGCCGACCGAGTTTCGCTTGCTGCATTTCTTCATGACGCACCCCGAGCGCGTGCACAGCCGCGCCCAGTTGCTCGACCGTGTGTGGGGCGACCATGTGTTCATCGAGGAGCGCACCGTCGACGTCCACGTCAAGCGCTTGCGCGAGGCGCTGGAGACGGTGCAATGCGCGCGCATGATCGAGACGGTGCGCGGTGCGGGTTATCGTTTGACGCAGCAGGTGCAGGCGCTGTCGGGCTGACAGCGCCTCATCCAGCGGACACAAGGGCATGGGCTGGCTGCTTCCTCGTTTGCTGGCCGCACTGCTGGCGATGCTGGTCGGCGGCGTCGTCGGCATGCTGATCGGCAGCTTCTGGCATTGGCCGGCCCTCGGCACCTTGCTCGGCGCGCTCGCGGGTGGCCTGCTGCATACCTTCGTCGACGCCTGGCGCGGTCGTCGCCTGATGCACTGGCTTCGCGGCCAGCAGGAAAACCCGGCGCCGCGGGACGCCGGATTCTGGGGCGAGGTGGGCTACCGCATCGAGCGCCTGGTGCGCTTGCTCGAGCGGCGCGTCGAGACCGAGCACACCCGCCTCGATCAGTTCCTGTCGGCGATCGAGGCCTCGCCCAACGGCGTGATGCTGCTCGACGCGAACGACCAGATCGAGTGGTGCAATTCGGTGGCCGCCGACCACTTCGGGCTCGACCCGCAGCGCGACCGCCGACAGCGAGTCACCAACCTCGTGCGGGCGCCGGTCTTCGTCGCCTATTTGCAGGACGAAGAATTCGACGAGGCGGTGAGCTTCCCCGGCCCCGGCTCGCGCGGGACGATCTCGGTGCTGATTCGAACCTACGGCGAGGGCATGAAGCTGGTGCTGTCGCAAGACATCACCGAGCGCGAGCGCAACGACGCGATGCGCCGAGACTTCGTCGCCAACGTATCGCACGAAATCCGCACGCCGCTGACGGTGCTGTCGGGCTTCATCGAGACCATGGGCAACCTGCCGCTGACCGAGGTCGAGCGCCGGCGCGTGCTCGAGCTGATGTCGCAGCAGACACTGCGCATGCAAACGCTGGTGGGCGACCTGCTGACACTCGCGCAGCTGGAAGGCAGCCCGCGCCCCGCGGCCGACCGCTGGGTGCCGGTGCAGCGGCTGTTCAACCAGGTGCATGCCGACGCCGAGGCCTTGTCCGCGGGCCGGCACGCCATCAGCTTCAGCGGCGCAGAGGCGGTGCAGATCGCCGGTGCCGAGGCCGAGCTGCTCAGCGCGATCGCCAACCTCGTCAACAACGCCGTGCGCTACACGCCGTCAAGCGGTCGCGTCGACGTGGCGTGGACGATGCGTGGTGACGGCGCCGGCGAGCTCGAGGTTCGGGACTCGGGCATCGGCATCGCGCGCGAACACCTGCCGCGGCTCACCGAGCGCTTCTATCGAGTCGACGGTAGCCGCTCGCGCGACACCGGCGGCACCGGCCTCGGCCTGTCGATCGTCAAGCACGTCGCGCAGCGCCACGGCGGCGAGCTCGAAGTCCGCAGCGAACCCGGCAAGGGATCGAGCTTCAAGCTGATTTTTCCGGCGGCGCGCGTGCGGCGCGGCGAGTCGGCGGCGGACGCGGGTCGCTCGGCCGAGCGGGTCAACGCCGCTTGAAATGCGAGAGACGAGGGGTCGGCACCCCGTGCGGTACAGTGCCCGCGCGAGGAGACCCCATGACAACAAGCATCACCGTGCCGCTGTGGCTGGCACTGGCGGTTGGCCTGCTGGCGGCGTGGGCGCTGCTCGATCGATTGCTGCTGCCTTCGGCGCGATGGTTCATCCGCAGCCGCGCCGACAAGGTGCTCGACGAGATCGGCCAGCGGCTGAAGATCCACATCCGGCCCTTCCAGCAGGTCAGCCGCCGGGCGCTGATCGACCGTCTGATCTTCGACGACAAGGTGCAGGAGGCGACACGGGCGTTCGCCGAGGCGCGTGGCATGCCGCTCGAAGTGGCGCAGGAACAGGTGAAGCGCTATGCGCGCGAAATCGTCCCGGCGTTCAACGCCTACGTCTATTTCCGCGTGGGCTACTGGATCGGCAAGAAACTGTCGCAGTCGCTGTACCGCGTTCGCATCGGCTTCACCGACGATGCCGGCCTGAACGCGATTCCCGAGAACGCGACGGTGGTGTTCGTGATGAACCACCGCAGCAACATGGACTACATCATCGCGTCCTACCTGGCGGCCGAGCGTGCCGCCTTGTCGTATGCCGTGGGCGAGTGGGCGCGTGTGTGGGGCCTGCAGCAGCTGATCCGCGCGATGGGCGCCTACTTCGTGCGGCGCAATTCGAAGGACGAGCTGTACCGCCGCGTGCTCGAGCGCTATATCGCGATGGCCACCGAGGCCGGTGTCACCCAGGCGGTGTATCCCGAGGGCGGGCTCACCCGCGACGGCAGGATGCGCGAGCCGCGCTTCGGCGTGCTCGACTACATGTTGCGCGGCTTTCACGCCGATGGCGAGCGCGACCTGGTGTTCGTGCCGCTGGGCCTGAACTACGACCGCACGCTGGAAGACCGCACGCAGCTGATGAGCGTGGACGCCCGGGCGCCGCGGCCCGGGCGCTTGCGCGCGTTGAGCAACACCTTCGGATTCCTCGGCCACCAGGCCTGGCTGATGCTGCGAAGCCGCTGGTACAAGCTGGGCTACGCCTGCGTGAACTTCGGCACTCCGGTGTCGGTGCGGGCCTACGCCGCGGCACGCGGCATCGCATTCGAGCGCTTGTCCAAGGAAGAGCGGCAAGCCGAAGTGGCCGCGCTCGGGCGCCACTTGATGGACGAAGTGGGCCGCCTGATCCCGGTGCTGCCGGTGCCGCTGGTCGCCACCGTGCTGCTCAGACAGCCGCTGCAGCCGATGGGTCTGCTCGACATCAAGTCGGCCGTGGGTGAACTGGTGGGCAAGCTGGAACAACGCGGCGCGCGGCTGTACGTGCCGCGCAGCGACTGGGACTATGCCGTCGGCGCCGGCTTGCGCATGCTGACCCTGCGCCACCTGGTCGATGAGCGCGACGGCCTGTTCGTCGCGCGGTCGAACGAAGAAGCGCTGTTGCGCTACTACGCCAACTCGATCGCGCACCTGCTGACGCCTGCTTGATCTGACGCGAACCCGGCAATCAATGCGCGACCGGCTCGCGCCGATAGATCGCGGTGACTTCTTCCTTGTCGGTTGGTCGGCGCTCGCGCGCGACCAGTCGCCAGCCTTCGCGCGCCGCTGCCGGTTTGCTGCGCGACTCGAGCTGCAGCAGGTAGTCGCAGCGCGTTGCGGCGACCGGCGTGGCTGCGTCGACGCGGTAGCCGCCCATGTGCTCCAGCGCGACGAGCTGGCCGCGCGAGAGATTCGTCGCCGCAATGCAGGCGTCTTTCGGCACGTGCCGGGCGACCCGCGCGATCAGCGGCCGGTAGCTGCGAGCGTAGTCGAGCAGCGGCAACCACAGCGTCATCAGCAGCAGCCAGCACAGTGCGACGCCGCCGGCGGGCAGCACCAGGCTCTTCCACAAGGGGTGGCGATGGCGGCCGGTGCGCCACTTCACCAGCCACAGCCAGGCGATCGTCGCCAGCGCGGCGATCACCACCGCCGGCAGCGAAAAGCCGGGGACGAAACCGACAGCGAGGCGCGCCACGTTGGCCGCCGGCTGCGGTGGCACGCCGGTCTGCATCGCGATGTAGACGACCCAGATCACCAGCACGCAGATGGTGAAAAAGAAGACCGAGAACCAGTCGATCGCCGCGGCGGTGCTGCGCTGCAAGGTGGGCAGCGCGAACGCCGCCAAGGCGGCCAGCGGGGGCAAGGCCAGCATCAACGCCCGATCGGAACCGCCCATGCCGATGCAGGCGAGCAGGCTGACCCCGACGCAGCCCAGGGGCACCGAGATGTGCCGGTGCAGCAGATGCCGACGCCAGCGCCAGAGCGTCCAGAACGCGAGCGGCCAAGCCGGCCAGGTGAACCAGGCGAGCTCCTTCAGCAGCGCAACCACCTGCGCGCGCGAGCCGTAGCTGCCCAGGCGCCAGGCCCAGGCGTCGACGAGCAGCGCGGCGATGACGCCGAGCGCCGTGCTCACCAGCACCCACAGCGAGAACTCGCGCGCCGATACGTAGGCCGAGCGCCAGCACACCACTGCGCCGACCGCACCCAGCGCGGCCGCGATGCTCGGTGCGCCGCTCGCCGCCAGCGCCGGCAGCGCGACCAGCATCGCCACCTTCGCCGGCGTCGCGCGAAACGGGCTGGCTGCCATCGCGTACAGGAAGAGGGCGACGCTCGCGAGTTGCGCCAGGTCGGGCGTCGTCTCGTGGCCGAGCTGCAGCAGGCCGAGCGACGCGATCAGCGCGAGCAGGGCGCCGTCGGCGATCGCGCGCGCGTAGTCGACCGGATCGGCTTCGCCGCCAAAGGCGAACGGCAGCGGTTGAGCCGCCTCGGTGCGTGCGAGGTAGTAGGTGCTGTACCAGGTCAGCACCAGCACCAGCGCCAGCAGGATCGCGAACGGGATGCGCGCGGCGAGAGACGGTCCGAACCAGGGGCCGAGCAATTTCACGAATACCGCGCCGAGCCAATACGGCAGCAGCGCACCGTCCGACGGAAGCCCCGCCACCGTCGGTGCGAACCAAGCGCTGCGCCCTTGCGCCAGGTTGACCATGTAGCCGAAAGCCGTGATGTCGGCGTTTTTCCACGGGTCGCGCCCGAACATGCCGGGCAGCACATAGGCCGCGCAGAACAGCAGCAGCGCGCCTCGCGGCAGCCGCTGTGCTGCGCGTTGGGTGACGAGGGCAGGGTTGGGAGAGTTCAAGTCGGCGAACGGCGTGGAG
>DASXQQ010000339.1:0-20767 GCA_036507085.1 Piscinibacter sp. | reverse complement strand
GAGCTGCAACTCGTGGAGAGCGTGCCCCCGGTGCAGCTCACCATCCGGCTGCTCGTTCCCGAAGGCTCGTATCTTCTGAAGCTCCCCGGCTTCAAGGAGCAGCTGATGGCCTTCGATCCCAGGCTCCTGGGCTATCCGTGGGACCATCCCGATCCCCGCGTCGACCAATTGCAGCGCGACCTGCAGGTGCTGGTGGCCCGATGTGAACAGCAGAGTCGACCGCGCCGCGAGGTGTTCGCCGCCGTATGGCGCATGGCCCACGTGGCTGCGGAGCGCCCGGTGCCGAGCCTCGCAGGGAACCTGGGATTTGCCGTTCCCCGTCTGTCGGAGCCGTGGTACTGCTGCGCCGAGCCCACCGACCAGCAGCTCCAGTCTTTCTGAAACAGCCGATCCATGAAGCGCGTCCTGCTGCTTCTGCCCACCACCGGGTACCGCAACAACGACTTCGTTGCCGCTGCGAGAAAGCTGGGCGTCGAGATCGTCGCTGGGGCCAACTACTGCCACCGACTGGCGCCATCCTGGGGCCTGCCTCCCATCATGGCGCTCCATTTCGACCAACCGGAGCAGGCGGCGGACTCGGTTCTCCGGGAGATCGGTGGCACGCTGGACGGCGTGCTGGCGGTGGACGATTCGGGAGTCGAGCTGGCAGCGCTGCTCTCGGAACGTCTGGGCCTGCCGGGCAATCCCGCCCACGCGGTGCGCCGGGTTCGTGACAAGCTGGCGTTCCGCCGGCTGCTCCAGGAACGGGAATTCCTGTGTCCCGAATTCCATCACCTGCCGACTGGTGCAGACCCCCGGAAGCTGGTTCCCGATTTGAAGTTTCCGGTGGTGGTGAAGGCCCGGCGTTTGTCGGGGAGCCGCGGCGTGATCCGTGCGGATGATTCCGAAGAACTGTTGCGGGCCGTGAACCGGGTGCGGGCCATCCAGTCCCGGGCCGACCGGGACGCCCAGGAGCTGGGCCTGATCATCGAGGACTTCATTCCCGGATGGGAGTACGCGCTGGAAGGCACCTTGGAACGCGGCGAGCTCACGACACTCGCCCTGTTCGACAAGCCCGATCCCCTGGACGGGCCGTATTTCGAGGAAACCCTTTACGTCACGCCCTCCCGGCTGCCGGGGGCGCTCCAGGAACGCATCCATCGCGAGGTGGCCCGGGCCTGCGGCGTGGCCGGGCTCGCAGCTGGGCCGGTCCACGCCGAAGTGCGGGTCAATGAGCACGGCATCTGGCTGCTGGAGATCGCGGCCCGCTCCATCGGGGGCTTGTGTGGGCGGGTGCTCACCCATTCCCTGGGCATGAGCCTGGAGGAGCTGATCCTGCGCCCGCTGGTTGGAAAACCGGTGGCACGACCACTCGCTCTTGCACGCGAGGGCGGCTCCGCGGGGGTCATGATGGTCCCCATTCCGCGGCGCGGCATTTACCACGGCCTCGAAGGCCTGGCCGCCGCGCAGTCGGTACCCGGGGTCACAGGGGTCACCATTACGGCGGAGCCCGGCCAGATCGTCGCTCCGCCTCCCGACGGGGCGAGCTACCTGGGGTTCATCTTCGCCCGGGCTTTGATCCCCGCGGATGCTGAAACGGCGCTGCGAATCGCCCATCGCAGTCTGAACTTCGACATCCGCCCCGAGTATCCGGCGGTGGACGCGAGACGGGCACCTCACTGAGCTAGCCGTTTCTCTGCCGGTCCTCTCGAGGAAAAGATTTCTGCGAAGCCGTCCTTCGTACGGCATGCTTTAACGCACAGCTCCCCCGCGCCCCCTCCGAGAGGGGGCTCCGGCATGTTGGACGACACCACCCCGCCCTCCTCCGCGAGGAGGGCTCCAGTTTGTTTGACAGGCCGGCCTTGCGGCCGGCCGCGCCCTTCGCGAAGTCGATCGCGGTGAAGACGCTGCGCGACATGCGAGGTGTGGCCGGCCGCGAGGCCGGCCCGTCATTCATGCTGGAGCCCCTCTCTCGGAGAGGGGCTGGGGAGAGCTGTCCAACTTGCTGGAGCCCCCTCTCGGAGGGGGCGCGGGGGAGCTGTGCGTTAAGTCATGCCGTCCGAAGGACGGCCTCAACGCCGATCAAGGATTCACCTGTTTTCCTTTGCCCTCGCCACTCGAGCAAATGCCGTCATCAGGAACAAATCAGGACTAAATTGGTACTAATCGTCACTGGGGTCATGCCAATGCTGAGACTGAGCAAGTTGACCGACTACGGCACCGTCGCGATGGCCCATATCGCGCGCGAGCCGGACCGGATTCATGCCGCGGCCGAGCTGGCGGCGACGATTGGCGTGGCTGTGCCCACAGCCAGCAAGATCCTGAAGATGCTGGCAGGGGCCAACCTGCTGCGATCGGTGCGTGGCGCGAAAGGCGGGTACATGCTGTCGCGGCCCGCCGGCGAAATCTCCATCGCCGACGTCATCGACGCCATTGAAGGCCCGATCGGCGTGACCGAATGCAGCGCCATCGCCGGCCTCTGTGCGCTGGAAGGGTCGTGCTCGATCCGCACGAACTGGCAGCGGATCAATCGGGTGATCCGTGATGCCCTGGACCAGATGACGTTGGCGGACCTGGCGCAACCCACCTTCAAGCCCGCGTTCAAGCCCGTCCATCTGGACGGGAGGCGTGCGCCACGGCCGCGCGCGCTCGCATGAAGGAGACCCACATGACAGCGCCGGCACACCAACTCGATGCTTTGATCAGCCGCGACTACCAGCACGGCTTCTACACCGCGGTGGACACGGACACCGTGCCGCGGGGCTTAAGCGAGGACGTGATCCGGTTGATTTCCGCGAAGAAGAACGAGCCGGAATTCATGCTGGCGTGGCGGCTGAACGCCTATCGCCATTGGCTGACCATGACCGAGCCGCAGTGGGCGACGGTCAGGCATCCGCCCATCGACTACCAGAACATCGCCTACTACTCCGCGCCGAAATCGAGCAAGAGCGGACCGCAGAGCCTGGACGAGGTCGATCCCGAGTTGCTGCGGATGTATGAAAAGCTCGGCGTGCCGCTCCAGGAGAGAGAACTGCTCGCGGGTGTCGCTGTGGATGCGGTGTTCGACAGCGTTTCAGTGGCCACGACCTACAAGGCGAAGCTGGCCGAACTCGGCATCGTGTTCTGCTCGTTCTCGGAGGCCGTGCTGAACCACCCCGATCTGGTCCGGCAATACCTCGGCTCGGTGGTGCCCTACACCGACAACTTCTTCGCGACGCTGAACTCGGCGGTCTTCACCGACGGTTCGTTCTGCTACATCCCGCCCGGCGTGCGCTGCCCGATGGAGCTGTCGACGTACTTTCGCATCAACGCCGGCAACACCGGCCAGTTCGAGCGCACCCTGATCATCGCCGACCGCGGCGCGTACGTGAGCTACCTCGAAGGCTGCACGGCGCCGATGCGCGACGAGAACCAGTTGCATGCCGCCGTCGTCGAGCTGATCGCCCTCGAAGACGCGCAGATCAAGTACGCGACAGTGCAGAACTGGTATCCGGGCGACAAGGACGGCAAGGGCGGCATCTACAACTTCGTGACCAAGCGCGGCGACTGCCGCGGCGCGAACTCGAAGATTTCCTGGACCCAGGTGGAAACCGGCTCGGCGATCACCTGGAAGTATCCGAGCGTCATCCTGCGGGGCGACAACGCGGTGGGCGAGTTCCATTCGGTGGCGCTGACCAACCACTACCAGCAGGCGGATACCGGCACCAAGATGATCCACCTCGGCAGGAACACCAGAAGCACGATCCTCTCCAAGGGGATCTCGGCCGGCCATGGACGCAATGCCTACCGGGGGCGGGTGTTGATCGCGAAGAGCGCGGTCGGCGCGCGCAACTACTCGCAGTGCGACTCCTTGCTGCTGGGCGACCAGTGCGCCGCCCACACCTTCCCCTACATCGAGGTGAAGAACCCCACCGCCCGGGTCGAGCACGAGGCCTCCACCTCGCGCATCGGCGAAGACCAGCTCTATTACTGCCAGAGCCGCGGCATCTCGGCGGAGGACGCGGTGTCGATGATCGTGAACGGCTTCTGCAAGGAGGTGTTCAAGGAACTGCCGATGGAGTTCGCGGTGGAAGCGCAGAAGCTGCTCGGCGTCAGTCTCGAAGGGAGCATAGGTTGATGCTGTCCATCAAGAACCTGCACGTTTCGGTCGACGGCAAGCCCATCCTGCGTGGCATCGACCTCACGGTGCATGCCGGCGAGGTCCACGCCATCATGGGGCCCAACGGTTCGGGCAAGAGCACGCTGGCGCATGTGCTGGCCGGGCGCCAGGACTATGTCGTCACGGCCGGCGAGGTGCTCTACGCCGGGAAGAACCTGCTCGACATGCCGCCCGAGCAGCGCGCTCGGGAAGGGATCTTCCTCGCCTTCCAGTACCCGGTGGAGATCCCCGGCGTGGCGAACATCTATCTGCTCAAGGCGGCACTCAACGCGATTCGCAAGCACCGCGGCGAGCCCGAACTGGATGCGATCGACTTCCTCGCCCTGGTGAAAGGCAAGTTGAAGTTGATGGAAATGGATCAGAGCCTGCTTTACCGCTCGGTGAACGAAGGCTTCTCGGGCGGCGAGAAGAAGCGCAACGAGATTCTGCAGATGGCGGTGCTGGAGCCGAAGCTCGCGATCCTCGACGAGACCGACTCGGGCCTCGACATCGATGCGCTCAAGGTCGTCGCCGATGGCGTCGAAGCCATGCGCAGCCCGCAGCGCGCCATCATCCTGGTGACGCAC
Organism: Piscinibacter sp.; assembly: GCA_036507085.1. Lineage (GTDB taxonomy): Bacteria > Pseudomonadota > Gammaproteobacteria > Burkholderiales > Burkholderiaceae_C > Albitalea. The sequence goes on along the minus strand of DASXQQ010000339.1, from coordinate 16,063 downwards.
TACCAGCGGCTGCTCAACTACATCGTGCCCGATCAGGTGCACGTGCTGGCGCAGGGGCGTATCGCCAAGTCCGGCGGTCCGGAACTGGCATTGGAGCTGGAAAGCCGCGGCTATGGCTGGGTCGAGGCGCAGGCTCAGGCGCTGAATGAAACGGCACGGCCATGATGAACAAAGATCTCTACCGCGCGCAATTCGCGCAGCTCGAGCCTCGCCTCGTGGGCGCACGGCTGCCGTGGCTACAGCGCACGCGCGCGGTCGCGTTCGAGCGCTTCGCCGAGCTGGGCTTTCCGACCCTTCGAGACGAAGACTGGAAGTACACCAGCGTGGCAAGCCTCGACAAGCGCGCCTTCAAGTTCGTGCCCGAATCGTCCAACGGCGTCAGCGCGGACCAGGTTGGTGAGCTCGCCCTGGCCGCAAGCCATCTGCTGGTGTTCATCAACGGACGTCATGCGCCCGGGTTGTCGCGCCTCGGTCGCCTGCCGCGCGGCGCCGAAGTCGGCAGCCTCGCAGCGGCGATCGCGGACCGCCCCGATCGGTTCGAAGCCGTGTTCACCCGCGATGCCGAAGCGCTCGTCAACGGCTTCACGGCGCTCAATGCCGCGTTCTGGGCCGATGGGGCGACCATCGATCTCGCCGCCGGGTGCTCGATCGATGAGCCGATCCATCTGTTGTTCATCACGACGGACGCCGATCTTGCCGTTCACCCGCGCAACATCATCCGCGCCGGCGCCGGATCGCAGGCCGAGATCATCGAGCACTACGTCGGCGCCAACGATGCGGCCTACCTCACCAACGCGGTCACGCACATCCAGGCCGACGCAGGTGCCGCCATCACCCACGCCAAGCTGCAGCAAGAGAGCCTGCGCGGCCATCACATCGCCGACATTCGCGTCGAGCAGGGGCCCGACAGCCGCTTCACGTCGCAGTCCTTTGCGCTGGGCGGGCTGCTCTCGCGCAACGACATCGCCACGCGACTCGACGCGCCGGGATGCGAAGCCACGCTGATCGGCCTGTACATGGCCAGCGGCAGGCAGCACATGGACCATCACACCCGCATCGACCACCTGCGACCGCGCGGCACCAGCCGCGAGTTCTACAAAGGCGTGCTGGACGGCGCTTCGCGCGCGGTGTTCAACGGCAAGGTGATCGTGCATCCCGATGCGCAGCGCACCGACGCACAGCAGTCCAACCGCAACCTGCTGCTGTCGGACAACGCCGAGGTCGATACCAAGCCGCAACTGGAGATCTATGCCGACGACGTGAAGTGCAGCCATGGCGCCACCGTCGGCCAGCTCGATGCCGAGCAGATTTACTACTTGCGTTCGCGCGGGATGGATGACGCGGCGGCGCGCGCGCTGCTGACCTTCGCCTTTGCCGAGGACGTCGCGACACGGGTGAGCTGTGTGCCCTTGCGCTCGCGCCTGGAGCAACTGTTGCGCGGCCGGCTGCCCGAGCAAGTGAAGGAGCTGCTATGAAAAGCGCAGCGGGCGAACTGAACGCATTGCGCGGCGCCACGCCAGTCTTGGCTTTCGACGTGGCGCGGCTGCGCGAGGATTTCCCGATCCTGCACCGCAGCGTGCACGGTAAGCCCCTCGTCTACCTCGACAACGCCGCCACCAGCCAGAAGCCGCAGTGCGTGATCGATGGCGAGGCGCGCTACTACGCCGAGCTCAATGCCAACATTCACCGCGGTGTGCATGCCTTGAGCCAGCAGGCGACCGATGCCTACGAGGCCGCGCGCGATACGGTGCAACGCTTCGTCAACGCCGCACGGCGCGAGGAAATCGTGTTCGTGCGCGGCACCACCGAGGCCATCAACCTCGTGGCGGCGAGTTGGGGGCAGCGCTTGCAGCGGGGCGACGAGATCCTCATCACTGAAATGGAGCACCACTCCAACATCGTGCCGTGGCAGTTGCTGTGCGAGCGCAGCGGCGCGGTGCTGCGGGTCGCGACTATCGACGACACTGGCGAGCTGATGCTGGACGAGTTCGAGCGCCTGCTCGGCCCGCGCACCCGGCTCGTCGCGGTGACGCATTTGTCGAACGCGCTGGGAACCATCAATGCGGTGAAACGCATCATCGATCTTGCCCACGCCAAAGGCGCTGCGGTGCTCATCGACGGCGCCCAGGCAGCGCCCCACCTCGAGATCGATGTGCAGGCGCTCGACTGCGATTTCTACGCCTTCTCGGGCCACAAGCTGTATGGCCCCACCGGCGTCGGCGTGCTCTACGGCAAGGCGGCGCTGCTGGAAGCGATGCCTCCGTACCAAGGTGGCGGCGACATGATTCGCGAGGTGACCTTCGCCAAGACCACCTTCAACGACCTGCCCTACAAGTTCGAGGCGGGGACTCCCCATATCGCCGGGGTGATCGGTCTCGGCGCGGCGATCGATTACGTGAGCGCGATCGGGCTCGATGCCATCGCCGCCCACGAGCATCAACTGCTCGCCTACGCCACCGAGCAGGCGCGCGCAGTGCCTGGCCTGCGCCTCATCGGCACCGCGAGGGACAAGGCGAGCATCCTGTCGTTCGTGCTTGACGGCGTGCATCCGCACGACGTCGGCACGATTCTCGACGACGAGGGCGTGGCGGTGCGCACGGGGCACCATTGCGCCATGCCGGTGATGGAGCACTTCCATGTGCCGGCCACGGTGCGCGCATCGTTCGCCCTCTACAACACGCGCACCGAAGTGGACGCGCTGCTGCGCGCCGTACGCAAGGTGCAGGAGGTATTTGGCCATGCCGGACCTGCGTGATCTCTACCAGGAGGTCATCCTCGACCACAACCGCAGGCCCCGGAATTTCGGGCGCCTGGCGGGTGCGAACCGCAGCGCCGAGGGCTTCAATCCCTTGTGTGGCGACAAGCTGACGCTGTACCTGAAGCTGGTCGACGGGGTGATCGAGGACGTGCGCTTCGAGGGGGCCGGCTGCGCCATCTCCACCGCCTCGGCCTCGCTGATGACGGAGGCGCTGAGGGGCAAGACCGAGCAAGAGGCGCAGGCGCTGTTCGAGGGATTCCATGCACTCTTGACCACGGATCATGGCGCGGACCCCGCGGTTCCGCTGGGCAAGCTGGAGGTGCTGTCCGGCGTGCGCGAATTTCCGGTGCGGGTGAAGTGCGCCACGCTGGCCTGGCACACCCTGAACGCGGCACTGCATGACGAGACCCGGCCGGTGTCCACGGAGTGAAGCAATGAGCATCGTCGACTGGTTGCACAAGGCGGAGCAACACGAGGCCACGCGCGAGGCCGAGCCGCAAGGGCTGGAGGGCCGCGTGATCGCCGCGCTGCGCACGGTGTACGACCCGGAGTTGCCGGTCAACATCTACGATCTGGGCCTGGTCTATCGGCTCGACGTCGATGAGGCCGCAGGCAAGGTGCAGATCCGGATGACCTTGACCGCCCCGGGCTGTCCGGTGGCGCAGACCTTCCCCGCGACCGTAGAGGACGCGGTCGAGGCGGTGCAGGGCGTCAATGAAGCACGGGTGGAACTGGTCTGGGACCCGCCCTGGTCGCGCGACCGGATGAGCGAAGCGGCACGACTGGATTTGGGAATGATTTGACATGGCCGAATGGGTCGACGTCGCCCGGGTCGAGGACTTTCCGCCCGACACCGTGCGCACGCTGGAGATCGAAGGCACGGCGATCGCCGTGTTCAACCTGAACGGCCACTACTACGCCATCGAGGACATCTGCAGCCACGAGGCCGAGACACTCTCGGACGGGGAGGTGGCGGGCGAGGAGATCATTTGCCCGCGCCACGGCGCGCACTTTTCGATTCTTACCGGCGCGGCACTCTCACCGCCCGCGTACGAACCGGTGGCAACGTTCCCGGTGCGCGTCGATGGCGGCATGGTCACGGTGAGGGACGATCGCTGGGACTGACTCCTGGAGGCGCCAGCGGGCAATCGGCGGTTTGTGCGTTGCGGTCGTCGTTTCGCAAGATTTGGCAAGCACTGAATCCCGGACTGGGGCACCTCGCACTGACGACCCGGGCGGACCCGTCGACGACCGGCCCCGCGAGCCTGACGCTGAGCGACCCCGACGGCAATCCGATACTGATCGACCAACACCGCGAACTGCGCCGGTCGATGCGTTCAATCAACGGTTCTCCAAGCCAATACCCAACGTGGCCAGGCACCCGGACGGGTGCCGCACCGTGCTGCCGCGCCAAGCACTGCCCAAGCGTTCCGCGCCAAGGGCTTCGCCGATCTCGAACAGGCACTCGCCCGCGCCCAGCCTGCCCGGGGCGCGTGAAAACCCCGGGCTAAACTGATTGCCCTCAAAGTGCCATTCGGTCTTGCGTCGGCGCAGATCCATCTGCCCCACGCCCGCTGGCCCGACAACAGGGAGACCTCGATGAGCCGTTGCAGCCCCGTGGCATGCGCGCGCACCCTTGCCGCCGCCGCGTTCGTGACCCTGATCGCCAGTGCCGTCGCCGACGATGGCATGTGGACCTTCGACAATCCGCCGGTCGATCTCGTCAAGCAGCGCTACGGTGTCGCGCTCACGCCCGACATGCTCGGCCGATTGCAGCAGGCGGCGGTGAACTACGGCGCGTCCGCGTCCTTCGTGTCGAAGAGCGGCCTGATGCTGACGAACCATCACGTGGCCCTGAGCTGCATCGAACAGCTCTCCACCCGCGAGCGCGACCTGACAAGCAAGGGTTACGCAGCCCGCTCGAGCGCACAGGAGTTGCGCTGCCCCGGCGGCATGGCGCGGGTGCTCACCTCGACCGGGGACGTGACCGCCACGGTCTTGCAGGCCGTCGCCGCCGGCACATCGGACGAACAGCGCAACGCGCTGCGCAAGTCGGCCATCGCCGATCTCGAGTCCCGCTGCGCCGGCTCGACGGGGCTGCACTGCGAAGTCGTCTCGCTCTACAGCGGCTCCTTGTTCCACCTCTATCGCTTCAAGGAATGGGAGGATGTGCGGCTGGTGTTCGCGCCGGAGTACCAGGCGGCGTTCTATGGCGGCGACCCGGACAACTTCGTGTTCCCGCGCTTCGCGCTCGACTTCGCGCTGCTGCGCGTCTACGAGAACGGCAAGCCGGTCCAGTCGGCGCAGCACCTGAAGCTCGCCGACAAGCCCATCGCCGAAGGCGACCCCGTGTTTGTCGTGGGCCACCCGGGCAAGACCGATCGACTGCAGACGCTGGTTCAGCTCAAGACCATCCGCGACACGCTGATGCCACTCCAGCTGGCCAGTGCGCAGGCCCAGCAGGCGCTGCTGCGCGCCTACTCGGACCGCTCGCCGGAAGCGGCGCGCCAGGCGCTCGACAGGCTGTTCGGCACGGAGAACTGGCTGAAGGCCATGCGTGGCGAATACGCCGCGCTGAAGGACGCGGCGCTGATGGCGCAAAAGGAGGCCGACGAGGCGCGGTTCCGCGCGGCCTACGCGGCACGCGGACTGAAGGGCGACCCGTGGGCCGACATCGAGGTGGCCACGGCCCGACATGCTTCACGCGCCAAGGAGCTGTGGGCCGTGGGCTACGGCTACCACAGCTTGTTCGACCACGCCGGCAAGCTCGTCGAGCTGGCCTACGAGCGCGTGCAACCCGAAGCGAAGCGGCTCGCCGCCTACCGCGATGCGGCACTTCCCGCGATCGAGCGTCGCATCAAGGCCGATGCGCCGATCTACAAAGACCTGGAAGTCGCTCGCCTGGCGGGCAGCTTGCGGGAAGCGCGCGAGCTCCTGGGCGACCCGCACCCGTATGTGAAGGCCACGCTCGCCGGTGCGACCCCCGAAGAGGCGGCCGAGCGGCTGGTGCGCCGCAGTCGACTCGACGATGCGGCCGCTCGCGCCGCGTTGCTGGCCGGCGGCGTCAAGGCCATCGAAGCATCCGACGACCCCTTGATCCGGCTCGCCCGCGAGGTCTATCCGATGCGTCGCGAACTGGCACGGTTCCGCGAAGAGCAGATCGACACGCCGATCCAGCAGGCCGCCGAGCGGCTCGGCCAGGCGAGGTTCACGCTCTATGGAAGCGCGCTGCCGCCCGACGCGACGTCGACGCTGCGGCTGTCTTACGGGAAGGTCGCCGGCTACGACGCCAACGGCAATGCCACGCCCTGGAAGACGACGTTCGGCGGGCTGCTGGCGCGCGCCGACAGCTTCGATGGCAAGGCGCCGTTCGACCTGGCGCCGAGCCTCGTCAAGGCGCGCGCGCAGCTCAACCCGCGGGTGCCGCTGAACTTCGTCACCACCGCCGACATCATCGGCGGCAACTCCGGCTCGCCGGTGGTCAACAGCCGCGGCGAATGGGTCGGACTGATTTTCGACAGCAACCTCGAGGCGCTGGGTGCCCGCTTCGTCTACACCGATGCCCAGGCGCGCTCGCTCGCCGTGCATTCGCAAGCCATCGTGTACGCGCTGGAGCATGTCTACGGGGCGCACCGGTTGGCGCAGGAGTTGCGCGGCCAGGCGGCGGGCCGTTCTTCGAACGGCATGCCTTAACGAACAGCTCCCCCGCGCCCCCTCTCGGAGGGCGCGCGGGGGAGCTGTGGGGTAAGTCGTGCCGTCCTTCGGACGGCGGAATACGTGCCGTCCGAAGGACGGCAGAATACGCCGCATGAACACCTCCCGCGCCGCAGTGTCGAACGCCTTGCTCGACCGCATGCAGTACCGGGGCGACCCGCTGGCCGACGCCACGATCGCCCGCATCCTCGGACCCTGGCAAGCGCCGCCCGATGCCACCGGCGCAGTGCAATCGCTGGACGCGCACGCCGTGCAATGGCAGCGTCTCGCCGGCGTGAACCGCGCGATCGAGTCGTGGCAGAACAATCGCGTGCTGCTCGACTGGACCGGCGACGACCCCGACACGCCGGCTGAACTGGCCGCGCCGCTCGCCGCTTACGTCGAAGCGGCCCGTGCGCTGCCGGCCTGGGCCGACCGCGCGAAGATCGAGCGCGCAGAGGCCCTCTTCATGGACCACGGCGTGCTGTCGTGCACGCTGCTGTTCTGCGCCAGCCTGCCCGAATGCTATGTGGTGCCCGACCTGTCGGAAGTGCTGCATGTGACCGGCCAGCTGGAACAGCGTACCGAGTACCGCATCCGCTCCACCGCGGCGATGATCTTCCCGGTGATGATGCGCGGCGGGCTGACCGACCCCGACGGCGGCGGCGTGGCCCAGGTGCTCAAGGTGCGGCTGATCCACGCGACGATCCGCAACCTGATTCTGCGCGGCGACCCCGAAGACGCGGTCGCCGCGCTGGGCGAGGGGCGCCACGTCGCCGGCGCCGGCGTCGTGCCGACGCTCGCGGCGCGCGCCGCGCCGAGGAGCATGCACCAAGCCCTGTTCGCGCATGGCTGGAAGCTCGGCGCCGACGGCCTGCCGTGCGGCCAGGAGGAGCTTGCGTACACGCTGTTGACCTTCGGCTACGTCTTCCTGCGCAGCCTGCGCAAGCTCGGCGTGGGCCTGCGCCACGACGACGAGCTCGCCTACCTGCACGCCTGGAACGTGGTCGGCCACCTGGTGGGCATCGAGCGCGAGCTGATGGCCGACACGATGGAAGACGCCGCGGCCCTGTTCGCGCTGATGCAATCGCGCGGCCGCGCCCACCCGATCCAGCCCGACCCGCGGCCCGAGCTCGGCCGCATGCTGATGCAGACGATGGAGCAGGTGATCCCGCTGCGGGTGATGAAGCCGTTTCCGGTGCTGATGACGCGCCACCTGTGCGGCCGCGCCGCGGCGAAGGAGCTCGGTCTGACCGGCCGCGTGTCATGGCTGTCGCGCACGCTGTTCACGCTGTGCCTGCTCGTCGCGCGGATCATCGACGGCACGGTGCGCCGGGTGCTGCCCGATTTCTCGATCGCGCGCTTCATCACCCGCGTCGTCGGCTACCAGTTCATGACCCGGATGCTGATGGACCAGACCCGGCCGCTGAAGCTGCCCGAGCACCTGCTCGTGCGCACCCACACGATGATGGCCGGCTGGCGCCGCGATCCGAAGGCGCCGCGCTGGATGAACGCGCTCGAAGCGCGCCTCACCCACCGCGGCCGCGGGAGCAGCGCGGCGCGGCCGTGAAAGACGGCGCCATGCTTCGCCGCCGGTGGGCCTGCGTCGCGCACGCCGTGCTCGTGGTGTTGTGGCTCGTCGCGGGCGCGGCCGCCAACGCCGCACTGGTGCTCGATGACAGCGTGCAGCGCATCGAAGCCTGGCCCGCCGTCAGTGTGCTGTCCGACCCGAGCAAGCAACTCGGCCTCGACGCGGTGCGCGCTGCCAGCGCGCGCTTCGCGCCGCCGCGCTCGGCCTACGCGACGCTCGGCCTGCGCAAGGACGCGGTCTGGCTGCGCCTGCCGCTGGCGGTGTCTGCGCAGTCCGACGGGCGCTGGATCCTCGACATCGACTACGCGGTGCTGAACCGCATCGACCTGCATGTGCTGCGCGACGGCCAGCTCGTGCAGCACGCGGTGCTCGGCAACCTGCAGCCGTTCTCGCAACGCCCGCTGCGCAGCCGCTCCCACGCAGTGGCGCTGGCGCTGCAGCCCGGCGCGAGCTACGAGCTGTTCCTGCGCGTCGAGACGCTGGGCGGCATGATTCTTCCGATCACGCTGAACAAGGCGTCGGCCTTCCATGCGCGCGCGGTCAACGAGCAGATGCTGCAGGGCTTGCTGACCGGCCTGGGCGTGTGCCTGCTGCTGTACAGCCTGGGGCAGTGGGTGGCGCTGCGCGAGCACCTGTTCGTCAAGTACGCGGTGCTGATCGGCGGCAGCCTGCTGTTCTCGATCACCCAGTTCGGGCTCGGCGCGCAGTACCTGTGGACCGACAACACCTGGATGGAGCTGCACGTCGCCGGCCTGGCCGCGTTGATGGCCTCGGGCGGCACCTTCCTGTTCGTCGAGGAGGTGCTGTCGGGGCCGCAGACGAGCCGCTACTTCAGCCGCCTGATGAAGCTCGGCGCGGTGCTGCTGTTCGCGACGGGACTCGCCTATGCGCTGGACGCGATCCACGTGCACACGGTGAGCACGGTGGTCGGCTCGCTCGGCCTGATGCCCGCGCTGCTGGGCCTGCCCGGCGCCGTGGGGCGCGCGCGGCGCGGCGACAGCGTCGGCTGGTACTTCCTCCTCGCCTGGGCCGGCTACTTCGTCACGACGGCGCTGATGGTCGGCGTCATCAAGGGGTATGTCGACGTGAGCCCGTGGGCGATGCACTCGTTCCAGATCGGCGCCACGCTGGACATGCTGTTGTTCATGCGCGTGCTGGCGCTGCGCAGCAAGGCGGTCCACGTCGCCGCGCGGCACGCCACCCGCGAGCGCGATGTGCTGCACTCGCTCGCCCACACCGACCCGTTGACGGGGCTGTCGAACCGGCGCGGCCTGAACGTCACGCTCACCGCGGCGCTGCCGCGCTGCACGCCGGAGAACCTGCTCGCGGTCTACATGCTCGACCTCGACGGCTTCAAGCAGGTCAACGACCAGTTCGGCCACGATGTGGGCGACGAGTTGCTGATTGCCGTGGCCGCGCGCCTGCAAGCCAACCTGCGCACCAGCGACGTGGTGTCGCGCCTGGGCGGCGACGAGTTCGTCGTGATGGCCTCGGGCCTGCACAACGAACAGCAGGCGCGCGAGCTCGGCACCCACCTGCTCGACGCGTTCCGCGAGCCGTTCGAGCTGGCGCGGCAGCGCTGCAGCGTCGGCCTGACGATCGGCTACGTGCTCGTCCCGCTCGACGGGCGCGACACGGCGGAGCTGCTGCGGCGTGCCGACGCCGCGATGTATGCCGGCAAGCAAGGCGGCAAGAACAGCCTGCGCCGCGGCGAGGCGGTGGCGGCCCGCACTGAACCCACCCTAGCTTGACCCGACGCCCGACGGCGCCAGCGCGCGCTGCGCGACCTCGACGAACCAGGCCACGCCGTGGCCGAGCGCGTCGTCGTTGAAGGCGTAGCGCGGGTGGTGCAGCGGCGCATCGTCGCTGTCGCCGCGCCCCTGGCCGAGCCACAGGTAGGCGCCGGGGCGCGCGCGCAGCATGAAGGCGAAGTCTTCCGACGTGAACGCCGGTTGCGCGGCGATGCTCGCCTGCAGGCCGACCGCCGCGGCGGCGGCCAGCGCCAGCTCGGCTTCGCGCGCGGTGTTGACGGTGGCCGGGTAGTAGCGCTCGTAGTGCACCGTGATCGCCGTGCCGCTCGCCAGCGCGACGCCTTGCGCGACCTGGCGCAGCGCGGCTTCGATGCGGTCCTGCACCGCGGCGTCGACGCTGCGCACCGTGCCGGTCAGGCTCACCCGCGACGGCAGCACGTTGTGCGAGCGGCCGCCCTCGATGCGGGTCACCGACAGCACCGCCGAGGCGTGGGGGTCGATGCGGCGCGAGACGATGGTGTGCAGCTGCGTCACCAGCTGGCTCGCCGCGAGCAGCGCGTCGGGCGTCAGTTGCGGCTGCGCCGCATGGCCGCCGCGGCCTTCGACGCCGATCTCGAAGCGGTCGGCCGCGGCCATGATCGGGCCGGGCCGCGTCGCCGCGCTGCCCAGCGGCAGGTCCGGCCAGTTGTGCAGCGCGTAGACCGATTGCGCCGGGAAGCGCTCGAACAGCCCGGCCTCGACCATCGCGCGCGCGCCGCCGCGGCCTTCCTCGGCCGGCTGAAAGATGAAGTTCACGGTGCCGTCGAAGCGCCGCGTGCGCGCGAGCTGGCGCGCCGCGCCGAGCAGCATGCTGGTGTGGCCGTCGTGGCCGCAGCCGTGGTGCACGCCGACGGTCGTGCTCGCGTGGGCGACGCCGCTCGCCTCGTCGATCGGCAGCGCGTCCATGTCGGCGCGCACCGCGACCGCGCGGCCCGAATCGCCGTGGCGCAGCACGCCGACGACGCCGGTGCCGGCGATGCCTTCGTGCACCTCGAGACCGAGCTCGCGCAGCGCGCCCGCGACGAGCGCCGCGGTGCGGTGCTCGGCGAAGGCGAGCTCCGGGTGAGCGTGCAGGTCGCGCCGCAACGCGACCAGCGGCGGCAGCAGGTCGGCCACCGCGGCCACGGCCGGCGACGCCATCAGGCCTCGGCGTCGACCGCGTCGGCCAGTTGCGCGAGCGTCGCGTAGTGGTAGTCGGGCTTCGTCAGTTGCGGCACTTCCATCGTCCCGCCGAAGCCCTTCTGGCCCTTGCGGCGCTCGATCCAGCAGACGGTGTAGCCGAGTTGCCGTGCGACGCCGATGTCGTGGTACTGGCTTTGCGCGACGTGCAAGGTGTCGGCGAGTTCGTAGCCCGAGACGCTCAGGCGCCCGCGGGTGAAGGCGAAGAACTGCGGGTCGGGCTTTTCGACGCGTGCCTCGTCGACGGTGACGCTGTCGTCGAAGGGGAAGCCCAGCGTGCGCTCGAAGTGGCGCAGCGCCCAGCGCCGCGCGTTGGTCATCGCCACCAGCTTGAAGCGCCGGCGCAGGCGGCGCAGCGCCTCGGCCGAGTCGGGGAAGGCGGGCCATTCGGACACCGAATCGCGCAGGCCGCGCGCCAGTGCCGGCTCGGCCGGAAAGCCGAGGTGCTTGGCGAAGTCGTACCAGACGCGCTCGAGGTCGTCGGGGTACAGGCCCGACTCGTCGCTGCCGCGCGAGCGGCGGTAGACGTCGAGGATCGCGTCGTCGCCGACCGCGGCGGCCGACGGGACGGCGCGGCGGATGTAGTCGATCATGCCGCGCTCGAAATCGATCAGCGTGCCGACCACGTCGAAGCTCAGGATCTTGAACTGCTTGAGGGACATAGCAAAACTCCTTGGCTGCGGATGAGGGTTCAGGCGGCGCGCTCGAGCCGGGGCTCGGGCGCAGCGCGCGTTTGCGAGAGGTACCGGCCCGGGGTCATGCCGCACACGCTCTTGAAGTGGCGCGACAGATGGCTCTGGTCGTAGAAGCCGGTCTCGGTCGCGACGATCGCCGCCGGCATGCCGTCGCGCAGCAGCGCCTGCGCGCGCTCCACACGCAGGCGGCAGATGTAGCGGTGCGGCGACTCGCCGACGCGCTGCCGGAACACCGTGGCGAAGCGGAACACGCTCAGCCGCGCGATGGCCGCCAGGTCCTCGAGCGGCAGGCGCTCGCCGAGGTGGCCATGGATGTGGTCGAGCGCGCGAGCGATCGACAGCGCCGAGCGGGACGCGCCGGCGGGGTGTTTCGTGGCGGGGACGAGAGGCGGCATGGGTCTCAGTGTGGGCCGAGGCCTCTGGTCGATGACGCCATATCGCGGGCGCGGCACGGCAGCGAATTGCGCAATTGGCGCTGCGGCGGCATGACGTTGCGTGGTTCGCGCAAACGCCAAGAGCGTGCAATCGTGAATCGCCGTAGTGGCCTACGCTGCGGGCAGTTCGTGAGACACACCACCCCGTTCGCACTGAGCCTGTCGAAGTGCCCGCGCGCAATCCCTCCCCATTCGGGCTGAGCTTGTACTTCCGATCGTCCTGACCTTCGACAAGCTCAGGACCAAAGGCAAGTCGAAGGAAGCTCTCTCGCCTCAAGCCACCCGCTGCAACACCGGCCTGGCAAACCGCCCGACGCGAAACGCCTCGATCGGGGTCGACGTCGCGCCGGTCGCGATCAGCTCGGCCATCACGTCGCCGACGCCCGGCCCGAGCTGGAAGCCTTCGCCGCAGAAGCCGAACGCGTAGAACAGCCCCGGCACGCGGGCACTGGCCCCGAGCACCGGGCGCGAATCGGCGATGTAGCCCTCGATGCCGCTCCAGACCCGGATCACGTGCAATCGCGCGAGCGCCGGCGCGAGGCGGCGCAACTCGCGCAGCTGGCGCAGCGTGTTCTCGGGCTCGACGTACGCGCGCATCCGATCGGCGAAAGCCGGCCCGCGCAAGCCGCCGCCGAAGACGATGTTGCCGCGCTTGACCTGGCGGAAATACACGCCTTCCTCGGCCACCGGCGTCGACACGCCGACCACCGGGACCAGGCCGTACGGCACCGGCTCCGTCACCGCCATCTGCGGTCCGTGCGCGAGCATGCCCACCGGCTCGCCGAAGGCCGCGCTCAAGCGGTCGGCCCAGGCACCGGCGCTGATCAGCACCGCCGGCGCGCGGTAGGCGCGGCCATCGGCGGCGGCGATGCGAAAGTCCTCGCTGTCCTTGTCGACCGCGAGCACTTCGCAGTTCTCGATGATCAGCGCACCCGCGCGCCGCGCGGCGCGGCCGAAGGCCGGCGCGGCCAGCCGCGGGTTCGCATGGCCGTCGATCGGCGAATACGAGCCCGCCGCGACCTCGGGTCCGAAGAACGGAAAGCGCTTGCGCAACGCGTCCCCGCTCAGCAGCTCGAGGTCGAGGCCCCAGCCGCGCGCGTCGGCGGCGTAGCGCTCGAACACCGCCGCCTGCGCCTCGGTGTAGCAAACGCGCACGTGGCCGCTGGCCAGGAACTCGGCGTCCTCGCCGATCAGCTCGGGCAGGCGCCCCCAGATCGCACGCGAGCGATTCGCCAGCGGCAGCTGCGCGAGCGCGCGGCCCTGGCGGCGCACGTTGCCGAAGTTGACGCCGCTCGCCTGCTGGCCGATCAGGCCGCGCTCGAGCAGGATCACCGAGCGGCCGCGCCGGCGCAGAAAGAACGCCGCCGCAGCGCCCATGATCCCGCCGCCGACGATCACGACATCGGCCGCTTGCGTCGTGCTCATTCAGTGACCTCCAGTGCCGCGATCGGCAACGGCTTGACCGGCGCCTGCGCGCGCAGGCGACCGACCTGCTCGATTGGAATCGACGCCGCATGCGCGACGACCTCGGCCGCTGCAGGGCCGCAATAGCGGCCCTGGCAGCGCCCCATGCCGACGCGGCTGAAGGCCTTGGCGCGGTTCAGTTCGTTGCCGCCGAGTTCGCGCACCGTGCGGCGCAATTCGCCGGCGCTGATGCATTCGCAGCGGCAGACGATCGCCTCGTCGGGCAGTGCGGCCGCCTGCACATGCGGCCACGGAAAGGCCTTCGCGAGCCCGAGGCGGAAGCGCTGCATCGTCGCGAGACGCCGGCGCAACGCGCTGACGCGCAGCGGCGCCACCGCGCGCCCCAGATCGCCCAGCACGGCCAGGGCCGCGAGCCGCCCGCTGTCTTCCGCGCCATCGGCGCCGAGCAGGCGCGCGCCGTCGCCGGCGAGGTAGACGCCGCGCACGCTGCTGCGGCCGTCGGGGTCGAATTGCGGCAGCCACTGCCGGGTCGCCCCATCGAACTCGAACGCGCAGCCGGCGAGTTCGGCGAGTTGCGTCTCGGGGCGCAGGTGATGGCCGAGTGCCACCGCGTCGCAGGCGAACGACTGCGTGTCGCCGCGCGCATCGCGCACGACGATGCCCTCGACGCCGCGCTCGGCCGAGCCGTCGATGCGCAGTGGGGTCACGCCGCTGAGCAGCGGCACGCGCGCGCGGCGCAAGGCCGCGACCAGCGCCAGCCCCTTGAACAGCAGGCCCGGCCGCGCGGCGAGCTGGGGCAGGGCGCGCAGCCGCAGCGCGAACGGCGAGGTGTCGAGCACCGCCTCGACCCGCGCGCCGGCCTTCAGGTATTGCGAGGCCACCAGATACAGCAGCGGCCCGCTGCCGACGAAGGCGACGCGCGCGCCGATCGACACCGCCTGCGACTTGAGCGCGATCTGCGCGCCGCCGAGGCTGTAGCAGCCGGCGAGATTCCAGCCGTCGATCGGCATCAGGCGGTCGGTCGCGCCGCTGCACACGACCAGCGCGTCATAGGGCAGCGCGTCGGTGCGGGTGCCCTGCACGACATGCAGGCGGCCGGCGGCGACGTTCCACGCCAGGGTCTCGGGACGGTAGTCGATGTGCGCGCGCAGTGCGTCGAACGCGCTGTGCAGCGCCTGTGCCTTGGCCGCCTCGCTGCCGTACAGCGTGGCATGGCTGCGCTTGAAGCCTTCCGGCTGGCGGCGGTAGATCTGGCCGCCGTCGCGCCGTCCTTCGTCGATGACGATCGGTCGCAGTCCGGCCTCGACCAGCGTCTGCGCACAGCGCACACCGGCCGGCCCGGCGCCGACGACGATCACCCGAGGGCCGGCCATGTCGCCTCCGGTTGGCGGGTGACGATGCGCAGGCCGGCGCGAACGACGGTGGTGCAGGCGCGCAGGCGCTCGCCGTCTTCGGTCCAGACCCAGCAGTCCTGGCAGGCGCCCATCAGGCAAAAGCCGGCGCGCGCGCCGTCGCCGAATTCCGATTGGCGCAGCGCGCCGAGGTGGCCGAGCAGCGCGACGAGCAGCGTGTCGCCTTCGAGTGCATCGATGGCCTGGCCATCGGCGAACAAGCGAACGCCAGCGCGATCGGACTCGGCGAGTCGAACGAAGCGGCCGGTGCTCACGGCGCGCCCCTCACGTCGCGGGCGGGAACAGCCCTTCGATCGGATAGTGGTTCTTGATGAACGGCGACTTGATCACGATGTAGCTGAAATACTTCTCGATCCCGATGTTGCGCTCCAGCAGACCCTCGATGATTTCCTGGTAGTGGTTGACGCCGCGCGTGATGAACTTCAGCAGGTAGTCGTAGCCGCCGCTGACCAGATGGCATTCGACGATCTCGTCGATGCCGCGGATGCTCGCCTCGAAGCGCACGAAGTCTTCGCGTCGATGGTCCTGCAGCGTCATCTCGGTGAACACCATCAGGGTGTCGCCCAGTTTCTCGAGCCGGATCTGCGCGCCGTAGCCGGCGATGTAGCCGGCCTGCTCGAGCCGCTTGACGCGGATCAGACAGGGGCTGGGCGACAGGCCCACCGCTTCGGCCAGGTCGACGTTGGTGATGCGCCCGTTCTTCTGCAGCTGGGCGAGGATGCGAAGGTCGAGTCGATCGAGTTTGGGGCTGCCGGTCATGATGGAGCGATTGTGCTGCGCCGGCGAAGCCTTGGGCAATGCGCATGTTCCAGGCCTCGGGAATCGGGGTGTCGTTCAGGCCAGCGCGCGCCGCACCTCGGGCAGCGCGAGCACCTCGTCGAGCGTCTTCTTCAGGCGCGTGAACAGCAGCTCGAACTCGCCTCGCGTGTAGCTCAGCGCCGGCGCGAAACCGAGGATGTTGTCGCCGAAGGCGCGGAAGATCAGGCCGTTGCGATAGCCGGTGTCGGCGAGCCGCTCCGGCAGGCGCAGCGCGGGGTCGAAGCCGCGCTTGCTGCCCTTGTCGCTCACCAGCTCGAGTGCGCCGAG
>DASXQQ010000338.1:0-5344 GCA_036507085.1 Piscinibacter sp. | reverse complement strand
ACTTCACTTGGTTCTGGTCGCACGGCGGCCAGACGGTCGCGATGAAGGCGTGGCATGTGCGGCTGGTCGACCGACACGGTGCGCCGGTGTCGCAAGCCCGTGCGTTGGCGCGCTACCTGCTGAGCTGGCTGTGGTTCATGCCGGCGCTGCTGGTCTTGTACCTGACGGACATGCGCGATCTGGGCACCATCTTCGGCGTGATGCTGGCGGGCGTGCTCGGCTACGCCCTGCTGGCTCGGTTGCACCCGACGCGCCAGTTTATTCACGACATCGTTTGCGGTACCCGCCTTGTCACCCACCGACCGGTCCCGCGGCGGCGCGCGTGAACGAGACTGTCGCCGTCTCGCGGCACAATCGCAGCCGATGACCAATCCGTTCAAAGGCCGCACCGGGCTCGACCGGGTGATGCGCGCCACCGGCTACTCGCTGGCAGGACTGAAGACCGCGTATTGCGGCGAGAGCGCCTTTCGCCAGGAGGCCTGGATCGCCGCGTTCCTGCTCCCCGCCGCGTTCTGGCTCGGCCGTTCTTGGGTCGAGGTTGCGATGCTGGTCGGCTCGGTGATGCTGGTGATGATCGTCGAGCTGCTCAACTCGGGCATCGAGGCCGCGATCGACCGCGTGTCGTTCGAGCTCCATGACCTGTCCAAGCGGGCCAAGGACCTCGCGAGCGCCGCGGTGTTCCTGTCGTTGATGCTTTGCGCGGCGATCTGGCTCGCCGCCGCGTGGAACCGGTTCGCGACATGACGAACGCGGTGGCGGCAACGCCGCACTCACTGTGCGTGTACTGCGGCTCACGCACCGGCCTGCACCCGGGCTACGCGCGTGCGGCGCGTGAAGTCGGCACGCTGATCGGCAGGCTCGGCTGGCGCCTGGTCTACGGCGGCGGCCGCGCCGGGCTGATGGGCGTGGTGGCCGACGCGGCACTGGCGGCGGGCGCGAGCGTGATCGGCGTGATTCCGTCGTCGCTGATGGAGCGCGAACTCGGGCACGGCGGGCTGACCGAACTGCATGTGGTGGAGACCATGCACGAACGCAAGCGGCTGATGGCGGAGCGCTCGGACGCGTTCCTCGCCCTGCCCGGGGGAATCGGCACCTTCGAGGAGCTGTTCGAGGTCTGGACCTGGCGGCAGCTCGGTTACCACGACAAGCCGCTGGGCCTGTTGAACGTCGACGGCTACTACGACGCGCTGCTCACGTTCATTGCCACCACCATGGAACAGGGTTTCGTCGCCGCGACACAGCGCGATCTGCTGCTGGTCGATGCGAGCGCGCTGCCGCTGCTGCAGCGCCTGGGCGAATCGGCCGCGCGCGCGGGCGAGCCCGAGGACTACCGGCGCATCTGAGGTCCGAAGGGTCAGACCGCGTCTTCGTTGATCTCGCCGGTGCGGATGCGCACGACCTGCTCGATGCCGGTCACGAAGATCTTGCCGTCACCGATCTTGCCGGTCTTGGCCGCCTTGACGATGGCCTCGATCGATCGGTCGAGGTCGGCGTCCTTCACGACCACCTCGACCTTGACCTTCGGCAGGAAATCGACCACGTACTCGGCGCCACGATACAGCTCGGTGTGGCCCTTCTGGCGGCCGAAACCCTTCACCTCGGTGACGGTGAGCCCGGTCACGCCGACCTCGGCCAGGGCTTCGCGCACCTCTTCGAGCTTGAACGGCTTGACGATGGCAGTGATCTGCTTCATGACGGGCTCCTCGCGGGTTGTGGCGGGTAGTTTAAGCGCGGAACTTCGACGTGATCGGGTAGCGCCAGTCGCGACCGAACCCGCGGTGCGTGATGCGGATGCCCACCGGCGCCTGCCGCCGCTTGTATTCGTTGACCTTGATCAGCCGCGTGACGCGTTCGACATCGGCCGCGTCGTAGCCCGCCGCGATGATATCGTCCAGGCCCTCGTCCTCTTCCATGTAGCGCTGCAGGATCGCGTCGAGCACCTCGTACTCGGGCAGGCTGTCCTGATCCTTCTGGTCTGCGCGCAGCTCGGCCGAGGGCGCGCGCGTGATGATGCGTCGGGGGATGATCTCGCCCTTGCCGCCGTTCGGTTGCGCGTTCTTCCAGTTCGCGAGCCGGTACACCAGCGTCTTGGCCACGTCCTTGATGACCGCGAAGCCGCCCGCCATGTCGCCGTACAGCGTGCAGTAGCCGGTCGCCATCTCGCTCTTGTTGCCGGTGGTGAGCACGATGGAACCATGCTTGTTCGACAGCGCCATCAGCAGCGTGCCGCGGATGCGCGCCTGGATGTTCTCCTCGGTCGCGTCTTCGGGCAGGCCCGCAAACTCCTTCGCCAGGCTTTGCTTGAACGCGTCGAACATCGGAGCGATCGAGATCTCGTCGTAGCGCACGCCGAGCCGCTGCGCCATCTCGCGCGCGTCGATCCACGAGATATCGGCGGTGTAGGGCGACGGCATCATCACGGTGCGCACCCGCTCGGGGCCGAGCGCATCGACCGCGATCGCGAGCACCAGGGCCGAGTCGATGCCGCCGCTCAGGCCGATGATCACGCCCGGAAATCCGTTCTTGACGACGTAGTCGTGCACGCCGGTGACGAGCGCGGCCCAGGCCTGCGCCTCGAAATCGAGCGCCGGCGCCACCTCGCCGCGCACCGCGTCGCGCGACACCTCGACCATCAGCAAGGCATCCTCGAACATCGGCGCCCGCGCGGCCACCCGGCCCGCGGCGTCGAGAGCGAACGACGCGCCGTCGAAGACCACCTCGTCCTGCCCGCCGCTGAGATGCGAAAACAACAGCGGCAGGCCGACATCGCGCACCCGCTCGGCCATGCGCTGTTCGCGCTCCTCGAGCTTGCCCAGGTGAAACGGCGAGGCATTGAGCACGCACAGCACGTCGGCGCCGGCCGCTTTGGCGGCGCGGGCCGGCTCGGAGAACCACGCGTCCTCGCAGATGTTGAGGCCGAACTTCAGCCCATCGACCTCGAACACCACCGGCGGCTGGCCGGCGTCGCGCCCCGAGGCGAAATAGCGCCGTTCGTCGAACACCTGGTAGTTCGGCAGTTCGCGCTTGCAGTAGGTCGCGGTCACGCGTCCGGCGCTCAGCACCGAGGCCGCGTTGTAGCGCTGCTGCACCGTCACCGACTTCGACCTAACATCGCCGCGTTCACCGAACTGATGCGGATGCCCCACCACCACATGCAAGCCGGCCAGGTCGGCCAGCGCCTTGGCGCAATCGGCCAGCGCGTCGGCGCAGGCTTCCATGAACGCCGGACGCAGCAACAGGTCTTCGGGCGGATAGCCGCACAGGCCGAGCTCGGGCGTCAACACGAGCCGCGCGCCCTGCGCATGCGCGCGGCGCGCGGCCTCGACGATCCGGCGCGAGTTGCCCGCCAGGTCTCCGACCGTGGCGTTGATCTGCGCGAGGGCGACTTTCACCGATGACATTGGCGGCATATGCGTGACAGGAAAGGCTCGAACGATTATGTCATTCGGGTGCTCGATCACCCCGCTGCGCTGAACGCCGCGCAGTGGAACGCACTGCTCGATGCACAGCCGAGCGCCAACCCGTTCATGCGGCATGAATACCTGCTCGCGCTGCACGAATCGGGCAGCGCGACCGCCGACACCGGCTGGCAGCCGCAGCTCCTCGCCATCGAGCAGGGCGACCAGCTGATCGCGGCCTGCCCGCTGTACCTGAAGGACCATTCCTACGGCGAATACGTGTTCGACTGGGCCTGGGCCGACGCCTACCAGCGCCACGGCCTGCGCTACTACCCGAAGCTGCTCGACGCCGTGCCCTTCACGCCGGTACCGGGGCCGCGGCTGCTGGCGCGCGACGCCGCCGCGCGCGAGCTGCTGCTGCGCGCGATGATGCAGCTCGCGCGCGACGCGCGGCTGTCGTCGGCGCACGTGCTGTTCCTCGACGACGCCGACCGCGAGGCGGCCGAGCGCGCCGGCTGGATGCTTCGCAGCACCGTGCAGTTCCACTGGACCAATCGCGACGGGGAGCCCTACGCCGACTTCGCCGAATTCCTCTCCAGCCTGCAGCGCGACAAGCGCAAGAAGATCCAGCAGGACCGCCGGCGCGTGGCCGATGCCGGCATCCGCTTCAGCGTGCACCAGGGCGCGGACATCCACGAGCGCGACTGGGACTTCTTCCATCGCTGCTACACGCTGACCTACCGCGCCCACCACTCGACGCCCTACCTCACCCGCGACTTCTTCGCGCGCATGGCGGCGACGATGGCCGAGCACTGGCTGCTGTTCATCGCCTGGAAGGACAAGCGGCGCATCGCCGCATCGCTGATCGGTATCGACACGGCGCGCGGCGCGGCCTTCGGCCGCTACTGGGGTGCGACCGAGTATGTGCCCTGCTTGCACTTCGAGGCCTGCTACTACCAGCCGCTCGCCTGGTGCATCGCGCAGCGCATGCTGCGCTTCGAAGGCGGCGCGCAAGGCGAGCACAAGATGTCGCGCGGGCTGCTGCCGGTGCAGACCTGGTCGGCGCACTGGCTGGCACACCCGCAATTCGCGCAGGCTGTGGCCGACTTCCTGCGGCAAGAGGGCGCGGGCATCGAGAACTACCTCGATGAACTGAACGAGCGACGCCCGTTCAAGCGTCACCCAACGAGCGATTGACCCCTGCTCAGGGCTTGAAGTCGCCGGCGAAAGCCGAGACGAAGCGATCCGGCTTCAGGTACTTGCGCAGTGCCTCGTTCACCTGCGCGAGCGTCAGTGCGGCCAGCGCCGCATCGACCTGGGCCGAGATCGCGAAGGTGCGGCCGAGGTACAGGTTGCGCGCCCATTGCGCCGCAATCGTGCCGTCCTGCGCGCGCGACAGCCGCCGGAGGTTCAGCAGCCCTCGTTTCGCTTCGGCGAGTTCCTGCTCGGTGAAGCCATCCTTCAACGCACGCGCCACCTCGGCCTTGAACGCCGCCTCGACTTTCTGCTGGTTCTGCGGCGCGAAGATCGCGCGCGCCTGCCAGTCGGAATGGGGCTCGATGCTGCTCCAGCCGATCGAGCTGCGCACGTCGTAGGACAGCCCTTCGGCTTCGCGGATGCGCTTCCACAGGCGCGAGCTGCCGCCGCTGCCGAGCAGGTAATTCGCCATCATCAGCGCGGGGTAGTCGGCGTCGTTGTCGGAAATCGGCAGCGCGAGCGTCGCGAGCATCGCCGCGTTCGGGTTGTCCGGCGCAGCGAGCACCATGCGCTCCGGCTTGACGGGAACGAGCGGCGTCGGGACCCGGGTGTAGGGCACGGCGCTGCGCCAGTCGCCGAACGCGGATTGCAGCGCCTGGCGCACGGCAGCCACGTCCATGTCGCCGGCGGCGCCGAATTCGGCCCGCGTGGCGCCGTAGAAGCGTGCATGAAAGGCGCGCAGCTGCTCG
>DASXQQ010000337.1:0-3922 GCA_036507085.1 Piscinibacter sp. | reverse complement strand
TCGGCCAGCTCGGTCACGCGGTCGATCAGCTGCATCACCAGCTGGTCCATGCGGTGGAAGCCCTGCTTGGTGCGCGAGCCCTCCTCGCCGATCTTGAAGATCTTGCTCTCGGCCTCGTCGAGAATCTGTGCCACCGCGCGCCCCTGCGGGTTGAACGCATGGGTCGCGATCTCGTCGCTGGCGGCGATCAGCTTGCGCAGGATCGCGCGCTCGCGAACGATCTCGGCGTAGCGCCGCAGGTTCGCCGCGCTCGGCACGCTCTGCGCCAGCGCGTTGAGGTAGGCAATGCCGCCGCACTCGTCGGCCTTGCCGTGCGTTTGCAGCTGCTCGTAGACCGTCACCACATCGGCCGGCTTGGTCGCGCTGACGAGCGCACCGATCGCTGCGTAGATGTGGCGGTGTTCGTAGCGGTAGAAGTCGCCGTCGGTCAGCAAGTCGCCGGCGCGGTCCCAGGCGCCGTTGTCCAGCAGCAAGCCACCGAGCACACTTTGCTCGGCCTCGATCGAATGCGGCGGAACGCGAAGTCGGGCGACTTCGTCGTCGACCTTCTGGAAAACTGCGGACATCTTGAAAACCGCCTTGAGGGAGAAGCGCGCAAGCGTAGGCGCTTCCGGCGCGCTTGGCTATGGACAACGATGGGGAGCGTCGGTGCACAAGTTGTGGACTTCATCCCCCCGACGAATCGGGATAGGGGCCGCTCATCGCTGAGCGGGCCCCTCCCACACCACCCGGCATGCGGGTCCGCACCGGGCGGTTCGAGAAGTTGAGGTCAGGAGAATCTCGGGACTCCCAGGCGGTCGAAGTAGGCGATGGGCATCACGCGGTTCAGGCCCAGAGCGCTGTTGCGCCACCAGCTTCTTGCGTTGCCGGCGATGCGCGCCGCCAAGTCCGGCGCCGCCCCAAGCTTGCGCAACTCGCGGAACATCGTGGTCCCGCGCCGCCACTGCTTGAGCTGCACCGCCCGCAGGCGGTGTCGCAGCCACTCGTCCATCTCGCGCATGACCTTGGGGGTCTGTGCCAGCCGGAAGTACGCCTTCCAGCCCGGCACATAGCTCCGTAGATCCTCGGCGATTTGTGCGAGGCTGCGCCCTCGCGTGCGTCGCGTGAGCTGCCGGATGCGGTCCCGCATCTTGTTCATGGCCTGTTTGGCCACTGCCCGCTTGACGGCCCCTTGTGGGCCCGCCCTGAAGCAGTAGCCCAGGAACTTGCGTCCCCACACTGACGCCACCGCCGTCTTCGACTCGTTGACCTTCAGTCGCAGCTTCGCGTAGCAGCCGCGCAGCGCTTGCAGCACTCGCTCGCCTGCCTTGCGGCTCCTGACGTAGACGTTGCAGTCGTCGGCGTAGCGCACGAACCGATGTCCGCGCCGCTCCAGCTCCCGATCCACTTCGTCCAGCAGCACGTTGGCCAGCAGCGGGCTCAAGGGGCCGCCTTGCGGCGTGCCCTCGAACCGTTCGCTGTGCACCCCGTGCGCCAGGATGCCCGCTTGCAGGTAGCGGCGGATCAGCCGCAGCACCCGCTTGTCCGCAATCCGCTTGGCCAGCCGGTCCATCAGGATGTCGTGGTTGACGCGGTCGAAGAACTTCTCGAGGTCCACGTCCACCACCACCCGATGGCCGGCCTGCACATGCTGCTGCGCTTCCAACACCGCGCCATGCGCGCTGCGCCCCGGCCGGAAGCCGTGGCTGTGCGCGCTGAACGCCGGGTCGATGAGCGGCTGCAGCACTTGCAGCAGCGCCTGCTGGATCAACCTGTCCACCACGGTCGGTATCCCCAGCTCGCGCACCCCGCCACCCGGCTTTGGGATCGCCACGCGGCGCACCGGATCGGGCCGGTAGCTGCCGTCGAGCAATCTCTCGCGGATATCGGGCCACGCGCTCTTGAGATAGTCGCCCGTGTCTTGCACCGTGCGTCCGTCGACGCCGGCGCTTCCCTTGTTGGCCTTCACGCGCTTCCACGCGCGGGCCATGTTCTCTCTGGCCAGCGCCTGCCCGAGCAGGTTAGTGGCCCCGCAGTCCGTTTGTGCATGCCGCGCCGGCGCTGCTTCATCGCTCACGGCTTCTGGCGCGGTTTCACCGCGCCCCGCCACCGTGCGCCCCGGTTGCCCGGGCTTCTGATGCCTTGCCTCGCCAAGCGGCATGTCTCGTGACTGTCCCTCTCGTTCGGCCCTTCGCCGAGCTGCCCCGGCTATTACGGCCTCTGCTGACTTCTCGCTCCGGTTCATCACCGTCGCCCTTTCAGGCGCAAGGCGAGATCTCCCCAGGTAAGAACGCGATCCTTCACCGCACAGCCGCCGCATTTACGTCGCCTGGACCTTGGCCACAAAGAGCTTTGCAGTCTGTTGCCTGCTCGCCCTGTCCGGCGCCGCCTCGGATGCGGTTCGTGTACCTCGACTCGCGGTTTACGCTCCACGCTTCCTCCCCACGCTCGGTCGCCCTCACGCAGTTGCGCTTCGCTTGCCTCGCTGTGGCCAGCTCGGCCGGGGACTTGCACCCCGAAGATCGCGCCCATGCTGGGCGCACAACAAAAAAGGCCGCCCGAAGGCGGCCTTTGTGATCTGGCAAGACGCGCTCGCGCGCGTTGCCGATCAGAAGTTGTGCTGAATGCCGACGTCGTAGCCGCCCTTTTCGGTGGTGGGCACGCTGTCGCGCGCGATGTCGGCGTACAGGAACGTGCGCTTTGACATCGGATAACGGTAGCCGACACCCCACTTCTTGCTGAGGTCGGTGCTGGTCGTGCGGTTCTTGCTCATGCCGTAGCCGACGAGCACATCGCCCGGGCCGGCCTTGATCGTCGCGCCAACCAGGAAGCCGCGAATCTTCTGGCCGGTACCGGTGTTGTTCTTGCCATCGCTGTAGCCGAGGCGCAGCGTGACCGGGCCGAAGCCGTAGCGCGCGCCGATCGAGAACAGCTTGTCGTTCGCGCCTTCCGGATCCTCGTAGCCCGCGCCGACGAACAGCGGACCGGCCGAGTAGTTGGCCGCAACCGACCAAGGACGGTCAGGACTGCCGACGGGCGCTTCACCGAAACTGGCAGCGAACTTCACGCCGGCGGCAGTGATGTCGTAGCGCAGCGAGTCCGCCACACGAGTCTTGGAGATGGCGCCAGTGGTTGCTGTCAAGAGGCTGGCGGAGGTCGCCCCGGGACGGATGCTGATGTCGCGCAGCGCGGCGACGGTGTCACCGCCGAACGGGTCGATCTGATTCTGGATGTCCGTGAACGCTGCAACATAGTGACGGCCGAGCGTCAGCTGGCCGAAGCCGGCGCGGACACCGACCCAGGAGTAGCCGTTCCAGAACGTGCCGCTCGTCGAGGCGCCGGTGTCCGGGTTCAGGCGGTGCTCGAAGCCGAAGATCGCGAACATGCCGCCGCCAAGGTCTTCCTGGCCGCGGAAGCCGAGGCGGCTGCCGCCGGCGTCACGCACTTGCTTGTCGTTGGAAGCGATTGTCTTGCCAAGGCCGAGGTCGACCTTGCCGTAGATCGTGACCGACGACTGCGCCGAGGCGGTGCCTGCTGCAAGAGCGAGCACAGCCAGAGCGAGCAGAGATTTTTTCATTGCAACTATCTCCTAGGTTGAACAAGAGGTCCCGATCGGGGAAGTCACCCGGCAACATCCCGGTGCAGGGGCTGATCAGGCCAACCTCCTCATCGGAAGTTGGCGCTATTGCACCAGACGGTTCGACCGACTGCCAAGGATTTGGGCTGGAAAAGCGGACGGCTGTTGTCTGGCAACAACGAGCAAAAAGGGCTTGACAGCGCGGCGGTCGGAGCGCTCCTTGAGGCTATGCTCGGAGGCATGAATGCGCTCGATTCGCTGCTCGTCGCAGTCGACGCCGGCCGGCGCACGTTGAGCGGCGCAGTGCATGCGTCGCGCCCTCCCCCCGTTTCGCAGAACGAGGCGACGCTCGATCCTGCGCAGCGG
>DASXQQ010000336.1:0-4312 GCA_036507085.1 Piscinibacter sp. | reverse complement strand
CGCGCCGGACGACATCGACTGGGCCGACGAGATCCGCATCGCGATCGAGGAGCGCGCCAGCATGTCGCCCGACGCGCTGACCGGCCTGGAGGCGAACCTGCGCTTTGCCGGCAAGGAAAACATGACCACCCGCATCTTCGGGCGGCTGACGGCCTGGCAGAACTGGATCTTCCAGCGCCCCAACGCCGTCGGCGAGAAGGGCGCGCTGAAGGTCTATGGCAAGGGCGAGAAGGCCCAGTTCGACCTGAATCGAGTCTGATCACCGCGACGAACACCGCTCACGAGGAACATGAATGTCCGCCATCAACTACACCGACAAGATCCCCAACAACGTCAACCTCAGCGAAGACCGCACGCTGCAGCGTGCGCTCGAGCAGTGGCAACCCAACTTCATCCACTGGTGGGACGACGCGGGGCCGGACGGATCGACGAACTTCGAGGTCTATCTGCGCACGGCGGTGAGCGTCGATCCGCAGGGCTGGGCGCAGTTCGACTACGTCAAGATGCGCGATTACCGCTGGGGCATCTTCCTCAACCCGAACGACGCCAACCGCGAGATCCAGTTCGGCGACCACAAGGGCGAGCGCGTCTGGCAGGACGTGCCCGGCGAACACCGCGCCAACCTGCGCCGCATCATCGTCACGCAGGGCGACACCGAGCCGGCGTCGGTCGAGCAGCAGCGTCACCTCGGCCTGACCGCGCCCTCGATGTACGACCTGCGCAACCTGTTCCAGATCAACGTCGAGGAAGGCCGCCACCTGTGGGCGATGGTCTACCTGCTGCACAAGCACTTCGGCCGCGACGGGCGGGAAGAAGCCGAGGCGTTGCTCGAGCGCCGCTCGGGCGACGAGAACAACCCGCGCATCCTCGGCGCCTTCAACGAGAAGACGCCTGACTGGCTCGCCTTCTTCATGTTCACCTACTTCACCGACCGCGACGGCAAGTTCCAACTGTCGGCCCTGGCCGAGAGCGGCTTCGACCCGCTGGCGCGCACGACGAAGTTCATGCTGACCGAAGAGGCGCACCACATGTTCGTCGGCGAGAGCGGCGTGTCGCGCGTGATCGCGCGCACCTGCCAGGTGATGAACGAGCTGAAGACCGACGACGCGGCCACGCTGCGCGCCGCCGGCGTCATCGACCTGCCGACGATCCAGCGCTACCTCAACTTCCACTACAGCGTCACCATCGACCTGTTCGGCGCCGACCAGTCGAGCAACGCCGCCACCTTCTACAGCTCGGGCTTGAAGGGCCGCTATGAAGAAGGCAAGCGCAGCGATGACCACGGGCTCAAGGGCCAGACCTACAAGGTGCTCGAGGTGCACGGCGGGCAGCTCGTCGAAAAAGACGTGCCGATGCTCAACGCGCTCAACGAGGTGCTGCGCGACGACTTCATCAAGGACTCGGTCGCCGGCGTCGAGCGCTGGAACAAGGTCATCGACAAGGCCGGCATCCCGCTGCGGCTGAAGGTGCCGCACAAGGCTTTCCACCGTAACATCGGGGCGCTCGCGGGGATCAAGATGTCACCCGATGGCCGTGTGGTCAGCGACGCCGAGTGGGCCGCCAAACAGGACGAATGGCTGCCCACGGCGGAAGACCGCGCCTTCGTCGCGTCGCTGATGGGCCGCGTGGTCGAGCCGGGAAAGTTCGCCCACTGGATCGCGCCGCCCGTCATGGGCATCAACCGCCAGCCGCTGGACTTCGAGTACGTCCGCTTCAACTGAGCGAGAACCGCACATGGACATGGCCGTCGGCGTCGCAGTGATCAGGCAACACCTGATCGACCCGGAGATCTGCATCCGCTGCAACACCTGCGAATCGATCTGCCCGGTCAACGCGATCACCCACGACGACCGCAACTACGTCGTGCGCGCGGACGTGTGCAACGGCTGCATGGCGTGCATCGCGCCATGCCCCACCGGGTCGATCGACAACTGGCGGACGATGCCGCTGGCGAAGGCCCATTCGATCGAGGAGCAGTTCACCTGGGACGTGCTGCCGCCCGAGCTGACGCCGGAGCAACTGGCCGTCGAAGGCGTGACCGCCATCGAAGCGGCCGCGGTGGAACTGCCGAGCACACCGGCGCTGCCGGCGGCGGCAAGCGGCGAGGTGCCGTTCGACGCGGCTGCCTTCGCAGCCACGATGCCGCCGTGGTCGGCGGCGCATGCCTACACCAACCTGTACGGCCCGAAGAGTCCGACCACCGCCACCGTGGTCGGCAACTTCAACTGCACCGAGGCGGGCTTTGCCAACGAGACCCACCACATCGTGCTCGACTTCGGCGCGATGCCGTTCCCGGTGCTCGAGGGCCAATCCATCGGCATCCTGCCGCCCGGGCTCGACGCCCGAGGCAAGCCCCACACGGCGCGCCAGTACTCGATCGCGAGTCCGCGCAACGGCGAGCGCCCGGGCTACAACAACGTCTCGCTGACGGTCAAGCGCGTGACCGAGGACCATCAAGGCAAGCCGGCGCGCGGCGTCGCCTCCAACTACGTCTGCGACCTGAAAGTCGGCGACACCGTTCAGGTGATCGGTCCCTTCGGCAACTCGTTCCTGATGCCCAACCATCCGCGGTCGAACATCGTGATGATCTGCACCGGCACGGGCAGCGCGCCGATGCGGGCGATGACCGAGTGGCGGCGGCGCTTGCGCAAGAGCGGAAAGTTCGAGGACGGCAAGCTGCTGCTCTTCTTCGGCGCGCGCACGCAGCAGGAGCTGCCGTACTTCGGTCCCTTGCAAAGCCTGCCCAAGGATTTCATCGACATCAACCTCGCGTTCTCGCGCACGCCGGGCCAGCCCAGGCGCTACGTGCAGGACCTGATGCGTCAGCGTGCGGCCGACCTGGCTGCGCTGCTGAAGGACCCGAACACCTGCATCTACGTCTGCGGACTGAAGAGCATGGAAGAGGGCGTCGTCCTCGCCTTGCACGACATCGCGAACGACGCGGGTCTCGAATGGGACACGCTCGGCGCGGCGCTCCAGCGCGAGGGCCGGCTCCACCTCGAGACGTATTAGCCATGCTCGACACGGTCATCGACGCCCGCAACGCCGACCTCGGAAACGGACTCCGGGTGCGGCGCGTGCTGCCGTACGCGAAGCGGCGAATGGTCGGGCCGTTCATCTTCCTCGACCATGCGGGGCCGGTGAAGATGCCGCCCGAGGCAGCCCGCAAGGCCGACGTCCGGCCGCACCCGCACATCGGCCTGTCGACGGTGAGCTATCTGCTCAGCGGTGGGGTCACGCACCGCGACAGCCTCGGCGTGGAGCAGGTGATCCGGCCCGGCGAGGTGAACTGGATGACCGCCGGCAGCGGCATCTCCCATTCCGAGCGCTTCGAAGATCCGGCCGCGTTCGCGGGCCGCGGCCTGGAATTGCTGCAGTCCTGGGTCGCGCTGCCGGAAGCCGACGAGGAGGCCGACCCGGCCTTCGACAACTATCCGGTGCATGCGCTGCCCGAAGCGCAGGACGGTGGTGTCTGGATGCGCCTGATCGCGGGCGAGGCCTTCGGGCTGCGCAGCCCGGTTCGCACGCACTCGCCGCTGTTCTACCTGCACACGGTGCTGCGCGCCGGTGCGCACATCGGGCTGCCGCACGGCCATGTCGAGCGGGCCGCGTATGTGGTCAACGGGAGCCTCGAGTTCGCCGGCAGCACTTACCGGCCCGGCCAGATGCTGGTGTTCGCCCCGGGCAGCCAGCCGAGCCTGCGCGCGCTGGAAGACTCGACGGTGATGCTGCTCGGCGGCGAGCCGCTGGGCGAGCGCCACATCTGGTGGAACTTCGTGTCCTCCCGCAAGGAGCGCATCGAGCAGGCCAAGGCCGATTGGAAGTCCGGACGCATTGCCCTGCCGCCGAACGACCGAACCGAGTTCATTCCATTGCCGGAGCGCTGAAGCTACTCCTCGGGCGCGAATGTCGGCCAAGGGCATCACGCTGTCGGAGTATGAGAATGCGCGAGGGACGGGCAATATCCATGTGTGGTTCGACGTTTGAGCATGCTTGGCAACACCCTCACCCCAACCCTCTCCCGCCAGCGGGAGAGGGAGTCGCGCCGCCGCCTGCGTCCCAACTACCGCCAAGCTTCACGCAAGGAGCCGTCATGAAAGTCTGCATCGTCGGCGCCGGCGCGATTGGTGGCTTCATCGGCGCACGCCTGGCCACGGCGGGCCAGGCGCATGTCAGCGGGATCGCACGCGGCGCCACGCTCGCCGCGCTGCGCGCACACGGCTGGCGGCTGAAGCAGGGCGATGCCTTGCTGCAGGCGCCGGCGCACGCCGTCGAGCACGCCCGCGAAGTCGGCGTGCAGGACCTGGTGGTC
>DASXQQ010000335.1:0-8202 GCA_036507085.1 Piscinibacter sp. | reverse complement strand
ACACCTCGCATGTCGCACCGCGTGTTCGCCGCGACCGGCTTCGCCAAGGCCTTGTCAAACAAACTGGAGCCCTCCTCGTGGAGGAGGGCGGGGTGGTGTCGTCGAACCTGCTAGAGCCCCCTCTCGGAGGGGGCGCGGGGGAGCTGTGCGTTAGAGCATGCCGTCCGCAGGACGGCTTCGCAGCGGTGGCAGTAATCAATGCCCCACCAAAAAACGCTCGACCAGCGCGTGCTGCTGCGGCGTGTTCAGCGCCGGCGCGTGGCCGCAGCCGGGGATGGTGACGACCACCGCGCAGGGCCCGCGCCGGCGCATCGCCTCCGCCGTATCGGGCAGCAGCAGGTCGGAGCTCTCGCCGCGCAGGCACAGCACCGGGATGTCGAGGCTGTCCCATTCGTCCCAGCGCCGGTAGTCGTCGGCGTGGTGGGTGAACTGCATCACCATCGCCGGGTCGTAGTGCGGCGTCACGCGCCCGTCGGGCAGGCGGCGGGTCGAGGTTTCGGTCAGGCGCCGCCACTGCGCGTCGCTCAGCCAGCCGTAGGGCTTGTAGATGCTGCGGAAGTACTGCTCGAGCTCGGTCACCGTGGCGAACGACGCCGGGTTGCCGGCGTAGCTGCGGATGCGTTCGATGGCCGCGGCAGCCAGCTGGGGCCCGTTGTCGTTGAGGACGAGCTTGCGCACCCGGCCACGCAGCACGCCGGCGGCGGCGAGCGTGCCGATCGCACCGCCCATCGACGTGCCGAGCCAGTGCACCTGGTCGATCCCGAGCTGGTTCAGCAGCGACAGCGCGAGCCGGGCGTAGAACGCGAGGCAGTACTCGTTGGCCGGGTCGGGACTCCACTGGCTGAGGCCGCGGCCGATCGTGTCGGGGCAGATCACGCGAAAGCGCTGCGACAGGTGCTCGGCGATGTCGTCCATGTCGCGGCAGGTGCGCGCCAGGCCGTGCCAGGCGATCAGCGTCTCGTCATGCTGCGCGCCCCACTCGGTGTAGTGCAGCTCGCGGCCTTCGCACTCCAGGTAATTCGAGGTGAAGCTCATCGACGTGTCTCCGGCGGCGCGGCGGCCGCGTCAATCGGGCACCTGCAGCGTGCTGCCGTTCATCGTCATCGCGTCGGCGGCCGCCGGTGCGGCGGCGATCGGCGGCACATTGGCCGCGCTGATCGCCGGCGCCGCGCCCGGCACACCGCCGCGCGGCACGGTGCGCACCACCTGGCTCGGCGGCAACGCGCTGCCGTCGCGCAGGTGGGCATACATCGCATCGAGCGCGCGATTCAGGTAGACGTGCAGCGGCACGAAGCGGGTGTCGTAGCCGGGCAGGATGGCCGGCAGTCCGATGAAGGTGTCGAAGTGCTGCGCGTTCGTCACCTCGATGTAGCTCAAGCGGCTGGCCGCGCCTTCGGTGACCTTGTTCAGCGCCGTGTAGGGCCGCGAGGTGTGGTTCACCGGCAGCAGCGCATCGTTGCGGCCGTGCACGATCAACGCCGGCTTGCCGTGCAGGTTGCCGTTGCGGCGGGTCTCGTCGAGGCCGGTCTGCAAGGCGAGCGCGGCCGCGTCGGTGCCGGTCAGCAGGTTGCGCAGGCACAGCGCGCCGTCGAGGTTGAAGTCCTGGCGCAGCGTGGACGGCGAGAACGAGACCAGGTCGCGCAGCACGGCGAACGCGCTGTTGTTGTTGATCAGTTGCACGCCACTCGATGGCGGCACGCCATTGCCGGTGGCGAACATCGCCGCCAGGGAAAGCGGGCTGAGCGGCGCGACGCCGAACGCCGCGTTCGTCGCCGCGTAGCTGTAGCCGCACAGGTTGTCGGCGACGCTGGAACGCGCGAGCGCATTGCTGAAGGTCACGGTCACCGCCGGCGCGACCTCGAACGCCGCCAGCGAGGCATGCAGCAGATCGGATTCGCCTTCCCAGCCGTAGGCGCGCAAGCGCGCCAGCGCCTCGTCGGCGCGCGCGGCGGTGGTCGCCGCGGTCAGCAGCCCCTTCTCGGCCAGCGAGGTGCAGCGGTTCGCGGCGAGCGAGGCGACGACGAAGGCCAGGCCCGGTGCGCCCGCCGCCTGCGACGACAGTGCGGCACAGGACTGGTAGAGGTTGGCGTAGGAGGTGAAGTCGACCAGCGTGCGCGCGCTCGTCGCGACCGTCACGCCGCCGCGCTGGACCGTCACGCCCGGTGTGGCCGGCATCTCGACCGCCGGCTCGGACACGACGACCGCGTCGATCAGGCCGCTGCTGTCGAGCTCGGCCGCGGCCAGCGCGGCACCGCCGCCGTTGGAGATGCTCGATGCGATGACCAGCGTGTTGTCCGGCGTCACCGTGCGCAGCCGCCCGCCGTTGCCCGGCACCTCCTTGCCGTAGCGCTCGTTGAGCACGTAGAACGCGAACTCGATGGCCTGCAGCGTGTAGCGGCCCCAGTCCTTCTCTGGGTTGCGCTGCGAATGCGCATGCTTGAAGGCGAAGCGGTTCGGCGTGGCCGCGTTGAAGGCGGCGAGCGCGCTGGCCGACAGCGGCGCGCGGAACGCGGCGGCGTTGCCGGCGGCCGCGGCACTCGTGCGCGTGCCGTCGATCAGCGGCACGGTGTCGGCGCTCAGGTCGTGCGGCGCGGCCCCGGTGCCCTTGTCGGTATAGGCCACGGCGCAGCCGCGTTTCAGGCCCCATTCGCCGGTCGAGATCGCGCCGTAGACGCCGCGCGAACCCGAGGAGGTGGCGGTGACGATGCAAGCCTGCGCCGGGTCGAAGCCGGCCGGCACCTGGACCATCAATGTCACGTTCTGCAACCCGGAGCCGTCGTCGCTGAAGGCGATGTATTCGGTGCCGGCGATCTTGCCTTCGCCGGCCGTCACCTGGCCGGTGGCATCGACGTTCGGACCGAAGAGCGTGCCGTAGCCGCCGGCGGCCGTCATGTCGACGAGCGCGCGGTAGTTGTTGTAGATCGCCGCCCGGCGCAACTCGGCCGCGGTCGGATGAAGCGGGTCGGTGTAGCCCGGCGCAGCACCCGCGAGCCCGGTCTTGCCGAGGCCGGCGGTCAGCAGGTCGTCGCTCGTGCCGTCGACGTCGACGGCGTGGATGCTGCCCAGCCCGCTCGGCCTGACGTTGAACGGAAAGTTCGCCGCCGGCACCGGCTTCGTCGGGCCGGTCGGCAGCGCGGCCGCCTGCTCGCGCTCGGTCGCCGCGCCGCCGCCGCAGCCGGCCAGCGCGAGGAGCACCGCGCCGGCGGCCGCGCGCCAGCGCCGCGCGCTTGAATCGTCGGGAGCGGCGGTCGATGCGTTCATGGGTGTCTCCTTGCGTTTTTATGAGCCGATCCGAGCGCGCGCAGCCGTCCGACCACCCCGCTCGGGAAGTGATAGACCGAGAGAACGAACAGGATGCCCAGCCACAGCAGCCAGCGGTCGGGCGAGACCAGTTGCGACAACAGCGGCACGCCCTCGACGGCGGCGGCGGCGAGCTTCATCAGGTCCTGCAGGTAGCTTTGCGCGAGCAGGAACAGCACGCCGCCGACGACCGCGCCGTAGATCGTGCCCATGCCGCCGATGACGACGATCAGCAGGATGTCGAGCATGATCTCGAAGGACAGCGAGGTGTCCGGGCCGTTGTAGCGCAGCCAGAGGGCGAGCAGGCAGCCGGCCAGGGTGGCGAACAGCGCCGACAGCACGCTCGACAGCGTTCGATAGACGACTGTGCGGTAGCCGATCGCCTCGGCGCGGAAGTCGTTCTCGCGAATCGCCTGCAGCACGCGCCCGAACGGCGAGTTGACGATGCGCAGCATCACCAGCACCAGCAGCAGCGCGGCGACGAACAGCAGGTAGTAGGTGACGAAGCGGCCGTCGATCGAGGCGCCGAGCAAGGGTTGCTCGAGGTACTGGGTGCCGGGCTGCAGCGCTTCGGGCACCTTGAAGTTGAGACCATCCTCGCCGCCGGTGAAGTCCGACAGCTGCGACGCGAGCGTGAGGAAAGCCGATGCCACCGCGAGCGTGATCATCGCGAAGAAGATCGCCTTCACGCGCAGGCTGAACAGGCCGATCACGAGCGACAGCAGCAGGGAGACGATGAGCGCGAGCGCGACGCCGAGCGCCAGCGCGCCCCAGGTCGGGCCGATGCGGGTGCTGGCGATCGCGACGCCGTAGGCGCCGATGCCGAAGAACATCGTGTGGGCGAAGCTGACGATGCCGGTGTAGCCGAGCAGCAGGTCGAAGCTCGCGACCAGCACGATGAAGACGAGGATCTTCGCCGCGACGTTGAGTGCCTTGGTGCCGGGAAACAGAAACGGCGTCAGCGCGAGGCCGAGCACGATGGCGACCAGCAGCAGCGCGAGCCAGCGGTTGCGCGGCAGGTCGTGGGAGAGGATGCGGTTCAGCACAAAACCCCCTGCCGTTTGCCCTGAGCTTGTCGAAGGGCCCGCGCATCCTGAGCTCGTCGAAGGGAGCCATCGCGCATCGCGACCAGCCCTTCGACAGGCTCAGGGCGAACGGGTCGGCGTGGATCACTCATCGCACACTCGCCACGCCCCGTTCGGGCTGAGCCTGTATTTCCGACCGTCCTGAGCTCGTCGAAGGAAGCCCCTGCGCCCGACCATCCTGAGCCTGTCGAAGGGCAGGCTCAGGGCGATCGGGCACTCTGGATGCGCGATGAATCATGATCCGCCTCACCGATTCGCCACCGGATACAGCCCTTGCGGCCGCCACAGCAGCACCGCGACCATCAGCCCGATGTTGGAGAACATCGCGACCTTCGGCGCGAGGAAGCCGGTGTAGTTGGCCATCAGCCCGACCAGCAACGCGCCGACGAAGCAGCCCAGCGTCGAGCCCAGCCCGCCGATGATGATGACGATGAAGATCAGCACGTTGACGCGCGCGCCCATCTGCGGCACCACGCCCTGCTGGTACAGCCCCCACAGCGCGCCGCCGATACCGGCAAGCGCCGAGCCGGCGACGAACACGCCGACGAACAGCTGGCGGATGCGGTAGCCCAGGCTCTCGACCATCTCGCGGTCCTGCACGCCGGCGCGGATCAGCAGGCCGAGCTTGGTGCGGTTGAGGGTGAACAGCATCGCGACCAGCACGACCGCGCCGATCACCACCGCGAACAGGCGAAACTTCTCCACCGCCGCATCGCCGAAGATCAGCGCACCGCGCAGCGCGGCCGGCAACGGCAGCGGGATCATGTCGGGTCCCCAGACGACCTTGATCAGCTCCTCGCCGATGATCATGCCGCCCATCGTGATGAGGATCTGCTTCAGGTGCTGGCCGTAGACCGGGCGCACCAGCACGCGCTCGAAGGCCCAGCCGACCGCGCCGGCCACCGTCATCGCCACCGCCATCGCCGGGAACACCGCCCCGAGGTTGCGCCACAGGCTGTCGGACGCGGTCCAGTCGGCCATCCAGCCGAGCACGCTGGTGGCAACGAAGGCGCCGAGCGCGATGAACACGCCGTGGCCGAAATTCAGCACATCCATCAGGCCGAACACCAGGGTCAGGCCCGACGCGATGATGAAGATGATCATCCCCATCGCGAGGCCGGCGACGGTCAGCGTGAGCCAGGTCGGCGACGAGCCGATGAACGGCCAGGCGAGCAGCGCAAGCGCCGGCACCAACGCGAGCGGCAGCCAGTCGAAGCTCGCCTTCGGGACTGCCGTGCTGGCAGGCAGCGTGGCGCTCACCGTGCTCATTGATGCGCCCCCAGCGACAGCCCGAGCAGCCGCTGCTGCAAGCCTTCGTCCTCGGCCAGTTCGGCCATCGCGCCGCGGTGGACCACGCGGCCGTCGTCCATCACCGCGACGCGGTCACCCAGCGCGCGCGCCATCGCGAAGTTCTGCTCGACCAGCAGCACCGTGGTCTGCGTCGCCTTCAGCTCGCGCAGTGCGCCGATCAGGTTCTGCACGATCGCTGGCGCGAGACCCTTGCTCGGCTCGTCGATCAGCAGCAGGCGGCGCGGCTCGACCATCGCGCGGGCGATCGCGAGCATCTGCTTTTGCCCGCCCGACAGCTTGCCGGCCGGGTAGAGCCAGAACTTCTTCAGCGCCGGGAAGAGGCCGAACAACCAGTCCAGCCGGCGCGTATCCATGCGGTCCAGCGTGCGCGCGTTGCGCGCCGCGAGCAGCAGGTTCTCGCGCACCGAGAGGTCGCTGAAGATGCCCATGTTCTCGGGCACGTAGGCGATGTCGAGTTGCGCGATCTCGGGGGTGCGCAGCTGGTTCGTCTCGCCGCCGATCGGCCGGCCGTCGAACAGCACATTGCCGCGCGACGCCGCCCACAGGCCCATGATGGTTCGCAGCGTCGTCGTCTTGCCCGCGCCGTTGCGCCCGAGCAGCATCGTCACCTGGCCCGCCGGCACCTCGAAGTCGACGCCATGCAGGATGTGGTACGCGCCGATGTGCGTGTGCACGCCCTGCAGTTGCAGAAGCGGCGGGGTCATGCGGCCTCCTTCGTCGGTGCGAGCCCGAGGTAGGCGTTCTGCACCACCGGCGACGCGATGACTTCCGCCGGCTCGCCGTCGGCCACCAGCTGCCCGTTGTGCAGCACGATGATGCGGTCGGCGAGTTCGCGCACCACGTCCATCTTGTGCTCGACCAGCAGGATGGTCTTGTCGCGCTGCCCTTTCAGCATGCGGATCAGGTCGAGGATCACCGGCACGTCGTCGACGCTCATGCCGGCGGTCGGCTCGTCGAACATGTAGACGCTCGGCTCCAGCGCCATCAGCATCGCGACCTCGAGCTTGCGCTGGTCGCCGTGGGGCAGGCTGCTCGCCGCCGCGTCGGCGCGGTCGGCCAGCTTGACGCGGTCGACCAGCGCATGCGCGCGCTCCAGCGTGTTGCGGTGGTCCAGCCACACCGTCCACAGGTTAAGTCCTTCGCGCCGGCGCGACTGCACCGCGAGCCGCACGTTCTCGACCACCGACAGCTTGGGGAACAGCTGCGTCAGCTGGAACGCGCGGCCCAGCCCGCGGTGGGTGCGCGACGGCGCGCTGTCGCGGCTGATGTCGACGCCGTTCAGGCGCACCGAACCTTCGCTGGCGCGCAGCTGGCCGGAGATCAGGTTGAAGTAGGTCGTCTTGCCCGCGCCATTGGGGCCGACGATCGCGGTCAGCGTGCCGGGCGCGAACGCACAGCTCACATGGTCGACCGCGACGTGGCCGCCGAATCGGATGGTGAGGTCCTTGGTTTCGAGCATCGCGTGGTCTCAGGGGCAGGTGCCGATCACGTAGTAGTTCGGGCCGGTCTGCTTCAAGGTCGTCGTGGTGAAGGTGTTCCAGAACCCCATGTACTGGTTGGAACCGTTCGCATAGGTGATGCCGAACCAGGCGTGGGCGCGGCCTGCGCTGGTGTGGGCGTAGTTGGACGCCGTGGTGCAGCTCGCCGCCGAGCCGGTCGTCGTGCCGGTCGCCGGCGCCGACGGCAGACTCTCGGCGCCGCTGCCGTCGACCGCCTTCACGGTCCACGAATAGCTCGTGCCGGGCGCGAGCCCGCTGTCGGTGGTGCTCGTGCCGCTGAGCAAGGCGGCATTGACCTTGCTGCCGCCGCGATAGAGGTTGTAGCCCGCCGCACCCGTCACCGCCGACCACGCGATGACCATGCTGCTATCGGTCGCGCCCGAGGTGCCGACCCCGCTCGGCGCCGGCAGCGTCGACGCCGGCGTGCCGCTGCCGACGCGGTCGACCATCGCCTTGATCGCGGCCATTTGCGGCCCGCTCTTCTTCGCGTAGTTGGTGCTGTCGTAGCCCCACCAGTCCCAGCAGCTGTTGGTCGCGGCCGTGCTGGTCTGCGGGTACAGCATCACGATGTTGTTGCTGTCGGCCCAGCGGTTGTAGCCGGTGCTGCGGACGTACTGCTGGCCGATGTCGGCCGTGTTCTGCTTGCAGCCGTGCAACACCACGTGCAGCCGGCAGGGCGTGCCGGCGGCACAGGCCTGCGGCACATAGACCCAGCCGCTGCTCGCCATGCCGTGGCCACTGACGAAGGGAGTCTGGTCGTATTCGGTGAACGCACCGCCGAGCACGCCGTTGTTGCGTGCGTTCAGCGATCCGTAGAGCTGCGCCAGGATCGCGCCGGCGAGGTCGAAGTCGCAGTCGTTGATGTAGGGAGACCCTTTGGTGGCGCAGCTGCTGCCGTAGTCGTCGGTGACCATCGCGTGCTCGGCCGCGAGGTTGGTCTTGTAGACGATGTTGGCGGCGGGCACGAAGCTCTGGTAGTAGCTCAGCAGGTCGTTCATCACCGGCTG
>DASXQQ010000334.1:0-17273 GCA_036507085.1 Piscinibacter sp. | reverse complement strand
ACCGGCTGCCGGCGCCGACAGCTCTTCGAGCAGCGGAAAGTTGCACACGCTGATCGAACGTGGCTGGACCGCGGCGAAGCGCTCGGCGATGTGCGGCGTGGCCGCGACCACCGCCGACAGCCGGCGCGCGAGCGCGTTCTCATAGCGCTCGAACAGCCACGCGAGCGGCCGCCGCAACGGCGCCGGGATCCATTGCTTGGTGAGGATCTGCCGCGGCACGTCCTCGTGGGCGTCGTAGACCGCCGTGTGGCCCTCGCGCGCGAGGCGCACGCCGATGCGCAGCAGCTCGGGGTCGTGGAAATGGACCACCGCCGGCCGCAAATCCCGCAGCGCCTGCAAGGCCTTGCGGGGCTGTTCGCGCATGCGCGCGAGCCGGCCGCGCGGCGGCGCGCCGATGTCGATGATGTGCACGCCGTCGCGCGTCTCGTCGCCCAGGCCGTCACCGACGACCAGGTGCGTCTCGTACCCGGCCGCGGCGAGCGACACGCACTCCTTGCGGAAGATGCGGATGTCGTAGCGCGGGTGGACGGTGGTGACGTGGGCGATGCGCATGGCGGTGGGTCAGCTTGCGCGCAGCTGCGCGTACAGCGCCAGGAACTGCTGGATGTTGTGCGCGAGCAGGGCCTTGGCGCGGATCAGCGGCGGGTTCAGGGCGCCGCCCCGCGTCGCCCATCGCCCCGACTCCCATTCGTCGATCGCCTGCACCAGCACCGGGTCGAGCGCGTCGACGTCGCGCGCCAGAAAGCCGTTGATCCCGTCAACGACCCACTCGCGATTGGCCGGCAGGTCGCTCAGCACCGGCACGCAGCCGGCCGCCATCGCTTCGAGCAGGCTGACCGCGGTGCCGTCGGATCGCGGCACGCTGACGAACAGCGCCGCGCGGCGGTAGCTCAGCGCCAGTGCCTGCGGGCTCAGCATGCCGCTGAACTCGACGCGCTCGGCGACGCCGAGTTCGGCGGCGAGTGCCTTCAAGGCTTGCGTTTCGGGGCCGGCCGCGGCCACTTCCAGCGTCCAATCCGTGCAGTGCGCCGGCAGGCGGGCGAACGCGCGAAGGATCGCGTCGATGCGGTACAGCGGCTTGTGCAATCGGCACGACAGCAGGCGGCGTTCCTGTTGCGACGACTCCGACGGCGCGGCAGGCTCGTCGATGCCGATCGGGATCCATGCACGCGTCGCAGGCGCGCGGCGGTTCAGCGTCAACGCGTCGGCCGCTTCGAGCACCATGCGCGCGTCGGCGCTCCACGCGCTCGCCCCGCCCAGCGCGCGACGCACCATCCAGCGATGCAGCGGGCTGAGCGAGGGCGTGGTCAGCACATCGGAACCCCACAGCGTCAACAGCACCGGCACCCCGCTGTCCTGCGCCGCGCGCGCCGCGTGCCAGCCGACGCTGTTGGCCTGGTGTGCGTGCACCACGCGCGGCGACCAGCGGCGGATCAGGGCGCGAATCTGCCGCGGCGCGCGCCAGTTGGCGGCACCGAGGTCCAGGGTCACGGCGGCGAGCAGCAGCGGATGGGCGTCGAGCGCCAGTTCGCCGTGCGTGACCAGCACGACCGACTGTCCCGCGTCGCACAGGCCGCGCACGATGCGCGCGACGTGGACCGAGGCGCTGCCGATGACGAGCACCGGGTTCATGGCGAGTCCCCGCTGCGGCCTGTACCGGCTGTAGGGTGGGCTTCAGCCCACGCCGTTCCGTGCGTCGCGGGGGACGCGTGGGCTGAAGCCCACCCTACCTTCCTGCGGGCGAACAGAAGGATCTTGGTCGGCGAGGTCGCGCTGTCGAGGTAGCCACTGTCGGTATCGGCATGACGCTGCGCCAAGCGCCGCAGCAGGCCCTCGGTCCCCGGCACCTTCATCGCCGCCAGCCGGCCGAGCAGGCGCACGCTCCAGCGGCTGCGATAGCGCCGGTAGCTTGGGGTCGGGCATTCGCTCGGGTGGTAGAAGTCATGTTGCGCGGTCAGCGCGAGGCCGGCGTCGGCGCACAGGCCGAGCAAGCCCGGCAGCGTGCGCCGCTTCAGGTAGCCGGCGTGGCTCTCCGCCTCGCCGAAGGTCTCCATGACCGCCAGGCATCCGCCCGGCGCGAGCTGCTGCGCAAAGCGCGCCAGCAGCGTCTGCAGGTCCTCGTCGCGCACGACGTGCTGCAACACGGTGATGCTGAGGATCAGGTCGTGCGGGCGACCCAGCGCCACGTCGAGCTGCGCGGTGTAGTTGACGTTCGGCGCGGCGTTGAGTTCGCGCGCCCGCTCGAGCACGTCGGCCGACACGTCGTAGCCGATGACCTCGCGAAAGCGCCGCGACAGCGCGGCACTGAAGTCACCGACACCGCAGCCGAAGTCGAGCGCGCTCGCCTGCAACGCCGGTAGCGGCGCGAGCACCGTCGCTTCGATTGCCTTCAGCCGCAGCCGCTGGTCGTACCAGTAGGTGGCGGCGTCCGACCAGCCGGTGTGGCCGTAGCGGCGCACGCGCTCGGTCCAGTAGGCGGCGCTAGACATCCTCGGCCCTCAGCTCGGACAGGCGGTGCAACCACAGCCCGTAGAAGATCAGCACGACCGACGACAGCGCCGATTGCAGCGCGAGCGCGGTCGTGATCTCCAGCCGCAGCGCGTAGGCCAGCGCATAGGGCAGCAGCATCGACGCCTGGTAGGCCAGACCGTAGGCGAACGCGCGGCCCTGCCGGCCGACGATCAGCGGCAGCTGCGACAAGGGCGAGGTGATGAAGTTCAGCGCCATCCACGGCGCGAGGATCAGCGCATAGACACCCGCATCGTGCCAGGCGGCGCCGAAGACGAGGCCGAACAGCGACGGCGCGAACAGCATCAGCACGATGAACGGCGCGATCAGCTTGGCGAGCCGCCACGTCGTTCGCGTGACCAGGCCGCGCAGGTCGCCGCCCTGGTTGAACACCTGCGCCGCGCGCTGCTGGAACACCTGGCCGACCGAGGAGCCGAGGATCGCGAGCGGCGTCTTCACGATGCGCAGCGCGAACGCGTACAGGCCGAGCACGCCGCTGCCGAACGCGAGGCCCAGCAGCGCCAGCAGGGCGCTCGCCTGGGCGGCGTCGAGCAGCGCATGCGGCAGGTTGATGCGCGGGAAATTGCGGTAGCGCCGCGCCTGCGTACGCAGCGCCGCACGACTCGGGCGTTGCACCACCGCGCGCTCGTTGCGCCACAGCCCGCCAACGAACAGCAGCGCCGACAGCGCCTGGCCGAGCACGCTCGCCCACAGCAACCCCAGGCCCGTCTGCCCGGCCGCGCCGAAGCCGACACTGGCGGCCGCCGTCGTCGCGCTTTGCGACAGGCGGTTGGCGGCGAGTTGCGGATAGCGCTGCTTGCGGTTGGCCCAGCAGCCGAGCGTGTTGGTCACGCTGGTCAGCAAGACGGCGATCGGCACGAGGTAGAGCCAGCTGGCGATGCCCGGATCGCCGGCCCACGCTGCGAGCGGCGCGCCGAACGCCCACACGCAGACCACCGTCAACGCACTGACGGCGCCCGCGATCAGCAAGGCGAGCACGCAGACATCCCAGGCGTCGGCATCGGCCTCGGGCAGCACGATCGCGAGTTCGTAGCGGCCGGTGGCGGCAATCGCCAGCAGTGACACCACGCTCAGGTACAGCGCGAACACGCCGAACTGCTCGGGAGCGTACAGGCGCGAGAGGATCGGGCTCACCGCCAGCGCAATCGCCTGCGCGAGGCTGGTGCCGGTCATCAGCGTCAGCACGTGGCGTGCCGAAGCGCTGGCGGACCTGGCGCTGCCGGTCATGCCAGCAGGGACTGCACAACCCGTTGCTGGTCGTCCACCGACAAGTCGGCGCTCATCGGCAGGCTCAGCACCCGCGCGGCCACCTCGCGCGCATGCGGCGTGGCGTTGCCGCGGCAGCGGCCTTCGTAGGCCGCTTGCTGGTTGAGCGGCCGCGGGTAGTGCACGGCGGTCGGCACGCCCAGGCCCGCGAGCTTCGCCTGGCACGCGGCGCGGTCGTCGACGAAGACCGTGTACTGCGCGAACACGCTGGTGCGGCCCGGCCGTTGCGCGACGACCGGCAGCCGGCCGGCGAGCCATTCGTTGTAGCGCGCACCGATCGCGAGGCGCTGCGTGACCTCCCAGTCAAAGCGCTCGAGCTTGGCGAGCACGACCGCGCACTGCAGCGTGTCCATGCGCCCACCCACGCCGATGCGGGTGTGGGTGTAGCGCTGGCTCTGGCCGTGCACGCGGATCTCGCGGCAGGCCTGGGCGAGCACGTCGTCGCTGGTGAAGATCGCGCCGCCGTCGCCGTAGCAGCCGAGCGGCTTGCTGGGGAAGAAACTGGTGCAGCCGAAGGTCGACAGGTTGCAGCTCTTGCGGCCGTGGTAGTCGGCGCCGAAGCTCTGCGCCGCGTCCTCGATCACGGGAATGTTGCCGTGGCGCGCGGCGATCGCGTTGATCTCGTCCATGTCGGCCGGCTGGCCGTACAGGCCGACCGGCATGATGGCCCGGGTGCGCGGCGTGATCGCGGCCTCGATCAGCGAGACGTCGATGTTGCAGGTGTCGGGCTCGATGTCGACGAACATCGGCACGCCGCCCAGCAGCACGATCATCTCCGCCGTGGCGGCGAAAGTGAACGGCGTCGTGATGACCTCGTCGCCGGGCTGCAAGCCGATCGCCATCAGCGAGATCAGCAGCGCCTCGGTGCCGCTCGCGACCGTGATGCAGTGCTTCGCGCCGGTGTAGGCAACGAGCTTCTGTTCGAGCTCGGCGACCTCCGGGCCCATGATGTACTGGCCGTGGTCGAGCACGTTCTGGATGCGCGCATCGATGGCGGGCTTCAGCGCGGCATACTGCGCCTTCAGGTCGGTGAACGGCATCGAACTCATGGCAGGCGCCCTTCCTCGACCAGGCTGCAGACCTCACCGGCGAGGTGGTAGCGGTCGCCACTGTGCGGGCAGCGCGCCTCCCCCGCGCCCACTGACGGCAGGTCGAGCCGCTCGCCGAAGCGGCTCATCCAGCCGATGCGCCGCGCCGGCACGCCGACCATCAGCGCGAAATCGGGCACGTCCTTTTGCACCACCGCGCCGGCGCCGACAAAGGCGTAGCGCCCGACCGTCACGCCGCAGACGAGCGTGCAGTTGGCGCCGAGCGTCGCGCCGCGGCGCACCAGGGTGCGCCGGTATTCGTTCTTGCGCGTCACCGCCGAACGCGGGTTGTAGACGTTGGTGAACACCATGCTCGGCCCGCAGAACACGTCGTCTTCGAGCGTCACAGCGTCGTAGACCGAGACGTTGTTCTGGATCTTCACGTTGTCGCCGATCACCACGTCGTTGCCGACGTAGACGTTCTGCCCCAGCGAGCAGCGCGCGCCGACGCGCGCGCCGGCGCAGACATGGCAAAAGTGCCAGACCTTCGTGTCGTCGCCGAGCTGCGCACCGGCGTCGACGATCGCGCTTGGGTGAACGGTGGCTACCATCAGAACACCAGCGGCAGGCCGACGCGCACGCCGTCGCGCGCCGAGCGGTAGGCTGCAACCAGCACCTCGAGCGAGCGCAGGCCCTCGTAGCCGTCGACCTCGGCATGCGCCTCGCCGCGCAGCGTGTTGATCACATTGTCGTAGTACAGCGGATGGCCGGGCCCGTAGACACTCTCGGTGCCGTAGCTCGCGTTGCCGACCATGGCATCGTCTTCATGCGGCGTGTCGAATTCCCAGTGCTCGATCTTGTTGACCGCCGTGCCGCCGATGCGCACCGTGCCGCGCTCGCCGAGGATCGTGATGCTGCCTTCCATGTTCTTCGGGTAGGTCAGCATCGTCACGTTGATCGAGCCGAGCCCGCCGTGGCGCAGGCGCACGCTCATCACCCCGGTGTCCTCGGCCTCGATGTCGCGCGCCAGCGTCGCGGTGTAGGCATGCACGCTGTCGACCGGGCCGACCAGCCAGTCGAGCAGGTCGACGTAGTGGCTCGCCTGGTTCATGAACGCGCCGCCGTCGAGGTCCCAGCGGCCGCGCCAGCGGGCGGCGTCGTAGTAGCTTTGCGGGCGGGTCCAGAACACATTGACGGTGCTGAGATAGATGCGCCCGAAGCGGCCCTGGTCGATCGCGCGCTTGACCAGCTGCACCGTCGCGTTCAGCCGGTTCTGCTTGACGACGAAGAGCTTGACGCCGGCGTCGCGGCAGGCGCGCACCATCGCCTGGCCTTCCTCGAACTTCGTCGCCATCGGCTTTTCGCTCAGCACATGGCGGCCGGCGCGCGCGCAGGCCACCGCCTGCTGCGAATGCAGACCACTCGGCGTGGTGAGGACCACGATGTCGGCGTCGCTGTGCGCCAGCAGTTCGTGCAGCGAGGCGTAACCGCGCGCGCCGGTGGCCGCCTCCGCGGCGGCGAGCGCCGCGAAATCGGTGTCGCACACGGCGGTGAGCTCGGCGCGCTCGGCGTGCTTGGCCAGCGCCTGGAAGTGGTTCTTCGAAATGCGGCCGCAGCCCGCCAAGGCAAAACGAATCTTGCGATCGACGATGGGCCAGGGCGCGGGGGTCGTGTTGCGGGTCATCCGAAAAACCAGGCGGGGTGGGCGCCAGCCGCGGCAACGCCGGCGACTGGCAAAGCGTTCGATTTTAGCGGCGGCTCGACCGCATCGAGGGCCGTTGCGACCCGACCGCCTAAAATCGCGTCGATCCGTCAGCGCAGCCCCTCCCCCATGTCCGAACTCGACGACAACCAGCTCATTGCCGAACGGCGCGAAAAGCTCGCCGCCATCCGCCGCCGCGGCGTGGCCTTTCCGAACGATTTCAAGCCCAGCCACCAC
The DNA here is from genome assembly GCA_036507085.1 of Piscinibacter sp. GTDB lineage: Bacteria > Pseudomonadota > Gammaproteobacteria > Burkholderiales > Burkholderiaceae_C > Albitalea. The sequence continues at coordinate 10,511 of DASXQQ010000334.1, read as the reverse complement.
GCCGCCGATCTGCTGCGCCTGCATGGCAACGAATCGAACGAAGCGCTCGAGCCGCAGGCGGTGAAGGTCGCCGTCGCCGGCCGGTTGATGCTCAAGCGCGTGATGGGCAAGGCGAGCTTCGGCACGCTGCAGGACGGCTCGGGCCGGGTCCAGCTGTTCGTCACCAAGGATGCGCTCGGCGACACCTACGACGCGTTCAAGCACTGGGACCTGGGCGACATCCTCGGCGCCGAGGGCACGCTGTTCAAGACGAGGACCGGCGAGTTGTCGGTGCGCGTCACCACCTTGCGCCTGCTGACCAAGAGCCTGCGCCCGCTGCCCGACAAGTTCCATGGCATGACCGACCAGGAGCAGAAGTACCGCCAGCGCTACGTCGACCTGATGACCGACGAGGAGTCGCGCGCGCGCTTCGTCGCGCGCAGCAAGGCGGTGAGCTCGATCCGCAACTTCATGGTCGAGCACGGCTTTCTGGAAGTGGAAACGCCGATGCTGCACCCGATTCCCGGCGGCGCCAACGCCAAGCCCTTCGTCACCCACCACAACGCGCTCGACCAGGAGATGTTCCTGCGCATCGCGCCCGAGCTGTACCTCAAGCGGCTGATCGTCGGCGGCTTCGAGCGGGTGTTCGAGATCAACCGCAACTTCCGCAACGAAGGCATCTCGGTTCGGCACAACCCCGAATTCACGATGATGGAGTTCTATGCGGCGTACTGGAACCACCACGACCTGATGGACTTCACCGAAAGCGTGCTGCGCCATGCGGCGCGCTGCGCCGCCGGCTCGGCGAGCCTCACCTACGCCGGCCGCCCCGTCGACCTCGACAAGCCGTTCGCGCGCCTGTCGGTGCGCGATTCGCTGGTGGTGCACGCCGGCTTGAGCGAGGCCGAAGCCGGCGACGAACAAGTGCTGCGCGCGAAGCTGAAAGGGCTCGGCCATGAAGCGCCGGCGCACTGGAAGCTGCCCGAACTGCAATTCGGCCTGTTCGAGGCGGCGGTCGAAGCGAAGCTCTGGAATCCCACCTTCATCATCGACTACCCGGTCGAGGTGTCGCCGCTCGCGCGCGCGTCGGACAGCAACCCCGCGATCACCGAGCGCTTCGAGCTGTTCATCACCGGGCGCGAATACGCCAACGGCTTCTCCGAGCTGAACGACGCCGAGGACCAGGCGGCACGCTTCCAGGCGCAGGCGGCCAACAAGGAAGCCGGGGACGAGGAAGCGATGTACTACGACGCCGACTTCATCCGCGCGCTCGAATACGGCATGCCGCCCACCGGCGGCTGCGGTATCGGCATCGACCGCCTGATCATGCTGCTCACCGACAGCCCGAGCATCCGCGACGTGATCCTGTTTCCGTCGCTGCGCAACGAAGGCTGAACGATCCCGGGGTCAACGCTGCTTGAACAGCGGCTTCCTCTTGTTGACGAAGGCGTCCATGCCTTCCTTCTGGTCCTCGGTCGCGAACAGCGAATGGAACATGCGGCGTTCGAACTGGATGCCCTCGGACAAGGGCCCTTCGTAGGCGCGGTTGACGCACTCCTTGGCCATCATCACGCTCGGGCCGCTGAACTCGCAGATGGTCTGCGCCGCGTTCAGCGCGACGTCGAGCAGCTCGAGCGCCGGCACCACGCGCGACACCAGGCCGGCACGCTCGGCCTCGGCGGCGTCCATCATCCGCCCGGTGAGCACCAGGTCCATCGCCTTGGCCTTGCCGATCCCGCGCGGCAGGCGTTGCGTGCCGCCGGCGCCGGGGATCACGCCGAGCTTGATCTCCGGCTGACCGAAGCGCGCGCTGTCGGCGGCGATGATGAAGTCGCACATCATCGCGAGCTCGCAGCCGCCGCCGAGCGCGAAACCCGCCACCGCGGCGATCACCGGCTTGCGCACCGAGCGGATCGTCTCCCAGTTGCGGGTGATGTAGTCGCTCTTGTAGACGTCCATGTAGTTCCAGCTCGCCATCGCGGCGATGTCGGCGCCGGCGGCGAAGGCCTTCTCGCTGCCGGTGATGACGATGCAGCCGATCGCATCGTCGGCGTCGAAGGCCTGCAACGCCTGGCCGAGCTCGTTCATCAATCCGTCGTTCAACGCGTTCAACTGCTTCGGCCGGTTCAGCGTGATCAGACCGGTCTTGCGCTCGTCGCTGCCGCGTACTTCGGTGAGGATGAATTCGTAGCTCATGGCGGTCTCGGGTGAAATAGTTGACAACTATACGACCGCTGCGCGCACGCCGAGGGTGGACACGCACTCCGCTCGGCTACCGCACGCGCTAAGCTTGAAGCCTGCAGACAAGGACCCGCTTGGGAACGCCATGCCATCCGTTTACCGCAAGACCGACAAGGGTCTGGCCGAGATCGAAACCCGCGCCCATCGCCTTGCACCCCGGCTGAGAAGCGCGCTGATCATGGTCGACGGCAAGCGCAACGACGACGAGTTGCGCAAGCTGATCTTGAGCGACTCGGACGGCGCGCTGAAGACCCTGCTTGACGAGGGTTACGTCGAGGTGATCTCGATCACGGCGCAACGTCCGGCTCCGCCGGCGCCACCTCCGCCGGAAGCCGCCGCAGCGGCCGCGCAGGCCGCCGCCGCCGGCCAGCGCGCGCTCGACGACGTGCGCAAGAAGGCCGTACGCACGCTGACCGAGCTGGTCGGCCCGGTGGCCGAGGCGGTGGCAATGAAGATGGAGAAGGCGCACAACTGGGAAGAACTGCGCCACTCGCTCGAGATCGCGCGCGACATTCTGCAAAACACCCGCGGCAGCGCGGCCGCCAACGAGTTCAGCGAGCGTTTCCTGCCGCCGGGCACGTGAAACGAACCACCCCCGAAGCGCCTTCGGCGCTCCCCCTCAAGGGGGCGCCGCCAGCGGCCCGGCGAAGCCGGATCCGCGGCGGCCGCTTGATAGGCCGGTTCATGCGTCGCGGGTGGCGCGGCTACGGCGCCGCCAGCTGCGGCCGGCGCTTGATCATCAGGTCGATGTAGGTCTCGGCGTCCTGCTGGATGCGGATGCGCACCGGCAGGTAATGCAGCGCCGGCGCGAACCAGATCTCCGCGGTCAGGTCGCTGCCGGGGCGCGCGACGCGGCGCGGCTTCAGGTGAAACGCTTCGACCGCGCCGAACGGCGTGTCCAGCGTGTCCAGCCCGAGCACATCGTAGGTCCAGCGGTCGACGCTGCGCGGCAGTGCCAGCGGCACTTCGATCGCGCCACCCTGGCTCAGCAGCTCGGGGTGCAGCGTGAACAGATAGGTCAGCTGGACGAACTGGCTCGCCGTGTCCTGCACGCCCGGCCAGCGTTCGCGGCGCTGACCGTTGGGCATCACGATCGCATCGGGCTCGAACAGCATCGTCGCGCGGCGCGGGTCGCGAAAGGCGACCCGCGTGTCTTCGTCGTAGCGCTGCGGGAACAAGCCCTCGGGCGTGAGCTGTCCCTCGCTGCTCATGCGGCGCGACAGCAGCTTGGCGAATCCGAGACCCACGCTCACGTCGAGGTGCACCTGGTAGCGCAGGTCGACGCGCACCCATTCGACCTGCGCGAGGCCGTGGATCTCGCCGCGGTAGTTGCCGGTCAGCACGTAGCTCAGGCGGGTCGAGCCGGGCCAGGCGAAGCCCGGCGCCGACGCTGCCGACGCCGGGGAAGCAGCCGCCAGCGCCGCTTCGGCGGGTGCGCTGGCCGCCGGCGGCGCCGACGCCGGCGCGGCCTCGGGCTCGGGCGCCGAGGCCGCCTCGGCCACTGTGGTCGGCGGGGCGCTGGCCGGCTCCGAAGCCGGCACGGGCGCCGCTGCCGGCTCGCGCACCGCCCGCGCGCGCCTGGCGCGCGGTCGCGGTGGCGGCGCCGGCGCGACCACCGGCGGCGCGCTCAATTCCATCTCGCGCACATAGGCCACAACGATGCGCGGCGGCATCGCCGCAGCGGCACCGAAGTCGGCCATCAGCGCGGCGATGCGACCGGCCACGCAGCCGTGCACCGCGATCACCCCGAGCACCAACGCCAGCGCGGCTGCGCTGCGCCGCCAGCGCTGCGCGCGGGGCATCGTCAGCCGGCGAACCATGCCTTGCGCAGCGCCAGCGCGGTGCGCGACGGCTTGGCGTCGAGGGCGAGCGCCACGCCGCCGGCCGGCTCGCCGTCCTTGGGCAGCACCAGCGGCAGCGTCAGCACGCGCTGGTCGCGCGACAGCAGCAGCGGCGTGGGCATGCCCGGGCGCAGCAGGCGCTGCGCATCGTCGATGCGGCGGATGCGCCAGCCGTCGACCGCCAGCAGCTCGTCGCCGGTGGACACGCCGGCGCGCTCCGCGGCGCCGCCGCGCAGCACGTGGCTCACCTTCACCCCGGTCAGCGCGCTTTCGCTGACGCGCAGGCCCAGGCGCTGCGCCAGCGTCGCCGGCTGCGGCTGCCATTGCACGCCGAAGCGCTCGAGCAGCGGCTGCAGCGGCAGGTCGTCGGTGCCGTGGACCCAGGCGCGCAATTCGTCGGCCAGCGAGCGGCCGGCCACGTCGCGCAGCGCCTGCGCGATGTCGTTCTCGCCGATGGGCCCGCCCTCGCTGCGCGCCCACAGGCGACGCATCACTTCGTCGAGCGAGCCCTTGGCTTCACGCAGGCTCAGGTCCAGTGCCAGCGCCACGAGCGAGCCCTTGGTGTAGTAGCTGATCGTCGCGTTCGGCGTGTTCTCGTCGCTTCGGTAGTACTTCACCCAGGCGTCGAAGCTCGCCTGCGCGACGCTTTGCACCTTGCGACCCGGCGCGCTGAGCACGCCGCTGATCGTCTTCGCCACGAGCTTCAGGTAGCGAGCGTCGTCGATCAAGCCGGCGCGCAGCAGCAGCAAGTCGTCGTAGTAGGAGGTGAAGCCCTCGAAGAACCACAGCAGCTCGGTGTAGTTCTCCTGCGTGTAGTCGTAGCGATCGAAATCGCGCGGGCGCAGCCGCTTGACGTTCCAGGTGTGGAAATACTCGTGGCTGATCAAGCCCAGCAGCGTCACGTAGGCGTCGCTGGTTTCGGTCTTGCCGCGCTGCGGCAGATCGCGCCGCGCGGCGATCAGCGCGGTGCTGGCGCGATGCTCGAGGCCGCCGTAGCCGTCGTCGACCGCGTTCAGCATGAACACGTAGCGCTCGAACGGCGGCTTGGCCGACCCGTGCCAGAACGCGATCTCGGTTTCGCAGATGCGCCGCGCGTCGGCGAGCAACCGGTCGGTGTCGACATCGGGCAAGGCGCCCGACACCACCAGCTCGTGCGGCACGCCCTGCGCCTCGAAGCGGCCGCGCCAGAAGCTGCCGAGCTCCACCGGGTGGTCGACCAGCGCGTCGTAGCTTGCGGCCTCGTAGGTGCCGCGGCCTGCAGCGTCGATCTTGACCGGCGGCATCGCGGTGGCAACCTGCCAGGCGCGCGGCAGCTCGCGCAATTCCATCCGCTGCGGCTCGGCTTCGCGGCCCTCGACGCGCAGCAGCAGGCTGGTGCCGTTGAAGAAGCCGCGGCGCGCGTCGAGAAACGCGGTGCGCACCGACGTGTCGAAGGCGTAGACGAGGTAGCTCACGACCAGCGGCGAGCGTGCCCCGCAATCGGCCTGCCAGCTGGTCTTGTCGAGCTGCGTGAGCGGCACCCGGCGCGTTCCCTGCTTCGCCTCCATGGCCGAGAGGTGGCGCGCGAACTCGCGTACCAGGTAGCTGCCGGGAATCCACACCGGCAGGCTCAGGCGCTGCGGCGTGGCGGGGTCGGGAATCGTGAGCGTGACGCGAAAGAGATGGGCGTGGGCGTCGGCGATGTCGATGCGGTAGGAGATCATCAAGAGGCGTCGGAGGCGACCCGGTTCGGCGGCAACAGCGCCGATTGTCGCTGCACCGGCGCGATGGGCTCAGAGGCTGAGAGTTCTCTGCGCGATGTCCAATTTCCGTTCGCACTGAGCCTGCATTTCCGATCGCCCTGAGCCTGTCGAAGGGAGTGCCTGCACGCCCGGTTGCAGGGCTCCCTTCGACAGGCTCAGGGCGATCGGAAATGCAAGCTCAGCCCGAACGGGAGTTGGATGCGCGCGGCGAAAAAATCTCAGCCTCTCAGCCCGCCTTGCGGCTCGCGACCAGCTGCTTCTCGATCTGGTCCGGGCTCATCGCGCCAGGGACGCGCTTGCCGTCCTCGAACACCAGCGCCGGCGTGCCGTTGACCTTGTGCTTGCGCCCCAGGATCAGGTTGCGCTGCAGCGCGGTGGTGTCGCACTGGCCCATCGCACGCGCCGGCGTCGCGCCGGCGATCATCCAGTCGCGCCAGGCCTTGGTGTTGTCCTTGGCGCACCAGATGTTGCGCGACTTGTCGGGCGAGTCGCCGCCGAGGATCGGGTAGAGGAAGGTGTAGACCGTCACGTCCTTCACCTGTTGCAGCTCGCGCTCGAACTTCTTGCAGTAGACGCAGTTCGGGTCGGCGAAGACGGCGATGCGGCGCTCGCCGCTGCCTTGCTTCCAGACGATCGCATCCTTCAGCGGCAGGCTGGCGAAATCGATCGCGGTGAGCTTGGACACACGCGCCTCGGTGAGGTTGTTGCGCGTCTTCGTCTCGATCATCTGGCCTTCGATCAGGTGGTTGCCCTGCTCGTCGGTGTAGAAGACGTCGGTGCCCACGCGCACTTCGAAGAGGCCGGGGATCGGCGTCTTGTTGATCTCGTCGATCTTGGGGAAATCCGGCAGGCGCTCGGCCAGGTTCTTGCGGATCGCCGCGTCGTCGGCCCAGGCGGCATGGCCCAGCGCGGCAGCGCACAGCGCGACCGCCAGCAGGCGGCGAAGGGGGTACTGCGGGGATGCCATGAACGGCCTTTCAGGAGTCGAGGGCGCGGGCGGTGAGCCAGCGCTTCACGGGGGTCAGATGGTTGACCAGAGTCAGGCCGCGGTTGCGAAGTTCCCGCACCGCCGGCAGCTCGTGGGCAAAAAGTTCCAGCAAGCCCTCGGTCAGCTGCCCCATCGCCCAGGTCGGCGCGAGGCGCTCGCGGGCGTAGCGGCGCAGCAATCGCTCGTCGGCGAGGTCGCGCCAGGGTTCGCGCTCGGCGATGACGCGGGCGAGCGCCGTCACGTCGGCGAGCCCAAGGTTCAGGCCCTGGCCGGCCAGCGGGTGCACCACATGGGCGGCGTCGCCGAGCAGCACCCAGCCGGGGCCGCACCAGGCGCTGGCCTGGGCGCGCATCAGCGGCCAGGCGGCGCGCGGCGACGCGAGCGTCAGCTCGCCGGCGGCGCCGGCGGTGGCCTCCATCAGCGCCTGCGCGAAGGCGGCGTCGTCGTGGGCCAGCAAGCGCTCGGCGTGCTCGTTGGGCATCGACCAGACGAGCGCGTACGACGCCTCCGGCTGCGGCGTGTCGAAGGGCAGCAGCGCCAGCACGTCGGGCGAACGGAACCACTGGCGCGCGATGTTGCGGTGGCCGCGGCTCGCGACGAGGCGCGCCGCGATCGCGCGGTGGCCGTAGTCGTTGCGCTCGAAGGCGACGCCCAGCGCCTCGCGGGTGGCCGACGCCTTGCCCTCGCACAGCGCGGTCAGTGGGGCGCTGACCTCGTGCGTCGTCACGCTGATGTGCGGCGCGAACTTGACGGCCGATTCCAGCTGGCGCTCGAGCACCGCGGCGTCGACGATCCAGGCGAGCTCGCCGACGCACTGTTCCCAGGCCGAAAAGTCGAGCGCGGCGCCGGGCGCATCGCCCTCGATGTGCATGTCGTGCACGGCGGTGGCGGCGTGTGCCGGCAACGCGTCCCAGACCTTCAGGCCTTGCAGCAGCGTCACCGACGCAGCGTTGAGCGCGTAGGCGCGCACGTCCGGGCCGGTATCGGCGCGCACCGGGTCGGGCCGCAGCGCCACTTGCAAGCCGGCGCGCGCCAGCGCGAGCGCGAGGCTCTTGCCCACGATGCCCGAGCCGCGTACCCACACGTCGAATTGCTTCATCGGGGCCGATTGTAGGCAGCGGGGCATCACCCTTTGGCGCCAGCAAGGGCACAATTTCGCGCCTGAAGGAGTCTTCGAGATGCCGGTCTGGTTGCGTCGTGGGTTGTGGGGTGTGGGGGCGTTGCTGCTCGTGCTGGTGCTTGTCGCCGGTTATCTGGTATCGACCTTCGACGCCAATCGTTACAAGAGCGTGGCGATCGACTGGATGAAGGTCCACCGAAACCGCAGCCTGGTGATCGACGGGCCGATCGAGTTGTCGGTGTTCCCGCGGCTCGCGGTCAAGCTGTCCAAGCTGCGGCTGAGCGAGGTCGGAAAGCCCGACGACTTCGCCGCGCTCGACGAAGCGGGGCTCGCGGTCGACGTGCTGCCGCTGCTGCGCGGCCAACTGGTGATCGACCGGGTGCGGGCCAAGGGCGTGCGCGTGGTCTATGTGCGCGACCCGAAGAGCAAGAGCAACCTCGACGACCTGCTGCAGTCCGAGCCCGCCGAGCCCGGCAGCGCGAAGGCACTGCGCTTCGACGTGAGCGGCATCGAGCTCAGCGACGTGCGTGCGCGGGTGAAGGACGAGGTGGCCGGCGTCGACGGCGAGCTGCTGCTGAAGTCGCTCACCACCGGACGGATCGCCAATAAGGTCGAATCGAAGCTCAAGCTGGCGGCGCAGTTCGACTTCAAGGCGCCGGCGCTGAAAGGCGAGCTGACCGGCGACACCCGCTTGACGCTGGACACCGAGACCCGCTCGGTGAGCGTGCGCGACATGAACCTCGCTTTCAAGGGCGACCTGCCCTCCGCGAGCGGCGTCGACGCGCTGCTCAAGGGCAGCCTCGCCTGGGACGGGGCGAAGAACGCGGTCGACGCGCAGGCGCTGGAACTCAAGCTCGCCGCCACTGCGGCCGGATTGAAGTTCTCCGGCACGACGCTGGCGGTCGAGCGCTTCGCCTTCGATGCGGCGCGCAAGTCGCTGACCATGCGCCGGCTTCAGGCACGGGTCAAGGCGACGCAGGGCGGCCACCCGCTGTCGCTCGACCTCGACTGGCCCGAACTCGCAGTCACCGGCAACCAGCTCGGCGGCAGCGCGTTCAGCGGCAAGTTCTCGCGCGGCGGCGAGCTGCCGTTGGACGCGCAGTTCAAGAGCCGAGCACCGAGCGGGAATTTCGATGCGATCCGCGTGCCCGGTTTCGAGGCCCAGCTCGCGAGCCACGCGCCGCAGCGCAAGATCGCCGGCACATTGCGCTGCGACCTGACGCTCAACCCGGCGCGCGCATCGTTGACCTTCGACGCGCTCGACCTGCAAGCCAAGGTCGACGAAGCGACGCTGCCGCCGCTCGCGCTCGGCGTGCGCGGCAACGCCACCGCGTCGGCTCAGCGCTCGAGCTGGAACCTGTCGGGCCAGCTCAACACGAACGCGTTCAGCAGCGACGGCACGCTGATCCTCACCGGCGCGACGCCGCAGCTCACGGCCAAGGCGCGCTTCGACACGCTCGACCTGAACCGGCTGCTGAGCCCTTCGTCCCCGGCCGCCGCCAAGGCACCGGCACCGGCGCCGGCCGACACGCCGCTGGACCTGAGCGGCTTGCGCAGCGTCAACGCCCAGCTGAACCTGCAGGCCGGCAGCTTCGCCTGGCGCCAGTACCGCGTCGCCGATGCGCGCATCGACGCGACGCTCGACGCCGGCATGCTGCGCGTGACCCAGCTCAAGGGCCGTGCCTGGGGTGGCCAGCTCGACGCGACCGCCTTCGCCGATGCGCGCGCGAGCCGGGTCGCCGTCAAGGGCGTGGCCAGCGGCGTCAACGTGAATGCGCTGGTCAAGGACGTGGCCGCCAAGGACTGGATCGAAGGCACCGGCAGGGTCACGCTGGACATCGACAGCGCCGGGCGCAGCGTCGGCGAAATGAAGTCGCGCCTGAAGGGCAACGCGGCGCTGCAGCTGCGCGACGGCGCGATCAAGGGCATCAACCTCGCGAAGACGCTGCGCGAGACGCGCGCCGCCCTCTCGATGAAGCAGGACACGGCGCGCAAGTCGAACCAGACCGAGAAGACGGACTTCAGCGAGTTGAACGCGACCTTCCAGATCGCCGACGGCGTGGCCCGCAACAAGGACCTCGACGTGAAGAGCCCGTTCCTGCGCCTGAGCGGCGAGGGCGCGATCGACATCGGCCGCGGCCGCATCGATTACCTGGCGCGCGCGACGGTGGCCGCCACCGCGGCCGGCCAGGGCGGCGCGGAGCTCGCCGCGCTCAAAGGCGTGACGGTGCCGGTGCGCCTGAGCGGGCCGTTCGAGGCGATGGCCTGGAACATCGAGTGGTCGGCGGTGATCGCCGACACGGTGGCCAACCGCGTGCGCGACAAGTTGAGCGAGAAGCTGAAAGGCCTGTTCAAGTGAGCGACGTCGAGGTGCGCATCGCGGCGCTGAACGTGTACCCGGTGAAGAGCTGCGCCGGGGTGGCGCTCGGGGAGTCGCTGCTGGTCGAGACCGGCTTCGAGTTCGATCGTGCCTGGATGGTCGTCGACGCCGACGCCCGCTTCGTCACCCAGCGCGAGCTGCCGCGGATGGCGCTGATCCGGCCGGTGCTGAAGACGCAGGAGATGGTGCTGCGCGCCCCCGGCATGCTGGCGCTGCACAT
>DASXQQ010000333.1:0-5559 GCA_036507085.1 Piscinibacter sp. | reverse complement strand
CGACACCCGCTGGATGAACGGCTGCACCAGCCGCGGCAGCCGCGCCGCGCCGAGGTAGCTCTGGCCCAGGCGCAGCACGCGCGGTGCGAGCCAGAAGTGCTTGCCGTCGGTGGCGGCATAGCCGAAGTGGCACAGGCTCAGCAAGAAGCGCCGTGCCGCCGTGCGCGTCAAGCCGGTCAGCGCGGCAGCCTCGCTCGCGCTGAGCCGCGGGTGCTCGTCGTCGAAGGCCTCGATCACGCGCAAGCCCTTGCCCAGGCCTTCGATCAGGTCCTTGGGGTTGATCTCGAACTGGGACTCGGTCATGGGGGTAACCCGGCAATCGAACGATGGTCGCGCAACATGAGCGATCATCGCGCAAACACCTCTGATTCACCTTGAGGGGATGCCCGGTGGTCCCTATCGTTGCCTTGTCATGAAACGCAACGATTCATCCCCCTCGACGAGCGCGATGCCCATCACCGGCACCACGCGCGTGTTCCTGATCCTCGGCGACCCGATCGCCCAGGTGCGGGCGCCCGAGGCCTTCAACCACCTGTTCCGCCGCCATGGTGTCGACGCGGTGCTGGTGCCGGCCCACGTCGCGCCGAAGGACCTCGAGGGCTTCGTGCGATACGTGCTTGCGGCACGCAACATCGAGGGCCTGTGGCTCGCGATTCCGCACAAGACGGCGATGGTCGCGCTGCTCGACCGCTGCGACCGCCTCGGCCGCAGTGCCGGCGCGGTCAACGCCGCGCGGCGCAACCCCGACGGCTCGCTTGAAGGAGCGTTGTTCGATGGCGTGGGCTTCGTCAAGGCACTCGATCACTTCGGCGTTCCGGTATCGAGCCGCCGTGCGTTGGTGGTCGGCGTCGGCGGCGGCGGCGTGGCGATCGCGGCCTCGCTGGCCGAGCGCGGCGCCGCCCGCGTCGCGCTGTACGACAGCACGCCGCGCCGCACCGACGCGGTCGCGCACAAACTGAGCCGCGAGTTCGATGTCGATGTGGTGTCGCTGAATCGGCCCGACCCCGCCGGCTTCGACTTCGTCGTCAATGCCACGCCGCTCGGGCTGAAGAGCGGCGATCCCTTGCCCTTCGACGTGGACCGTCTCGACGCCGGCGCCGTCGTCGTCGACATCCTGATGAAGAACCAGCCGACGCCGCTGCTGCAAGCCTGCCAGGCGCGCGGCATCGTCGCGCACCCCGGCTTCGAGATGATGGTTCAGCAGGTTCCCGAGTACCTGAGCTTCTTCGGCTTCGACGACATCGCACAAGCGGTGCAGGCCGACCCCCGTGACGTGCGCACGCTGTTCGTGTCGCCGTGATCCCGCAGCAGTCCTCACCCACACCAGGAGACAAGCCATGACTTTCGACCGCCGCCACCTGCTGGCCAGCGCCGCCAGCGCTGCTTTGATGTTCGGGGCCGCCACGGCCCAGGCACAGCAGACCATCAAGATCGCCGTGCTGCAGGAACTGTCGGGCGCCGGCGCCACGGCCGGCACCAACTTCAAGAACGGCGTGGAGCTCGCGGTCAAGGAGATCAACGCCGCCGGCGGCATCCTTGGCAAGAAGATCGAGACCAACGTCAGCGACACCCAGTCCAACCCCGGCGTGGCCAAGGGCCTGGCGAGCAAGGCGGTCGACGACGGCTCGTTCGCAGTGTTCGGCCCGACCTTCTCCGGCTCGATGCTGGTGAGCATGTCCGAGACCAAGCGCGCCGAGGTGCCCAACTTCACCGGTGCCGAAGCGGCCTCGATCACCCAGCAGGGCAACCCCTATGTGTTTCGCACCAGCTTCACCCAGACCAACTCGATGCCCAAGGTGGCGCGCTACATCGCGAGCAACTTGAAGGCCAAGTCGGTGGCGGTGATCTACGTCAACAACGACTTCGGCAAGGGCGGTCGCGACGCGTTCCGCAAGGCCGCCGAGGCGGCCGGCGTGAAGGTGCTCGCCGACATCTCCACCGACTCGGGCCAGGTCGACTTCTCCGCGCCGGTGCTGAAGGCCAAGCAGAGCAACGCCGACGCGGTGTTCGTCTACACGAACGAGGAAGAGTCGGCGCGCGCGCTGCGCGAACTGCGCAAGCAGGGCTGGAGCAAGCCCATCGTCGGCGAGACCACGCTGACCGGGCAGAAGGTGATCGACCTCGCCGGTGACGCGGCCAACGGAGCGCTGGCGCATGTGGGCCTGACGGTGGACGCGCCGATCCCGGCGATGCGCGCCTTCCGCGCCAAGTTCGAGAAGGAATACAAGTACGTGTCCGATCACAACGGCATCAAGGGCTACACCGGCGTCTACATCCTGAAGGCCGGGATCGAGAAGGCCGGCAAGCTCGACCGCATCGCGGTGGCCAAGGCGCTGCACGGCCTCACCGTGTCCGCCGCCAAGGAGCCCGGCGTGATCATGGACGTGAGCGTCGACGCCAACGGCGACCTCGACCGCGAGAGCTTCATCACCGAGGTGAAGAACGGCAAGCAGGAAGTCAAGGAAACGCTGCCGCCGCTGGCCAAGAAATAAGGCACGAGGTCACCATGACCGACTTTCTTCAACTGTTTATTTCCGGCATGGCCACCGGCGGCATCTACGCGCTGGCGGCCCTCGGATTCACGTTGCTGTGGCAGGCCTCGGGCACCATCAACTTCGCCCAAGGCGAGTTCGTGATGCTGCCCGCGTTCATGATGCTCGCCTTCATGTCCATCGGCGCGCCGCTGCTCGTGAGCTTCGTGCTCACCTGCGGGGTGGCGGTGCTGGTGCTCGGCTGGGGCTTCAAGCGCGGCGTCGCCGACCCCTTGCTCAAGTTCGGGCTGATGCCCATCGTGGTGGCGACCATCGGTCTGTCGATCGCGATGCGCAACGGCATCCGTGCCGGCTTCAGCGCCGAGGCGCATCCGTTCCCCAGCCTGTTTGCGGACAAGCTGTTCAACATCGCCGGCGTCACCGTCACGCTGATCGACGTCGGCACGCTGGCGCTGGCGCTCGTCCTCGTGGTCGGCACGCAGGCCTTCCTCGCGCGCACCGTCACCGGCCGCGCGATGCAGGCGGTAGCGCAGAACACCGACAGCGCCACCGTGCTCGGCATCAACGTGCCACGCATGGTCTTCTACACCTTCGCGATCAACGCGGTGCTCGCCTGTGCCGCGGCGCTGCTGGTCACGCCGACCTACCTCGCCAAGTTCGACATGGGCGAATCACTGGGCACCAAGGCGTTCTTCGCCGCGATCATCGGCGGCTTCAACAATTCGCGCGGCGCGCTGCTCGGCGGGCTGATCGTCGGCGTGTGCGAGAACCTGGCCGCCGCCTACATCTCGCCGGCCTACAAGGACGCGGTGGCGCTGATCCTGTTCATGCTGGTGATCCTGTTCAAGCCGCAGGGACTGCTGGGCACGAAGATCGAGCGCAAGGTCTGAGGAGACATCCATGAAGAAGCACGTTCTCATCGGCCTCCTTGGCCTCGTCCTCCTGCTCGCGGTGCCGCCGTTCCTCAAGAGCTACGGCGTCTACCTGTTCAGCACCTGGGTCGTCTACGTCATCGCGACCATGGGCCTGAATCTGACGATCGGCTATGCGGGCCAGAAGTCGCTCGGCCACGCCGCGTTCTTCGGCATCGGCGCCTACACCGTGGCGATCCTGATGAAGGCCGGCATCAGCTTCTGGTTCGGTCTGCCGGTGGCCATGCTCGGCTGCTTCGTCATCGGCCTGGCGCTGGGCTTTCCGGCGCTGCGCGTGCAGACCATCTACCTCGCGTTCGCCACGCTCGGCTTCAACACCGCGATCTGGCTGGTGATGCGCAACGAGGAGTGGCTGACCGGCGGCACCTTCGGCATCAACAACATCCCGCGCCCCGGCTTCCTGGGTGCCAGCCTCGACGGCAACCTGGCCTACTACTATTTCGTGCTCGGCGTGGCGCTGGTGCTCGGCTTCCTGCTGTGGCGGCTGTTGCGCTCACCCTGGGGCAAGGCCTTCACCGCGCTGCGCGACAACCCGATCCGCGCCGAGAGCCTGGGCATCCACATCCAGGCCTACACGCTGCTGTCGTTCGCGATCGGCGCGGTGTATGCCGGCGTCGCCGGGGCGCTGTTCGCGCCGCTGGTCCAGTTCATCGAACCGGGTCCGTTCGCGGTCGGCAGCTCGATCATGATGTACCTGATGGTGGTGGTCGGCGGGCCCGGCTACTTCTTCGGTCCCTTGCTCGGCTCGGCGGTGGGCGTGCTGCTGCCCGAGTGGCTGCGCTTCGCGCAAGGCTGGTACCTGTTCGTCTTCGGCGCGATGGTCACGGTGCTGATGTTGTGGCTGCCCGACGGACTGCTGAGCATCCCCGACCGCATCAAGGCGCGGCGCCATGCGCGCGAAGCGTCGGCGGCGCGTTCGGCCGCCGCGGCTGCGGCGACCGTGGGAGCGCAATCATGATCGGCCCCTTGCTCAAGGTCAGCGGCCTGAAGAAGGCCTACGGCGCGATCCAGGCGGTGGCGGGCGTGTCGTTCGAAGTGATGCCGGGGGAGATCTTCGGTGTCATCGGTCCCAACGGATCGGGCAAGACGACCATGTTCAACAGCGTGCTCGGGCAGATCAGGCCCGATGCCGGCGCGATCGAGCTGAACGGCCACGACATCACCAACCTGTCGCCGCTCGAGCTGAACCGCCGCGGTGTCGGCCGCACGTTTCAGACGCTGCAGGTGTTCGGCAAGATGAGCGTGCGCGACAACCTGATCGTCGCCGCGCAGGAGCACAGCGGCTCGATGGCCAGCCGCATGCTCGCGCCCGGCGACTCGGGGCTCGGTCCGAAGGCCGACGCGCTGATCGACCAGTTCCGCATCCGTCATGTGGCCGACAAGAAGGCCGGCGAACTGAGCTACGGCCAGCAGAAGCTCGTCGACATCGCGATGGCCTTCATGAGCGAGCCCGACCTGGTGCTGCTCGACGAGCCGTGCGCCGGCGTCAACCCGAGCCTGGTTGGCGGCATCAGCACGCTGCTGAAGGAACTGAACAAGACCCGAAAGGGATCGTTCGTCGTGATCGAGCACAACATGGACTTCGTGATGGACCTGTGCCACCGCATCATGGTGATGGTCGAAGGCACGGTGATGGCCATCGGCACGCCGGCCGAGATCCGCGGCAACAAGCAGGTGCTCGATGCGTACCTGGGGAACTGACATGAGCGAAAACACACGGAACCCCGTTCGCACTGAGCCTGTCGAAGTGCCGTCTCAGGCCTCCGGGAAAGGGCTTCGACAAGCTCAGCCCGAACGGGGAGCAGGTGGAGACGTGTGCATCGAGTTCGACGACGTCGTCGCCGGCTACGGCGAGTTCATGATCCTCAACAACCTGAGCTTCAAGGCCAAGCGCGGCAAGATCACGCTGCTGCTCGGACCGAACGGCGCGGGCAAGTCCACCGTGCTGAAGACGCTCTTCGGCATGCTCAAGGTGCGCAACGGGCGGATCAAGCTCGACGGCGAGGACATCACCGGCGCGAGCGCGAAGGACCTGCTGACGCAGCACGGCGTCGCCTTCGTGCCGCAGGGGCGCAACCTGTTCGGCCAGCTCACCGTGTGGGAGAACCTCGAGCTCGGCGGCATCACGCTCGGCA
>DASXQQ010000332.1:0-3898 GCA_036507085.1 Piscinibacter sp. | reverse complement strand
TTTCCGATCGTGATCATCGACGAGGATTTCCGCTCGGAAAACACCTCGGGCCTGGGCATTCGCGCGTTGGCCGACGCCATCGTCAAGGAGGGCTTCGAGGTGCTGGGCGCCACCAGCTACGGCGACCTGTCGCAGTTCGCGCAGCAGCAAAGCCGCGCCGGCGCCTTCATCCTGTCGATCGACGACGAGGAGTTCACGCAAAGCGAAGAACTCGACCCGGCGGTGCTGAACCTGCGCAAGTTCATCACCGAAATCCGCTTCAAGAACGCCGACATCCCGATCTACCTGTACGGCGAGACGCGCACCTCGCAGCACATCCCGAACGACATCCTGCGCGAGCTGCACGGCTTCATCCACATGTTCGAGGACACGCCGGAGTTCGTCGCGCGCCACATCATCCGCGAGACGCGCAGCTACCTCGACGGCGTGGTGCCGCCGTTCTTCAAGGCGCTGATGGACTACGCGCAGGACGGCTCCTACTCCTGGCATTGCCCCGGCCACTCGGGCGGCGTGGCGTTCCTGAAGAGCCCGGTGGGGCAGATGTTCCATCAGTTCTTCGGTGAGAACATGCTGCGCGCCGACGTCTGCAACGCGGTCGAGGAACTCGGCCAGCTGCTCGACCACACCGGCCCGGTGGCCGCGTCGGAACGCAACGCGGCGCGCATCTTCAACGCCGACCACTGCTTCTTCGTCACCAACGGCACCAGCACCTCCAACAAGATGGTCTGGCACCACTCGGTGGCATCCGGCGACGTGGTGGTGGTCGATCGCAACTGCCACGTGTCCGTTCTGCACTCCATCATCATGACCGGCGCGGTGCCG
Organism: Piscinibacter sp.; assembly: GCA_036507085.1. GTDB lineage: Bacteria > Pseudomonadota > Gammaproteobacteria > Burkholderiales > Burkholderiaceae_C > Albitalea. Next base: position 3,076 of record DASXQQ010000332.1, on the reverse strand, counting down.
GTGTTCCTGCCGCCCACGCGCAACCACTACGGCATCATCGGGCCGATCCCGCAAAGCGAGTTCTCGCCCGAGGCGATCCGCCGCAAGATCGCCGCCAACCCGCTGCTCAGGGACGTCGACCCGAAGACCGTCAAGCCGCGCATCCTCACGCTCACGCAGAGCACCTACGACGGCGTGCTCTACAACACCGAGACGATCAAGCACGCGCTCGACGGCTACGTCGACACGCTGCATTTCGACGAAGCCTGGCTGCCGCACGCGGCCTTCCACACGTTCTACAGCACCTACCACGCGATGGGCCGCAGCCGGCAGCGCCCGAAGGACCAGCTGGTGTTCGCGACGCAGTCCACCCACAAGCTGCTGGCCGGCATCAGCCAGGCCTCGCAGGTGCTGGTGCAAGACGCGCAGGAGCGCAAGCTCGACCGCCACCTCTTCAACGAGGCCTACCTGATGCACACGTCCACGAGCCCGCAGTACGCGATCATCGCGTCGTGTGACGTGGCGGCGGCGATGATGGAAGCGCCCGGCGGCAACGCGCTGGTGGAAGAGAGCCTCCTTGAAGCGCTCGACTTCCGCCGCGCGATGCGCAAGGTCGACAAGGAGTTCGGCCGCGACTGGTGGTTCACCGTTTGGGGGCCGGAAAAGCTCGCCGCCGAAGGCATCGGCAAGAGCAGCGACTGGGTGTTGAAGGCAGGCGAGAAGTGGCACGGCTTCGGCGATCTGGCCGAGGGCTTCAACCTGCTCGACCCGATCAAGAGCACGATCATCACGCCGGGGCTCGACGTGTCGGGCAAGTTCGCGAAGAACGGGATCCCTGCGAGCATCGTCACCAAGTACCTGGCCGAGCACGGCGTGGTGGTCGAGAAGACCGGGCTCTACTCGTTCTTCATCATGTTCACCATCGGCATCACCAAGGGCCGCTGGAACACGCTGCTGACGGCTTTGCAGCAGTTCAAGGACGACTACGACCGCAACGCGCTGATGGGCCGCGTGCTGCCCGAATTCACCGCGGCCTTCCCGCGCTATGAGCGCATGGGCTTGCGCGACCTGTGCCAGAGCATCCATGCGATGTACGCCAAGTGCGACATCGCGCGGCTGACCACCGAGATGTACCTGTCGGACCTGCACCCGGCAATGAAGCCGAGCGACGCCTACGCCCACATCGCCCACCGCAAGACCGAGCGGGTGGCGATCGACGAGCTCGAAGGCCGCATCACCACCTCGCTGCTGACGCCTTACCCGCCGGGCATCCCGCTGCTGATCCCGGGCGAGCGCTTCAACCGCAAGATCGTCGACTTCCTGCGCTTCACCCGCGAGTTCAACGCCGCCTTTCCCGGCTTCGACACCGACGTGCACGGCCTGGTCGAAGACGAAGGAGAAGCGGCCGCGCGACGCTATTACGTGGACTGCGTGCGGGCCTGAGGCGCCGTCAGCCGGCGTCGCCGACGCCGCTCATCACGTGGCTGAAGCCGCCGTCGACATAGGTGATCTCGGAGGTCACGCCGGCGGCCAGGTCGGACAGCAGGAACGCGGCGACGTTGCCCACGTCGTCGATCGTCACGTTGCGGCGCAGCGGCGAGTTCTCGGCAACCACCGCCAGCATCTTGCCGAAGTCCTTGATGCCCGAGGCGGCAAGCGTCTTGATCGGCCCGGCAGAGATGCCGTTCACCCGCACGCCCTTGGCGCCAAGGCTCGATGCCAGGTAGCGCACGCTCGCCTCGAGCGACGCCTTGGCCATGCCCATCGTGTTGTAGTGGGGAACGCTGCGCACGGCGCCCAGGTAGGTCAGCGTCAACAGGGCACTCCCGGGGCGCAAGCGCGGCGCCGCGGCCTTGGCCATCGCCGGGAAGCTGTAGCTGGAGATGTCGTGGGCGATGCGGAACGCCTCGCGCGACAGGCCGTCGAGAAAGTCGCCGGCGATCGCCTCGCGCGGAGCGAAGCCGATCGAATGGACAAAGCCGTCGAACTGCGGCCACGTCTCGCCGAGCTGGGCGAACATGCCCTCGATCTGGGCGTCGTCGGCCACGTCGCAATCGAAAACCAGGCTCGAGCCGAATTCGGCCGCGAACTCCGTCACCCGGTCCTTGAACCGCTCGCCCTGGTAGCTGAATGCGAGCTCAGCCCCTTCGCGGTGGCAGGCGCGCGCGATGCCGTAGGCGATGGACCGGTTGTTCAGAACGCCGGTGATCAACAGTCGCTTGCCGGCCAGAAATCCCATGGTGTCTCCCGAGGTGAAAAAATCGGGCGGATTTTCGCACGCGCTCCGGGGCGGCCCGGGCCGGGGCTTGTCCCTGCCGTCCCCTATGGACTTGACAGCCGAAGGTGTTGCCTGTAGCTCGGCGTGCGGCTACAATTCCCTTTTTCCGAGAAAGCTGCATGGGCGGATTCTTCCAGCCCATTTTTTTTGGCCGTTGCGCTTTTGACAACGCAACGGCGCGTTGATTTTTCACATTCGCTGATTGATGAACTGGCAAGCTGCCGTTGAACGAACCGTGACCGGACTGGGTTACGACCTGGTGGACACCGAACGCAGTGCCCGCGGGTTGCTGCGCGTGTTCATCGACCGGGTGGCGAACGACCCGGCCGGCGAGTTCATCACGGTGGACGATTGCGAGCGCGTCACGCGCCAGCTGCAGCATGTGCTCGAGGTCGAAGGTTGCGCCTACGAGCGGCTGGAAGTGTCGTCGCCGGGGCTGGATCGGCCGCTGAAGAAGCCGGCCGACTATGCCCGCTTTACCGGCGAGACGATCGAGCTGACGCTGAAGCTGCCGTTCCAGGGCCGCAAGAAGTACCAGGGGGTGCTCGCGGGGGGCGACAACGGCGGCTGGCGCGTCGTGTTCAGCGACGGCAAGGGTGAACAGGCGCTCGATTTTGCACTCGAAGAAGTGCGTGAAGCCCGGCTCGTGCCGGTGGTCGATTTCAAGGGGCGCCGGTGCGCGCCGCCCCCGGTGGCGCCAGCGAGCGATGAGCCGCAGGCCGATGAAGAGGTTGGAGGTCGAAAACAATGAACCGCGAACTGTTGATGCTGGTGGACGCGATCTCGCGCGAGAAGAGCGTGGATCGTGAAGTCGTGTTC
>DASXQQ010000331.1:0-2475 GCA_036507085.1 Piscinibacter sp. | reverse complement strand
GAGGAAGGGGAAAGCGACGTACTCGCGGCGATCTCCGCGATGCAGGAACCTGATCGCGTCATGGCCCAGCGGCTCCATGACATCATCAAAGCCACCGCGCCAGCCCTCTCGCCGAAAACCTGGTACGGGATGCCCGCCTATGCCAAGGACGGCAAGGTCGTCTGCTTCTTCCAAAGCGCGGAGACGTTCAAATCGAGGTACGCGACGTTCGGCTTCAACGACGCGGCGAACCTCGACGAAGGCGCCATGTGGCCGACCTCCTTCGCGCTGACGGAGTTGACTGCCACCGAAGAGGCGAAGATCGCCGCGCTCGTGAAGAAAGCGGTGAGCTGAGCCCAGCTTCTGAACCCCGCTGCCCGCCCCGTCACCTTTCGAGCGTCTCAACAGCCTTCCGAAAGATCCGCGCGGAGAAACGTCTCCCGAGAAGGCTGAGACGTGCGGGCGCTGCGACCTGATCGTGCTCTGCAAGGATCTCGCGTAGGCGTGCCCCCCTCTGCCCGCCGTGCGCGATGCGACCCTCTTCGCTGCAAGGAGGCCGGCTTCTCAGACTCAAAGCTCCATATCAAGCTCCATACCAACCGCACGTTCGCTCTGGAGCAAGTCGATCTCAACGCAAAAGTGCCGATTTGCGGCGCTTTTGCAGAGCCCTCTGACGGACTCGAACGGTCGACCCCCTCTCTATGAAGAAGGGCTGCGTGTCAAGTGATGGTCATGTATCGCCCAGTCAGGGTGGGCGCGGTGGGTGTGGGTGTTGAGCGGCGCTCATCTCTCTATCGCCTCCTCGGCGGGAGGATCAGGTTGGATGGGAGGCTCGCTCCGGTGGCGCATCTCCTTAAGGGCCGTCAGGCGGCCAGGGGGCTCGTGGCGCTTGCCGGAGCGAAGGGTTGGTTGCGGGTGAGCATGTGCCAGATCGCTTCGGCGAGCTTGCGGGCGAGGTCGACCTGGGCGACCTTGGCGCCGCGTTGTTTGCCGAGGCGGGCCTTTGTCCGTTGGTAGCGGTCGCGGTAGAGCGGGTGCTTGCAGGCGTGTGCTGTTGCTTCGATCAGCGCCCAGCGCAGGTAGCGGGGACCGTTCTTGGCGAGCGGGCCGCGCCGGTCGGAGTTTCCGGACTGGTAGACGCGCGGGCAAAGCCCGGTGTAGCCGGCCAGCTGTCTGGGCGCGGCGAAGCGGTCGATGTCGCCGATCTCGGCGGCGATCGTGTAGGCGAGCACCCAGCCGATTCCGGGCACGGTGAGCAAAAGCGGTATGTAGCGGTGGTCGGCGCCGAGCTGGCGCAGCTCGCTCTCGCACCCGCTGATCTGCTGGTCGAGCTCGTCGATCAGCTGCAAGCTCGCGGTCACGGTGCCGGCCCACGGCTCCGGTAGCGCCAACCGCTGCAAGAGCTCGCGGCCGGTGACGCCGAAGAGGTCGGAGACCGGGCAGGGCTTGCCGTGCGCGAGTAGGACCGCGTGCACGCGCTGCTTGAGGCTGCTGCGGTGACGGACGAGGTGCAAGCGGAAGCGCGCCCGCTCCCGCTCGGCGCGGACCTCGGGATCAGGCAGCCAGATCGCCGGCACCAGATCGCGGCGCGACAGCTCCGCCAGCACCCAGGCGTCGATGCGGTCGGTCTTGCAGGCCAACGGCGCCAGCCCCTTCACTTTGAGCGCGTCGGCGATCTCCACCTGCCAGCCGGCCAGCTCGAGCTGATCGTGGACGAAACGCGCGCCGTTCATCGACTCGATCGCCGCCCTCAGCGGCTGGCCGTGCAGGGCGAGCCGCCGCGCGAGCGAACGCAACCCGTCCGCGTCAGGCGGCGCCACACCGACCTCGACCCGATCGCCCGACTCGTCAAGCAGACAGAAGTCGAGACGCTTGCGGCTGAGATCCAATCCAGCGTGCAACATTGAACTCGGGCCTCCTCTCGGTAACTCCCACTGGACAAGCCGGAGCCTGCCAGCGGAGGAGGCCCTTCTTCATCGCATTCCTTACCATGGAGGTTTCGGGGCGTCACGCGCGTACATGCGCGATCATTCGCGACACAGTTTCTCCTGCAAATCGGGCTGTTGGAGGCGGTGGAGATGGTCGCGAGACGTCGCGCGTGTCGTTTCTGATGTGTCCGTTTTGTGTCCGCGTGCTGTTGGCGATGACGACAACAGTCCCAGCAGTGACACATGGCGGACGTCCCTATCCCGCGTTAGCCGCCCCCAAGAGCAAGACCGCCCGGGCGTCGCCGGGCAAACAAGCAACACATCGGCCCGATCGGTATCTATTTTCTGTTACACACGCGCGCGAGAAACCATCAGCGCCTAAGCATCTGCCGAACGTCGCAAGGCCGCTGACTCGGCTTCCCCCGGGTCGAGCGCGCATCCTCCTTGACAGGTGCGGGTGGGGGGTGAACGTGTCGCCGCCGAAGCCCAGTAACCGAAAGGTTGGCGGGCTTCGGCATTTCTGCCCATCGGGCGCTCATCGCCGGGACGGACAGCTCCCACCGGGAGC
>DASXQQ010000330.1:0-3195 GCA_036507085.1 Piscinibacter sp. | reverse complement strand
GCTCGCCGCCTATTGAGCGCCCCCTGCCGTCCTTCGGACGGCATGACTTACCACACAGCTCCCCCCGCGCCCCCTCCGAGAGGGGGCTCCGGCATGTTCGACGTCACCACCCAGCCCTCCTCCGCGAGGAGGGCTCCAGCTTGTTTGACCAGCCGGCCTTGCGGCCGGCAACACCTCGCATGTCGCACAGCACCCTCGCCGTCACCCACTTCGCGAAGGCCGGCTCGTCAAACAAACTGGAGCCCCTCTCTCGGAGAGGGGCTGGGGAGAGCCGTTCAACATGCTGGAGCCCCCTCTCGGAGGGGGCGCGGGGGAGCTGTGCGTTAAGGAGGCATGCCGTCCGAAGGACGGCTTAGCACGGGTGGCAGGAATCCTTTTTCCTCAAGAGCCGCCAACAGCGCGAAGCTCACCAGCCAGTGGGTTGCGGCGAAATCGCCGCCGGTCACGTGCGGCCAGGCGGCGGCTCGGTGGCGCCTCGCCGCATCGCGCAACGCGCTCGCCTGCGGCTCGGGCACTGACGTGGCCAGCGCGGCGAGGCACCAGGCGCGCGACAGGTTCAAGCCATCGAGGTGCACGAGCTGTGCATCGCGCCGCCTGCTGACCACGGCCGGTTCGAGCCAACCCGCGAGCGCTGCGGGCGCGAAGCCGCTCCACCAGGCGGCGAAGCCCGCGCCCAGCACCTCGCGCATCAGCAGCGCCTCGCACAGGCCGGGCGAGAGGAAGTCGGTGCCGCCCGGCTCGTACGCCACCGGGTAGTCGCGGTCGGCGCCGAACCAGGCCTGTGCGGCGCGCTCGATCGAGCGCTGCAGCGGCAGGTCGGACTGCGCGCGGGCATGGTCCAGCGCGAGCAGCATCGCGAACGCCGAGTTCGCGTGCGTGCCGGCGCGCACCGGGTAGTGGCTGTCGCCCAGGAAGGCCGCGAACCGCGTGGCCAGCTCGCGGCTGAGTGGCCGCAGCGCCTGCGCCCAGGCGCTGGCTCCGGGCAGGCCCGAGGCTGCGTGCGCGTCCAGCTCGTCTTGCAACTTGAGCAGCCAGGCCCAGCCATAGGGACGCTCGAAGCCGGCGCGCTCGGGCTGCGCCGCATAGGCACGCTCCTGCGCGACCTTGTCGGGCGTGAAGTGCGCATCGAAGTGCGCGGCGATCGCTGCGGCGAGCGGCGGCGGCACAACCCGCGAAAGGCGCAACAGCGACCAGTGCATGTGCACGCTCGAGTGCCAGTCGTAGCAGCCGCTGAACACCGGATGGATCTGCTGCGGCAGCGGCTGGTCCTGCGCGTGCAGGATCAAATGATCGAGCTTGTGCGGATAGCGCTGCTGCACGACGGCGAGCGCGCATTCGGTCAGGCGCAGCGCGTCGCTCGCATCGATGGCGGGCGCTTCGATCGATGAATTCGGCACGGCGGCTTCCAGCGGCGAAAATCGGGCCCCAATCATGCCCGCGTCGCCGCACCCGCTCCGGCTTCACTTCGCCCTCGTCACGCTGCTGCTCGCGATGCCGCTGGCGGCGCGCGCGCAGGCCAGTGCGGCGCCGGCGGCATCGGCGCCGACCCGGCTCGACCGTGTCGAGGTCACCGGCGAGCGCGCCGGCGACACCGAGCAGCGCCGCCAGTCCACCGCCGCGAAGATCATCATCGGGCGCGACGAGATCGAGCGCTACGGCGACAGCACCGTCGGTGAACTGCTCAAGCGATTGCCCGGCGTGACGATCCAGGGCGCACCCGGGCGCGGCGGCGCCATCCGGCTGCGCGGCCTGGGCGGCGGCTACACCCAGATCCTGCTCGACGGCGAGCGCGTGCCGCCGGGCGTCTCGCTCGATTCGCTGGCGCCCGAGCAGATCGAGCGCATCGAGATCCTGCGTGCGCCCACCGCCGAGACCGGCGCGCGCGCCATCGCCGGCACGATCAACATCGTCACCCGCGAGGCGTACCGCAAGCGCATCAACGACTTGCGCGTCGGCGGCGCGCTCGAGAACGGCCGGCTGCAAAGCGGCGCCTCGTGGACGCGCAACGACGGCGTCGGCGCCTGGACGCACAACCTGTCGCTGACGGCCTTCCACCGCGATCGCGACGGCGACAGCGTCACCACCACCACCGACGAGCGGCTCGCCGACGGCGCGACCACGCTCGCGCAAAGCGAGCACGAACGCAGCCGCGAGCGCGGTGACGGCCTGCACGGGAGCGCGCGGCTGCAATGGCGCGGCGACAAGGGCGAGGTCCTGACGCTCGCGCCCTTCGTTGTCCATTCCGACGCGCACACGCGGCGCAACGCCCGGTTGCAGCAGAGCACGGGTGGCAGCGCGCCGCCCTACGACCGTGCCGATGCCGACACCGACGGCCGCTTCACGCTACTGCGCCTGAACGCGCAATGGAACCATCGCCTGGGCGAGGACACGCGGCTCGAATGGCGCGGCGGCGTCGGCGACTCGCACAGCGTCAATCACACGCTGCGCCACGAGTTCGACGCCGCGAACACGCTCACCCGCACACTGGACGATCGCGCCGACGTGCGCGACCGGTCGGCGAGCCTGAGCGCCAAGCTGTCGCGGCTGATGGCCGACGAGCACAGCGGGGTCGCCGGCGCCGAGGCGGAGCGCACCCGGCGCCGCGAGGGCCGCCGCACGCTGCAGGACGGCGCGCCGCTGCTGGCCGACTTCGGCGAGAACCTGTCCGCGTCGACATCGCGCTTCGCGCTTTACGTGCAGGACGAGTGGAACCCGACGCCGCACTGGGCCGCGAACGCCGGCCTGCGCTGGGAGGGCATTACCACGCGCGGCGACGCCGAGGACGGCGGCACGCAGAGCAACCGCAGCAGCGTGTGGACGCCGCTCGCCCACGCGGTGTGGAAGCCCGATCCCAAAGGCCGCGACCAGGTTCGCATCAGCCTGACACGCAGCTACCGCGCGCCGACCTTGCCGGACCTGATCGCGCGGCCGTCGATCTCGACCCGCTTCCCGCTGCCGGGGCCGAACTCGCCGACGGCGCCCGACCGCGCCGGCAACCCGGGGCTGCGGCCCGAACTCGCGCGCGGCATCGACCTCGCGATCGAGCGCTACCTCCAGGGCGGCGGCCTGCTCAGCGCGAACCTGTTCCGCCGCGAGTTGCGCGACACCATCCGCAACCTCACCGCGCTCGAAACCGTGCCCTGGTCGAGCGACCCGCGCTGGGTGTCGCGGCCGCAGAGCGTCGGCGACGCGGTC
>DASXQQ010000329.1:0-4674 GCA_036507085.1 Piscinibacter sp. | reverse complement strand
ACTTTGCCGACGGCATGAAGACCCTCGGCGAGCTGGTGCCGCACGCCGGCGACGGGCTCACCCTCACCGGCACCGCGTCCGACGATTGGCTCTTTGCCGGCCCCGGCCTGGACAGCCTGTCCGGCCTGGAAGGCAACGACTTCCTCGACGGCATGGATGCCGATGACACGCTCGACGGCGGCGCCGGCGACGACACCCTCGTCGGCGGCGGTGGCGATGACCGCATCGATGGCGGCAGCGGCTTGGGCGACAGGGCGATCCTGCGCGGCAACTTTGCCGACTACGTCATCAGCTACGACAGCGCCACGCACCAATACACGCTGGTCGACCAGGCCCCCGGGCGCGATGGCACCGACGTCATCCAGAACGTGGAGTACTTCGGCTTTGCCGATGGCATGAAGACCGCCGGCCAGTTGGTGAACACGGCGCCGGTGGCCGCCGACGACAGCGCCTCCACGCTGCGCGGCCAGCCCGTGGCCGTCGACGTGCTGGCCAACGACAGCGACGCCGATGCGGGAGACACGCTGGCCATCAGCGCTTTCACGCAGGGCGCGCACGGCAGCGTCGAGTGGGCGAGCGGCCAGCTCGCCTACACGCCGCTTGAAAACTGGTACGGCACCGACTCGTTCACCTACACCGTCGCCGACGCCAACGGCGGCAGCGCGACAGCCACGGTATCGGTCACTGTCGACAACGCCATCTTCGGCGACGAGTTCGACAACGTGATGTTTGGCACCAGCGAGGCCGACCGGATCTACGGGCTGGGCGGGCACGATTGGCTGAGCACCTCGGGCCCCTTCTACGGCCAGACGGGCGCCGACCTGCTGGACGGCGGCGCCGGCAACGATCGCCTCGGCGTCTATTCCGGCGGCCTGACGCACACCCTGACCGGCGGCAGCGGCGCCGACCTGTTCGAGCTCTACAAGTACGGCGATGCCTCGTGGATTGCCGCGCCGATCACCATCACCGATTTCAACGCCGCCGAGGGTGACCGGCTGCAGCTCAACATCCTCGGCAACGGGCCCGCGCTGCTGCGCGGCGCCGCACCCATCGGCTTCACCGGCACCCTGGGCGAGGCGGTGCCCGGCGCGGAGCAAGGCTCCGGCGTCGTGCAGCTGTGGACGCTCGAGAGCAACGGCCACACCGTGCTCTTCGCCGATACGAATGCAGACTTCGTCGTCGACGAGCACGACTTCTGGCTGGAGTTCGACGGCAGCGTCCAGCTTGCCGAAGACAGCTTCGCGGCCGGTTCGTTTCTTCCCTTCACCGGCACACCCGATGCAGACGTCTTCAACGGCACCGCGGGCGCCGACACGATGTGGGGCCTGCGCGGCGACGACACGCTCAACGGCCTCGGCGGCAGCGACACGCTTTATGGCGGCGCCGGCAACGACATCATCGATGTCGGGCAAGCCTTCGACACGGCGGCGGACAGCAACTACGCGGACGGCGGCGAGGGCGACGACGTGCTCATCGGCTCCGACGGCTCGGATCGTCTGATCGGCGGCTCGGGGAACGACACGCTCGTCGGCGGAGCGGGCGACGACATGCTGTCGGCCGACGACGACGATGCCTCGGCGATCAACACGCTCTCCGGCGGTTCGGGGAACGATTTTCTGGTTGGTGCGGCGGGCAGCGACACGCTGCTCGGCGGCGAGGGGAACGACTATCTCCTCGGCAACGGCGGCAATGATCATCTGGACGCCGGCAACGGCTCCGACACCATCGAGGCCGGAGACGGCGACGACACCGTCGACGTGACCGGGGTCGCCGGCAGCCTCGTCACGGCGACGGGTGGACCAGGCGTCGACACCTATCGCCTCTTCGGCAACGGCGGGTCGGCGTGGATCAAGGACTTCGCCGTCGGTGACGGCGGCGACGTGATCGCGCTGGACAAGCTGCTGGACGCCAGCACGTGGAGCGGCACGACGAACCCCTTCGACCGCCAGTTCGGCGTGTTCCGGATGCTCCAGGACGGCTCCGCGACGCAGCTGCAATGGGATCAGGACGGCGCAGGCACGGCGCGCGGTTGGCAGACCGTGGCGACCTTGTCCGGCACCGATGCTTCCGCACTGACGCTGGGCAACTTCACCGGTTCGTCGGCCATCACCGTCCTCACGGTGACGGACGGATCGAACGGCGCACCCTTCGCCGCGGCGTCGCTGCCCGACGCCGTCGCCAACGAGGATGCAGCCTTCGCGTACACCGTGCCCGCCAACACGTTCGTCGACCGCGACACCGGCGACGCGCTCAGCTACCGCGCTTCGCTCGCCGACGGCAGTGCCCTGCCATCGTGGCTGGCCTTCGATGCGAGCACGCTGACCTTCAGCGGCACGCCGTTGAATGCCAACGTCGGCAGCCTCGATATTCGCGTGACCGCGACGGACGGCGCGGGAGCGAGCGCCATCGACGTGTTCACCGTGACGGCGAACAACACGAATGATGCGCCGGTGGTAGCCACCGCGTTGCCCAGCCTGCAGACGAACGAGGACGCGGCCTTCAGCTACACAGTGCTCGCCGCGACCTTCACCGATGTCGACGCAGGCGACTCGCTGCACCTGAGCGCCACGCTCGCCGACGGCAGCCCCTTGCCGACGTGGCTGAGCTTCGATGCCGCGACCCAGACCTTCAGCGGCACGCCCGCCAATGGCGACGTGGGCACGCTGCAGGTCCGCGTCACCGCGACCGACAACGTCGGCGCCGGCGCCAGCTCCGTGCTCACGCTCAACGTGCTCAATGTGAACGACGCACCGGTGGCCGCGAGCGACAGCGCGGGCACGCTGCACAGCACCGCCGTGACGATCGATGTGCTGGCCAACGACGCTGACGTCGACGTGGGCGACACCCTCGCAGTGAGCGCCGTGACACAGGGATCGCATGGCAGCGTCGTGATCGATGCCGCCAGCAACAAGCTCGTCTACACACCGATCGCCAACTGGAACGGCAGTGACACCTTCAGCTACACGGTGAGCGACGGCCACGGTGGCAGCGCGACGGCCAGCGTCTCGGTGGCGGTGGCCGGGTCGATCGTCGGCAACGATGCGGCCAACACGCTCACCGGCACTGCCGGCAGCGACAGCATCGAGGCCAAGGGCGGCGACGACACGGTCGACGCCGGCGCGGGCAACGACTACGCCTCAGGCAGCGGCGGAAACGATCGGCTGACCGGCGGTGACGGCAACGACACGCTCAGTGGCGGTGATGGCAACGACACGATCTACGGCAGCGCCGGCGCCGATGTGATCGTCGGTGGCGCGGGCAACGATGCGCTCTATGGCGGCGTCAGCGCCAAGGCCGACCGCAGCGTCGACACCTTCGTCTTCAACACCGCGCTCAATGCGTCGACAAACCATGACACGATCTACGGCTTCGAGGCCAACGCGACGGACAAGATCGCGCTCGATCCGGCGATCTTCGCGGCGCTGCTCGGCGGCACGAGCAGCGGTGTCGACAGCGGCGAGTTCCGCGCCGGCGCCGGCGGCAATGCCGCCGATGCCAACGACTTCATCCTCTACGACACGTCGACCGGCAACCTCTACTACGACGCCGACGGCAGCGGCGCCGGCGCCAAGGTGTGGTTCGCCACGTTGTCGGGCGTGAACGGCACACTGGACTACTCCGACTTCACCACCGCGCCGCCGCCCGGCGCCTGAGGCACCGGCGCCAGCTCAACGGTCGATCTAGCGGTCGATCATGCCCTGGCGCTCGCCTGAGTAGCGCGCAGCAACGCGGGGTGACGCCCATACAATGGGCGCCATCCCGTTGTTGCCCCCTGTCTCGCGGTGTTCGCTGCGCGAGCCGCACCCCATTCCATGACCGAACTCGCCAAGTCATTCGAGCCTGCCGCCATCGAAGCCCGCTGGGCGCCGCTGTGGGAGACGAGCGGTGTCTACGAGCCCACGCTCGACGCAAGCTTGCCGTCGTTCGCGATCCAGTTGCCGCCGCCCAACGTGACCGGCACGCTGCACATGGGCCATGCGTTCAACCAGACGATCATGGACTCGCTCACGCGCTACCACCGCATGCGCGGCTTCAACACGCTGTGGCTGCCGGGCACCGACCACGCGGGTATCGCCACGCAGATCGTCGTCGAGCGCCAGTTGCAGGAGCGGAGCCAGTCGCGCCACGACCTCGGGCGCAAGAACTTCGTCGCCAAGGTCTGGGAATGGAAGGAGGAAAGCGGCTCCACCATCACCAACCAGATGCGCCGCCTCGGCGACAGCGTGAGCTGGGGCCACGAGTACTTCACGATGGACGAGAAGCTGTCGAAGGTGGTGACCGACACCTTCGTCAAGCTCTACGACGAGGGCCTCATCTACCGCGGCAAGCGGCTGGTGAGCTGGGACCCGGTGCTCAAGTCCGCGGTCTCCGACCTCGAGGTCGAGAGCGAAGAGGAAGACGGCTCGCTGTGGATGATCCGCTACCCGCTCGTCGACGGCTCCGCTGACCTGGTCGTCGCGACGACGCGTCCCGAAACGATGCTTGGCGACACCGCGGTGATGGTGCACCCCGACGATGAGCGCTACGCCGCGCTGATCGGCAAGCAGGTGGTGCTGCCGCTGTGCAAGCGCACGATCCCGGTGATCGCCGACGAGTATGTCGACCGCGCGTTCGGCACCGGCGTGGTGAAGGTCACGCCGGCGCACGACGCCAACGACTACGCGGTCGGCCAGC
>DASXQQ010000328.1:0-2292 GCA_036507085.1 Piscinibacter sp. | reverse complement strand
GCGCTCACCAGGTAGACAAAAAGCCGCCTCAGAATCATCGGCGCAACGGTACTACCATGCGCGGGTGATCTCTCAAGAACTGCTCGAAATCCTGGCCTGCCCCAAGTGCCACACCAAGGTGCAGTTGCGAGACGACAAGCTGCGCTGCCCGAGCTGTAAGGTCCTCTACCCGATCGTCGACGGGATCCCGGTCATGCTGATCGAAGAAGGAAAGCCGGAGGAAGAGTCAGAGGAGGGCTGAGACCTTTGCCCGCGAGTGCCGGCAGTCGCGCCCTTCAGAGGCGCTTCAAGGGCGCGAGCGCCGGCAGTCGCGAGTGATGGGGCCTACGCGGCGCATTCGTAGCGGCTCGTGTCTCTCACTTTCGGGTTGGCCTCCGCGTCGCGGATGTCCGGCGCGATCTCGTCGTCGGTGAGCGCGTAGGCCTGCGTCGGGTCGCTGGCCGAAGTCGCGAAGATCATCCCGAGCACGCGCCCCTCGAGGTCGATCAGCGGCCCTCCCGAGTTGCCCGGGTGCACGCTCGCCTGCACGACGTAGATCTGCCGGGTGACAAATCCCGAGTTGTAGATGTCGCGGCCCTGGGCCGCGATGGAGCCGTCGACGACGGCGGGCACCGCCTTCTCGCTCTGTCCACCGGGGTATCCGATCACCGCACCCTGCGTGCCGCGCCGGGCGGGTCCGAACGTCATCGCCGCGACGTTGTATCCCGGCACGTACAACACCGCCACGTCTTTCTCGGGGTCGAAGTAGACGACCTCGGCTTTCAGGGTCGTGCCGTCGGGCTTGCTGATCGCGTGTCCCGTCGTGCCCGACACGACGTGGGCGTTGGTCACCACGTAGCCGTTGCCCACCGGGAAGCCGCTGCCGGTGACGATGCCGCCGCAACCGACGCTCGAAACCTTCACCACCAGCGACGCCGCGCGCTTCACGCCGGGCGTGTCGATCGAGGCCGGCACCGGCAGCGCGGCGGGTAAGCCGCTTGGTTCGAGGCCCGCGAAGACCGGCGGAAACTGGACGCCCGCGAGGACCTGGGCGACGCTGGCGAGGAATCCGGGTGGTCGGGGCGCGATGGTGTCCATGCCGCGCAGCAACGTGGAGCGCTGGATCTGCTGCGCGATCTCCGGGCTCGGGCCTCGAGAGAAGCTGAGGCCCAAGAACCAGCACATGACGAGGACGGCGAATGCGGACAGGACGGCGCCCGCCGCGGAGTCGAAGGCGGAGTGGGTGCCGGTGCGGAGGATGCGGCGGCGGATCGGTTCGCCGACTGCGAAACCGATGCTCGAGCAGAGGCTGCCGCCGATGACCAGCACGAGCACCGCGCCCAGCGGGCGCGCGCTGGCGTTGTTGATCTGCAGGTAGTCGAGCACGTACTTGGCCGATGCGGCGGCGAGCAGAACACCGATCACCAGACCGAAGTACTGCGCGAGTGAAAGCCAGAAGCCACGGCGGTACCCGTTGGCAAGCCCGACGATGGCTGCGATCAGGATCACGATGTCGATGAGGTTGATCAAAGGGCTCTACCTGATAACACCCTAACGGCCAATTCCGCCTCCCTGGCGTCAGAGAGGCGGAATTGTGGGCCGAGGGTTCCATCGACTGGCTCGGCGATAATTGAACCCGTGGTCGTGTACCTCGTCGGCGAGTGGGTCCCGGCCTGGCTGTGGATGAGCCTGGCTTTCCTGGTCGCCGCTCTGGGCGTGGCCGGGCTCGGCTGGTGGGTGCTAAGAGGCGACGCGCGCAACCGCGCGGCCGAGGAGTTGATCCAGTCCGAGAGCACAAAAGAGGTCGCCGAGCACCACTAGGCCGGCGTTAGTACAGGCTCCTCCTCACGTAGCTCGCCTGCCTCGCGCAGATCGCGCACCGGCATGAAGCTGCGCACGGGCGGCACGCGCTCGAAGTTGTAGGGGGGCGGCGGTGACGTGGTCGCCCACTCGAGAGTGTTGCCCTGCCACGGGTCGTTGCCCGCGATCTCGCCGTGGTTCCAGCTGCGGACCACGTTGATCAGGAACAGCAGGATCGAGAACGCGATCAGGAAAGAGGAGACGGTAATGATGATGTTGGTCAGCGCCCAGGCCTCGTTGGTGTAGGTCCAGATCCGCCGCGGCATCCCCTCCAGCCCGAGGGTGTGCATGATCAAGAAGGTGCCATTGAAGCCGACGAATACGGTCCAGAAGTTCCACTCGCCGAGCTTTCGATCCAGCAGCCGGCCGGTGATCTTCGGGAACCAGTAGTACACGCCGGCCAGGATCGCGAACACGCTGCCGCCGAACAGCACGTAGTGCAGGTGGGCGACG
>DASXQQ010000327.1:0-11891 GCA_036507085.1 Piscinibacter sp. | reverse complement strand
GCGCGCCCCGGCGGCGGCAGCTTCGTGTCGGACGTCGCGCGGCCCGCGTCGCGCAGCGTGGCGGCCCGGCGCGATGTGGCGCGCGAGCCGCGCGGGGCGATCGGCGGCCGTGCGTCGGCGCCGACGGCGCGCGACCCAGCCCGCGACTTCCGCCTCGGCGTGCCGGACGTTTCGGCCCTCGACTGGGCGGTGTGGCGGCGCCTGTCCGCTCGCGCGTTGCGCGCGTTCGCCCGGCAGCCCGCGGGCTACGCGGCCGCGCAAGGCCAGCCGGCGCTGCGCGAAGGCATCGCCCACCATGTGTCGTTCGCGCGGGCGGTGTCCTGCGGAAGCGACGACGTGCTGGTCACCGCCGGCGCCCAGCAGGCTTTCGACCTTGTCGCGCGAACGTTGGTGAAGCCGGGCCGCACGGTCGTCGCGGTGGAGGCACCGGGCTATCCGCCGGCTCGGGCGGCCTTCGCCGCCGCCGGCGCCACCGTCGTGCCGGTGCGTGTGGATGCCGAAGGTCTCGTCGTCGACGAGCTGCCGCCGCAGGCGCGCATCGTCTACGTCACGCCGGCACATCAGTTTCCGCTCGGCTGCGTGCTGTCGGCGCGGCGGCGCGCCGCGCTGATCGACTTCGCCTGCGCCCATCGGGCAGCGATCGTCGAGGACGACTACGACGGCGAGTTCCGCTTCGACGGCCGGCCGCACGATGCGCTGAAGACGATCGACCGCAGCGAGGCGGTGTTCTTCGTCGGTACCTTCTCGAAGAGCCTGTTCCCCGGCCTGCGCCTGGGCTACGTGGTGCCGCCGCCGTGGGCGCTGGAGGCGCTGATCGAGCGCAAGCGGCAGGCCGACTCGCACTGCAACGTGCCGGCGCAGGACACGCTGGCCGCCTTCATCGAGCAAGGCCACCTGGCGCGGCACGTGCGCCGCATGCGCCGGGTCTACGCGAGCCGCCGCAGCCTGCTGCAGGCGGCGCTGCAGACGCCCGAGCTCGCACGCTGGCTGGAGCCGGTGGCAGGCACCTCGGGCCTGCACCTGGCGGCGCTGGCCCGCTCGCGCCGGGACGTCGACGCGCTGGTCGCCGACGCGCGGCGTGCGAGCGTGGGCGTGTATTCGCTCGACGAATATCGCCACGGCCTGCGCGCGCCGCACGGCCTGCTGTTCGGCTACGGCGCGATCGGCGATGCGGCGATCGAGGATGGGATGCAGCGCTTGCGGCGGGTGCTGCGGCAGCGCTGATGGGAGCAGAGCGCACGCCTCGCGCGGGCTGTGCAGCAGCGGCGCGTGGCCTCGCGCGCGAGGCCGGCACATCGATGCCGTTCAGCAGGTCCTTCGCGCCCAAGCCCCAATACGATTCAGTTAAGCAGCCTGGGCCAGCCATCCGTTCGGGCTCAGGGCGAAGCGGTTAACTGAACCGTACTGGCCCAAGCCCCGTTAGCGAGCCGCCTCATTCATCGAGAAAACCAGCCTTGAAGAAGCTCCACGCGGTGCCGTCGTGAAGGTAGAAGCAGCCATCGGCACAAAAGTCCTTGCCCGGGAAGAACTCGCGGTACGCGCGCGGGACGAGTCGCGCGAGCTGCTCGTCACTCAGTTCCTCGAACTGTTTGGGCGTGATCGGCTGGCCGACTCTGAGTCTGCGTGTTTCCATCGGATCGCTGAGAAGATGCAGGCCGCATTCTGACTGCCGGCGCGTTCGACCGGTTGGGGGGTCGGGCTCGTGGGAGAGAAACGGGCTGTCTGCTACTTCGCTGAACGGCCATGACCGGTAGTTCACGAACGTCAGCTGTGCGGAAGCCCGCCAGCGATTTCAATGATGCGCGCGACCGCGGAGTCCGACGATCGCTGTTTGCAACGAGGTGATCCCCTTGCCATTCCCAGGGTCGATGAGAACCGGGGCGAGCAGCGTTGGGTACGCCGACAGATCGATATGGAAACGCTGAGCGTTAAAAACCTGAGGTATCAGGCAGCAATCGGCAATCGTCGGGCTGTCGCCCACACAGTAATGGCCGCGTGAGGCCGAGGTTCGCAGCTCGGCCTCGAGCGCCTCGAAACCCAGCTTGATCCAGTGCGCGATCCACTCGACCTTGGCCTCATCCGACAGACCTAGCTTGCCGGTCAGGTACTTCAAGACGCGCAAGTTGTTCAGCGGATGGATCTCGCAAGCGATTGTCGATGCAAGTTGCCGCGCCCTTGATCGATCCTCGATCGATGCGGGCAGCAGGGGCGGCGACGGATAGCGCTCATCGAGGTACTCGAGGATCGCCAGCGATTGGCTTAGCCGCAAATTGCCCTCGGTCAAGACAGGCACCAGGGCGAGCGGGTTCAACTTCCGGTACTCGGCGGTGAACTGTTCGCCGCCCCCGCGCGTCAAGTGGATCGGTACGTGCTGCGCTTCAAGGCCTTTCAGATTCAATGCGATTCGAACTCGGTATGCCGACGAGCTGCGGAAGTAGGTGTGGAGAACGCGTTCCATTGAACATTCCAGCGGGTGATAGGCCTTTGCGATCGGCCGTGTGGCGCGACAGATGGGCGAAGACGGGGTGATGAAAAGGCGATCGCTCGGCGTCAGACCTTCGACATCGCCACGCGCGTATCAGCCAGCAGATTCGGATCGACGCTCTTGCGGCTTTCGATCAGGCGACGCGCAAAGCGCAGATCACGCGCGGCATTCGGCCCCATTGCCGATCTGACCTTGTCGCCATCGAGATAGAACAACACGAAGCTGTCGGACTGGAGGTCACCACGCACCACCACGCGATGCGAACGATCCGGCATGCCGTAGATCTGCAGGTTGGTGTCGTACTGATCCGACCAGAACCACGGCAGAGGCTGGTGATCGACCTCGATACCGAGGGCAGACCGGCCCGCAGCGATGCCCTGCTCCTGAGCGTTCTGCCAGGACTCCAACCGCATGCGGCGTCCGCCCCAACTGCAGTGCCAGGCTGCCACGTCGCCTGCGGCAAGGATGTCCGGGTCCGACGTGCGGCACTGCGCATCGACAACGACCCCACCATCGCACTCGAGGCCAGCATCGCGCGCCAGTTCGTCGTTGGGAATCAGGCCGATGCCGACCACGACAGCATCGCAGACGAGTTCACGACCGTCACTCAAGCTCACCACCACCATGCCCGCGGCGTTGCGTGCGAAGGCCGCCACACCGGTGCCGAGGATCACCCGTGTGCCGTACTTCGAATGAAGCCTCGACAGGTACTCGGAGATCTCGGACGGCACCGTGCGTTCACACAGGCGCGTCATCGCCTCGACGACGGTCACATCCATTTCCTTCTTGCGGGCGGTTGCCGCCACCTCGAGGCCGATCCACCCGCCGCCGACCACGACGATCTTCCTGCCAGGCAAGAGCACCGCGCCCAGTGCGCGCGCATCGTCGATGTTGCGCAGCGTGAACAAGCCGGGCAGGTCCGCGCCGGGAATGTTCATCGTGCGAGCCCGTCCGCCGTTGCAAAGTATGAGCTTGTCGTAGCCGATCGGTTCGCCCGTCGAGAGCAGGACTTGCCTGCCAACGCGATCGATCGACGTCACGCGGACATTCGGCCGCCAGTCCAGACCCAGCTTCTCGAACGCCTCCATGTTGATCAGACAGGTGCTCTCGGCAGAGGCGTCTCCGGACAGGACCGCCTTGGACAACGGCGGACGCTCGTAAGGACGATGCGGCTCCTCGCCGATGAGGAACACCTTGCCGGCGAATCCTTCCTTGCGAACTGTCTGCGCTGCCCAGCCGCCAGCCTGGCCAGTGCCGACGATGACGATGGTGCGTGTATTCATGGTTTGGCTTTCGTGGTCGGCGTGTGACTTGATGGCCCTCACGAACCTGCATGCCCCGCAGCCGCTCGCGCAGGCGCTGAATCGGTGAGGCTCGAAGTCACGTCTTGGTGGTGTGCCGACGCTGAACGCCGGTGGTCGATCAGCGAGATCGCGATCGCAGCGATCAATGCGGGAAGGGCGATGGCCATGAAGTTCTGCTGCAACGGCAGCGCCATGCCCACCAACACTCCGATCACGATCGGCGCCAGGATCGCCCCGATCCGACCGACGCCCAAAGCCCATCCGATGCCGGTGCCGCGAACTGCCATCGGGTAGAACTGGCCTGCATACGCGAGGCCGACGATCTGCGTTCCGATGGTCGATGCGCCGGCCAGGCCGACCAGAAGGTAGAGAACCTCGGTCGGCACCTTGTAGCCCAACAGGGTGATCGACACCGCCGCCAGCACGTACATGCCGGCCAGTACGACCTTGATACGGAACCTGTCGGCCAGCCAGCCACCGCCAATCGCGCCGACGATGGCGCCGAAGTTCAGCACCAGCACGAAGGTCAACGCGGAGCCCAGGCTGTAGCCGGCGCTGGCCATCAGCTTGGTCAGCCATGAGCTGAGCCCGTACACCATGAACAGGCACATCAGAAAGGCGACCCAGAACATCACCGTGCTGAAGCCGCGCTTCTCCTGGAACAGGTGCCGGATCGGCGCGTTGTCGGCCTTGTCCTCGCTGGGCAGCGCGAACTGGTCGCTGGCCTGCGGCTGGTAGCTTGGCTCCATCTTCGAGACGATCTTCTTCAGTTCATCGATCCGGCCTTTCTTGATCAAGAACGGCATCGACTCGGGGAACGACTTGAGGATCAACGGGATCAGGATCACCGGAAGGCCCGCGGCTATGAACACCGACTGCCAGCCATAGGTCTCGATCAAGCCTTTGCCGAGCAGCGCGGCCAGCACGCCGCCGATCGAGTAGCCGCTGTACATCAACGTGATCAGCGTGCTGCGGATCCGCAGGGGCGAATACTCGGTCATCTGCGCCACTACGATGGGCATGACCCCGCCGATGCCCACGCCGGCGATGAAGCGCGCGATGCTGAACGTGATCGAGTCGCTGGTGAACCCCGCTGCAGCGGTGAACAAGCTGAACAGCGTGATGCAGATCACCACTACCTGTCGGCGGCCAATTCGGTCGGCAAGTGTGCCAAAGAGGATGTTGCCGAACATCATGCCGAACAGTGCCGCGCTGACCATGAAGCCGGCACTCGTCGCGTCGACCCCCATGCCCTTCATGATCGAGGGCAACGCGATGCCTACGACCGCCAGGTCGTAGCCATCGAAGATGATGATCAGCGCGCACGCCAATAGCACGAGCCTGTGGAAGCCATTGAACTTGGCTTCGTCGGACAGCTTGTGGACATCGATCTGATGCATGAAATGTCTCCTTGAATGGTTGGCTTACCGGAAAAATTGGCGTGACCGAGCGCGCCGCGGCGCAAGCGCCGAGCCGATCACGCCCTATGGCGTGCGCGGGTCGTCTTCTGGTGGTGGTTCAGTCGAGCGCGAGAAGCACGCGCCCGCCTTCGATCCTGACGGGGTAACTTCGGAGGGCTTCGGTCACGGGGGCGCAGCTAGGCTGCCCGGAGCGAACGTCGAACCTGCCCTGGTGCAAAGGACACTCGATTTCGTGGCCTTCGAGAAAGCCTTCGCACAGCCGCGCATGGCCATGCGTGCAGATGTTGTCGGTGGCGAAGATCTCGCCGCCTGCGTTGTACAGCGCGATGTCGCGGCCAGCAACCAGAATGCCGATCACGTCGTCGGCCGGCACGTCACCCATGGCCGTGGCATCTATCCATTCGATGGTGTCCATGGGCGACCTCAGATCGGGTAGATGATGGAGTTGGGGATCATTTCGCTGTCGTACACGACCTGTCGCGACGCGAACTTCAGACCTTGCGGCGTGCGCACGACCACGTCGATGGTGCGTCCGACGCTGAACACCGACGACAGCTCGGAGAGCTTGGTGCGAAACACCGCGTAGTTGGCCTCGCACTCGAAGCGGTCCCCTTCGGCTTTGCGAACGACTGGTGCGCCGACGACATGCCGCTGGTAGTACGGGTCGTGGAACAGCGTCTCGCGAATGCCGTAGACGCGGTCCTTCAGCATGCCCTTGCTCTCGAACGACAAGGTCGCCAGCGGAAAGCCGCGATCGAAGTTCTCGCGCGGCTGCAACCGGTAGCTGCACTCCTCGGTGAAGAACTCGGGCCACAGATCCCACTGGCCCGAACTCACGGCGCTGGCGTAGTCGGCGTAGAGCTGCGTCAGCTCGAAGTAGTCCTGAAAGTCCATGATCAGGCCTCCATCAGCTTGCGCCAGTATTCGTACATGCCGCGGATCAGCGTCTCGGTGACCATGTGGTCGGTGTCGCTGACTTCGCGCCCGCCGAGCTCGGCGAGCGTGCGGTGGAACGGCTTCTGCTCGAAGCCCTTTTGCGACAGCTCGATCACCTCGCCGTCATCGGCCGAGACGAAGCCCGCCGGCCCGAACAGATTGGCCTGGCGCAGGCGCCGCTGCGTCATCTCGTCGGAGTCGTCCTCGAACCCGAAGTGCGTCCACACGAAATCGAACGCGCCCGGGCCGCTCGGCTGGATGTGACGTGTCGAGACGCTGTTGACCTGCTGCTGCAGGATCACGCTTGGGAACAAGGTCATCATCACGGCCGTCGGGCCGCCCCACCAGGGCTCGTGCACGATGTCGAGAAAGCGCGGATCGTTGAGCTGCATGCTCTCCTTGAAGCTCGAGACCTGCGTCACCTGCTCGGCTTTTCCGCTGGCTCCACGGGTGGAAATCATCGCGGCATGGCGATGGTGCGAATCCATCTTGAGTTCGGACTTGTTGTCGGCGCGCCAGAGCCCGAAGGTGACGAACCAGGTGTGCAGCAAACCCGGGTGGTAAGGGTCCTTGATGTTCTCCTGCATCAGCTTCCAGTTGCCCGGAATGCGCTGGCGGTTGTAGCCGAGGATCTTGAGCGTGCGGCCGTTGAACAGGCGATCGAAGTAGCCGAGGATGGTCGGCCCCATGAAGTCTTCGAGCGACTCGATGTCCGGATCGAACGACGCGAACACGACGCCGCCGCGAGCCGCGACCTTCAGCTTGTTCAGGCCGTGCTCGGCGGTCTTGAAATCGGCCGGCATGCCGCCGTGGACCTTGCCGTCCTGCTTCACGCCGCGGCGGAATGGGACGCCTTGCAGTTCCCCTTGGAGGGTGTAGTTCCACTGGTGGTAGGGGCAGGTGAAACCGCTGTCCTTGCGGTTGCCGTGGCGCTCGCGGCAGAACTGCATGCCGCGGTGGGCGCAGACGTTCTCGACCACGTTGATGCCGCCATCGGTGTCGCGCACCATGAGCACGGAGCGCTCGCCGACGACCGTACGCTTGAAGTCACCGGGGTTCGGGATCTCGGCCTCCAGGCCCACGTAGCACCAGTGCTTGCGGTAGAACAGGCGTTCGAGTTCCTTCCGGTGCTGATCGGCCTCGGTGTAAGCCATGAACGGGATGCGGCTGGTGCCATCGGTCTCCCAATGGATCTTCTGCGGGAATACGGCGGCTGCGCTGTCCATGCTTGTCTCCTCGATGTCTTGGGTCAGGACGCGACGGTGACGGTGATCTCGCCCAGCCCGTCGATCGCTCCGTGCAGCACGTCGCCGCGCACGACCGAGTTCACGCCCTCCGGCGTGCCTGTCATGATCAGGTCGCCGGGTTCGAGGGTCTCGTACTGCGACAACACTGCGATGCACTCGGAGACCGACCAGATCAGCTTCGCGATGTCGGAAGACTGGCGCGGCTCGCCGTTGACCGTGAGCGTGATCGCGGCCTCTCGCGGATGGCCGGTGTCCTCCGCCCGGTGGATGGCGCCGATCGGTGCCGATGTCGCGAACGACTTGCCGAACTCCCAGGGGCGTCCCTTGTCGCGTGCCTCGAGCTGCAGGTCGCGGCGCGTCATGTCCAGGCCGACCGCGTAGCCGTAGACATGGTCGAGGGCGTTGCCGACATCGATATCGCCGCCGCCTCGGCCGATCGCCAGCACGAGTTCGATCTCGTGATGGAAGTCGGTGGTCCTCGGCGGGTACGGAATCGTCACCGCCTGCGCTGCATCGACGGTCGCCTGGGCCGGTTTCATGAAATAGAAGGGCGGGTCGCGATCCGGGTCCTTGCCCATTTCGCGCGCATGAGCGGCGTAGTTGCGGCCGACACAGAAGATGCGGTTGACCGGGAAGCGTTCATCGCGCCCGGCGACGGTCAGGGTGTGCACAGCGGGTGCGGCAACGGCGTAGTTCATGGGGATGTTCCTTGGTGTGGCTCGGGGATGAATCGATCAGAGGCGTTGCTCGCGCCACAGTCCCAGCGCCTGCTGGACCGGTCGATCGGAGAAGCTGAACAGCGTCACCGGCTTGGCGGCGCGCAGCCGCAGCGTGTGCCAGGACGGCACGACGAAGACATCGCTCTCGGTGAATCGATGCGTCGTGCCGTCGATCTCGGCCTCGCCGGCGCCTTCGAGGCAGACATGGACCGTGCCGTCGGTGCAGCGATACGGTCGCGTCTCGAAGCCTTCCGGCAGCGCCTGCGCGTAGGCACCGATCGTCGGCATCGGCGAGGCGCCGGTGGCCGGGTTGACGTAGCGCAGCTTGAAGCCGAGGTGTGCGTCCGGTGTTCCCTGCGCGATGCCTTGCAGCGACGCCTTGGTTCGGGTGTATGGATAGACGAACACCCGCGTCGGATCGGAGGGTGCCTGATGGAAGTCGACCGGGAGCATGTTCGAGCCGTAGCGTGCGAGCGAGTCCCCTTCGGGGCGCAGCTCGGTCTGCGACCGCTCC
Source organism: Piscinibacter sp. (assembly GCA_036507085.1). Taxonomy (GTDB): domain Bacteria; phylum Pseudomonadota; class Gammaproteobacteria; order Burkholderiales; family Burkholderiaceae_C; genus Albitalea. The sequence continues at coordinate 3,265 of DASXQQ010000327.1, read as the reverse complement.
TCGCTCTTCTCGGCGAAGCCGGCAGCCAGGAAGCGCAGCAGCGGGATGTCCAGGCCATCGAGCCAGACGACCGGCTCGTTGCCGAGGTTGCCGTGGTCGTGCCAGGTCCAGGACGGGGTGATGATGAAGTCGCCGCGATGCATCGTGGTGCGTTCACCGTCGACCGCCGTGTAGGCGCCCTCGCCATCGAGTACGAGGCGAAGTGCCGATTGCATGTGGCGGTGCGCTGGCGCCACCTCGCCGGGCATGATCAGCTGCAGCCCGGCGTAGAGTGACGACGTGATGCAAGACTGGCCGCGCAGCGCCGGGTTCTCCAGGATCAGGACGCGGCGCTCGGCCTCTTCGGCGGTGATGAGCCGGCCTGCCTCCATCACCTGTTCGCGCACCTCGGCATAGCGCCAGATGGCGGGTACCGCTTCCGGTCGCGGTGACGGTGGAACGAGCGCGCCGAGCACCTCCCACAGCGGGGTCATGTGCTGGGTCGCGATGCGCTCGTAATATTGCCGGCGGGCGGTCTGCGTGTCGACGTTTGGCGTTGGTTGAGCAAGCATGAAGTTGTCTTCGTTGAAGGTCCGCTCGATGAGGCGGCTGTCAGGGGGCTTCTGGTGAGGCAATGGTTGCGCCTTCGGTGATATAAGCCAATAGAATTCGACGAATACATCGCATAGATTTGCTGAATGTGGGTCGCATGGAACTGAAGGACATCGATCTCAATTTGCTGGTGGTCTTCAACCAGCTTCTGATCGAGCGCCGCGTCTCGAAAGTTGCTGACAACCTCGGCCTGTCACAACCTGCAGTCAGCAACGCGCTGGCTCGCTTGCGCAAGCTGACGGACGACACGTTGTTCCTGCGCACGACAAGGGGTATGGAACCGACGCCGTACGCCCAACAGTTGGCGGAACCCGTCGCATATGCGCTGGGCATGATCCATAGCGCAGTCAATCAAAGGACGTCGTTCGATCCGGCGACGGCCAAGCGCGCATTCACGGTCGGGATGACCGACATCGGCGAGATCTACTTCCTGCCCACGTTGATGGAGGAGCTGGCCAAGGTGGCGCCCGGCGTAACGATGAGCACCGTGCGCAACACCAACGTCAATCTGAGGGACGAGATGGAGGCCGGGCACATCAACCTGGCGATCGGCCTCCTGCCGCAACTCAAGGCGGGCTTCTTCCAGCGCCGGTTGTTCAAGCAGCGCTATGTCTGCATGTTCCGCAAGGGTCATCGCCTCGACAAGCGCAAGATGTCATTGGCAGAGTTTTCGTCCGCAGACCATGTGGTCGTGGTGTCGGAGGGCACTGGCCACGGCAAGGTCGACGAATTGCTGGAGCGCAGCGGCGTCGTGCGGAATGTGCGGCTCACCGTTCCGCATTTCGTGGCGGTTGGGCACATCCTGCACCAAAGCGACATGGTGGCGACCGTGCCGGAACGCCTCGCGCAGGCGCTCGTCGGGCCGTTCGAGCTCGCGTATTCCAGCCACCCCGCGTTGTTGCCGGAGATCGCGATCAACATGTTCTGGCATGCGAAGTACAACAAGGATCCGGCCAACGAATGGCTTCGCGGGCTGGTATTTCGGGTGCATTCCGACCAGCTTCCCTAGCTTGACTAGGTTTCTTCAGCAATCGACGCTCGTTGTGCCCTTCGAATGCCCTCGGCCATCGGTCTTGCCCTCGTCGATCGCTTGATGCAATCAGCGTATCTCTGGTGACGAGGGCAGGACTCGATGCGTTCGTCGATTGGCATTCGCTTGACTATTGCAGTTCCATCGAAGGTCTGCTCCTGGGCGCGAGATTTGCGCCATCGAAGGACCGCCTAGGGTGTGCGCCGTGGTGTCTTCGCTCTCGCGTGTAACGCCATCTGCAGTTTCTGAACACTCTTCGGAGTTGATAGTGTGAGCGCCGGTCAGGATCCACTGCCAAGTGACGGCGAGGTGGCGGTTTTGAGTTTGGTTGGCTGGCGTCAACTTGACCTATCGGCTGTTTGGCAAGCGAAGCGCGTCAGGCCATAGGCATCGACCGGGGAGCGGTGGGCAAGGCACGGACCCCGCGAGGGGCCGTCCACCGGCTTGTCCTGTGGACGGGTGGCTTGTCCACGGCGGGCGCGATCAGCCTCAGGTCGTGGCTGCTGTAGTTCTCGTTGACCTTGCTCGGGCGTGCCGGTGGGGCCAGCCCGTTTGGCGGCGGTGGGATCGCCCGGGTTGCCGTTGCCCACGCCGCCGAGGCCGAGGAACCGACTTCGCGAGACTTCCGTCCACGTCGCTCGACCAGGTGAAGCGACGTGGACAGAAGTCTCGCGAAGTCGGTGCCCGCGACGGCCGCCGGCAGTTCGCCCAGCTTTCCATGGGCGTTGCCAAGGGGCTGGTGGCGTAGTGCGCTAGCCTAGTCACGAAGTGAACGTCGGTGTCAGTTGAGAACTGGCCGACAACTGAACTGCATCTCGACGTCCTGGTCGAACAAAAGGACTGATATGGTTGCTCTCGTCAAGACTGGCTTGCGTTCTTGTTCATAGGCAAGCGGCCTGGGGTGATGCGGCACAAGTCTGCTGCTGCGACGATGGATCAGACTGATATCGGTGGAACAGGGTCAAGTCCAGTGCATCGATCCGTCATGGAAGTTGCCTCGCTCTGGGCTGGGACGACCTTGCGGCCATGCCCTGAGTGGTGCCGCCGCTCTGGGCTTCCATCACGCATCAAGCTCAATCAGCTCTTCTACCAGCACAAGCTCAACCCGCCAGCGGACCTGATTGAGTCGGCGTCGTTCCTCGTCATTCTCGCCTTCATGCGGCAGAACCCCGCGGTCGGATTCGTCGCGCGCTCGGTGGCGCGGCATCTCGAAGCAGAGGGCTTCGCAAAAGTGCTGAAGATCAAGGTGCCGATCGAGCTGCCGCCTGTGTGCCCCATCATGATGCGCGGGCGCATCCGCCCCCCGCGACCTCACAGTTGATCGAGTTGTCTGCGCAGCGCGGCGAAGATCCGGCGTCCGATGGTTTCGATGCGTGGTCCTGCTGCGTCAGCGCCCCCCGACGAGTGGCTGTTCGCGGGAAGTCGTCGGACGGTTCGGAGAGCCGTTCGAGGCCGCAACGACCGCTTCGCAGTAACGAGTCCGAATAGGTCAGTACCCGCTCTGGGTCGGCAGCGCCCGTCGCAATCAAGAGCCGCTCGTCTCTGAAGCAGACCGTCAGACGGTCAGCCCGGCTGCTGGATGCGACCGTCGCGACATCGAGCACGCCGGCCGGTGTGCCCCACCCATGTGCCGGTGTCCTGTTG
>DASXQQ010000326.1:0-35364 GCA_036507085.1 Piscinibacter sp. | reverse complement strand
CAAAGGCCAGGGCGACGTTGGAGAAGTGAACCGGCGCGAGATCCAGGGCGTTCAGCCGCAAGTCCTCGCGACCCACCAATGCGCTCAGGAACAGCTTGGGCCACCACTGGGCGCGGGCTTCGGCGGTGCGCAGCGCCTCGGCACCGACGCGCGCCTCGGCGGCGACCAGGTCGGGGCGGCGCCTCAGGAGCTCGCTGGGCTGGCCTGCCGCGATGGCACGCGCTGCCGGCCACGCGAAGGCGTTGTCAGCTTCGACAACCCTCGCCGACGGGTTGCGGCCAAGCAGCACGGCCAGCTTCGTTTGCGTGACGCCGGCCAACGTTCGCAGTGGGGGCACCTGGGCGTCCAGCGCATCCGCCTCGGCCCGCGCGCGGTCCAGGTCGAAGGCGCTCGCCTGGCCTTCGCGCAGGCGGCTTTCCACGTGTGCCGCGGTCTGACGCTGCGCGGCAGCCAGGGCCAGCACGATGCGCAGCTGTTCCTCGGCACTGCGCAGCACGAAGTACTGCCGGCCGACCTCGCTGGCCACGAGCAGGCGTGCTCCGCTCACGCCGGCCGCGGCGGCTTGCGCATCGGCCTGCGCCGCGTCACGCGCCGCGCGAACGCCGCCCGCCAGGTCGATCTCCCAGGCGACGTCGATGCCGGCGCGCAACGCGCGTGTATCCGGCATGCCTTGCTTGACGGGTTCCGGAACCCCGCTCTGGCTGCTGGACGCGGAGGCTTGGACGCCCACCGTGGGCCAGAGTCGGGAGCGCTGGGCATCGGCACCTCCGCGGGCCTGAGCGACGCGCTGGAGTGCCATGGCCACGTCCTGATTGGCGGACAAAGCCTCCCTGACGAGCCGGGTCAGCGTGGGGTCGCCGAAGCCGTCCCACCAGGCATCGTCGAGTGCCGGCGCGGCCACGGCAGATGCTGGGCCGTTCGAGAAGGCGGCGGCCAGCGGCACGGATGGGGACGGGGGCCGAAGCGTGGGTGCCGAGCAGGCGGATAGGATCGTCACTGCCAAGGCGGCCACCGCAGCGCGGCTGGATCGCATGCGGACATCACGGCTGCGATGCAATGGAGGCGTCATGGGGTTTCTACATTAGTGGACTTTATAGTCCAGTAAGTGTAGCGGACTATAATGTACTGTCAAGTACAGAAAGATATCCAATGGCACAAAACGACGAACCCGCGCCGCCCCCCGCGCGTCGCGGTCGACCGCGCGACCCCGAACGCTGCCGACGCATCATGGAAGCGGCTCGCAGCCACTTCTTTGCCCATGGCCTGGAGCGCGCCAGCGTGGATGCCATCGCGGCGGAGGCGGGCGTCTCGAAGATGACCATCTACAGCAACTTCGGTTCGAAGGAAGGGCTGTTCGAAGCGGTGGTCCAGGACCGCACCGACCGCGTGATGGGCGGCTCTGCTGGTGTGGACGCGCTGGACCCGCTGCAGCCGCACAAAGCGCTGCTCGCTGTCGGCGAACAGTTCCTGGCGCTGACGCGCGAAGAGGACGCACTGGGCAAGTTCCGCTCGGTCTACGGCGCCGCGGGCGCGTATCCCGAAGCCTGCCGGGCGTTCTACCGGCAGGGAGCCGAGCGGCTGAACAATGAGCTGGCCGCGTACCTGCGACGCGCGAACGACGCCGGAACAATGAAGGTGAGAAACCCCCGCCTGGCAGCCGACCTGTTCCTGTCGATGTTCCTGGGCGATGGCCACATCCGCGGGCTGCTGATGCTGGAGATGCCCGACGCACGCGAGAACAAGGCGCTGCTGCGCGAGGCTGTGCGGGTGTTCATGGCGGCCTACGCAGCTGCAGGCTGAGCCGCCTGCGGCCACGCGTATCGGCCCGGTCCGAAGGTCTTGCGAAGACGGGAATCGACCGGGCCGGCCGGCACGGAGGATGTCGGCGATCCGGGACCGCAGCGACGAGTTGTTCAAACGACGGATGGCGCTGGCAATTGCTGATCGCGATATCTCGCTCGAGTGCTGCTTTGCCTGATCCCCCGCCTCGTCGATTTCCGCGAGGATGAGGCGCAGTCTGGACAGGTAGACCTCACCCGCCTGCGCCTGGACCAGTCGGGTGACCACGGCCGGCGCGAGATCCATCTTGCGGGCCGCTGCGGCAAACCCGCCCTCATCCACCACGCACTTGAAGACATGCATTGATTGAAGAAGATCCATCGCGACGCTCTTGCGTTGGTTGCGCCATCCGATGGTGTCTGGTCTTGGTCTCGACCCGCTTAGGCGGAAATTCGATTCACCGCCTGCGGCGCGTTGAGGTCCAGGTTGGTCTTCGTGTAGGACGGCTCGACCAACACCACGCGGACTCCGAAGTTTCGAACCTCGTGATCCAGCGTCTCCGACATCCCCTCGATGGCATGCTTGGATGCGGAATAGAGCCCCATGTATGGGGCCGGCAGGAAGCCCAACACGGAACTCACGTTGATGATCTTTCCGGACCGTTGCTGGCGCATGTGCGGCAGCACGGCTTGCGTCGTGCGCAGGGTGCCGAACACGTTGGTGTCGAACAGCGCCTGCGCCTCGCTGATCGACGTCTCTTCGACCGAGCCGAGCAACGTTCCGCCCGCACTGTTGACGAGCACGTCGATGCGCTTGGACTTGCCGATGATGACTTCGATGGCTCGCTTCACCGAGACGTCGTCGCGCACGTCCATTTCGACGAACTCGACGCCGGGGATGGCCTGTGCCTTCTTGATGTCCCGAACGGAGCCGAACACCTTGCAGCCCAGCTTGGCGAACTGCCCTGCAGTAGCGCGCCCGATGCCGGAGGAGACGCCGGTGACGAAAACGACTTTGGAACTCGACATGATCTCTCTCGTAGGTGGGTTGAAGCGAACTGATGCTGTCTGGTGCCCGATGCGGAGGAAAAGCAGGTGGCGTCGCGTTACTGGACCAGAAAGTCCACTAAAGTGTATCGCCATATAATGTACTGTCAAGTACACGAATTGGTTGAGTGGCAGCTAGAAGGCGCGAGCGAGTTGCCAAGGCGCCTCTGCGGCCTTTGTGGCGCCTCGCGTCCTCGTACTGGCAACTGCACTACGGCAACATCCGGCGCGAGGCTGTGGCGGAGAAGCCTCGGAAGCTTTTAGCTCAGACGCTCCCTGAATGCGGCCGGCGTATCGTTGGTCCACTGGCGGAACGCCCGCGAGAAGCTCTTCTCGTTGCTGAACCCGACGGCAAGGGCGACCTGCTTGATGGATCGCGAAGTGCGGCACAGCAGGTCGATGGCCTGCTCGCGCCGCACATCGTCCTTCAGTTGCTGCAGCGACGAGCCCTCGTCGGACAGGTGCCGATGCAAGGTGCGGACCGAAACATGGAGGGCGCTGGCCAACGCGTGCGCTGTCCCGAGCTCTACGGGTTTGGCGCGCAACAAATCGCGCACGCGGTGCAGCAGCAATCGGTCGCGTCGGTACTGAAAGACGATGAGCGGCAGCGCATGCTGCAGCATGGCTTGCAGTGCCTTCTCGTCGCGCCGCAGCGGAAGGTCCAGGTACTTGGCGTCGAATTCGAAGCCCGCAGCCGATGCGCCGAATGCCACAGGTCCGGGGAACATCAGCGGGTAGGCGTCGCTGTGCTGCGGGCGATCGAATGGGAAGGTCAGCTGCTGCAACGGAATACGCGAGTCGATCAGCCATGACGCAATGCCGTGCACGTTGCGAAGCAGCGTCACCAGGCAGAACTCGCGCATGACGCCGAGGCTGCCCCGCTCGTCGATCGAGAGGTGGGCCAGGTTGCCGGACACGGAAAGGCTGAGGGCAACATCATCGGTCAGCAAGCCGTGGTGCCTGCACCAACGTTTCAGAGCAACGCCCAAATTCGCCGCGGTGATGGATGCGCGGCACAACATGCCGTAGCTGCCCCATGGAAGCTTGCGTGAGAACCATCCCAGCGCCTCGTCGTCGAGTTCGCGCATCGCGAAGCCGGACAGGGCTTCCAATTGCGCTGCAGTAACGCGGGCGTCCACGCCGCTCCTGTGTAGCTGTGTCGACGTGATTCCCGCGTGGTGCAGCGCTTCGCTCGGATCCACGCCGTACTTGCGGTAGGCCAGAACGATGCTGCGAACGAAGGCGATGGGTGTCGCGGCCGTCGAGATTCTCATGGTCCAGAAGTGTCCGTGGGACTGGCAGCATTTGCAACCACTGTGGCCACACCGGACCCGGCGCTCCACCTATGCTGACCAGACTGAAGACCCGCCCTGGAAGGCAGCCAAGCGATGGAGACAAGAATGGCCCAATCCAACCCCAGTGCGACGTCGCACGCCCGGCCCATCGATGGCCTGTCGTGGGTGCGCGGTGACACGGATGTCGCGCTGTCGGAGATGACCATCGGCGCGCTGCTATCCGACACTGCCGCTCGCTTTGGCGATCGGCTGGCAGTGGTCTTTCGCGAGCAGGGCGTGCGCTGGAGTTGGCGACAGTTCGCCGCCGAGGTCGATGCCATGGCCGCGGCACTCGAGGCGCTGGGCCTGCAGCGTGGCGACAGGCTCGGCATCTGGTCGCCCAACCGCGTGGAGTGGCTGGTGACTCAATTCGCCACCGCGCGCATCGGCGTGATCCTCGTGAACATCAATCCGGCGTATCGCCTGGCTGAACTGGAATACGCCCTTCAGGTCACGGGCTGCCGGGCCATCGTGTCGGCTGAACGCCTGAAGTCATCGCAATACCTCGCCATGCTGCGCAGCCTGGCGCCGGAGCTCGATACCGCGGCGCCCGAGGCCCTGAGGTCAACGCGCCTGCCGGAGCTGAAAATCGTCATCCGCATGGGCGACGAGCCCAGTGCTGGCATGTTGAACTACAAGGACGTGCTGCAAACCGGACGCGAAGCGCTGAATCTCGGTGCCCAGTACGCGAACGGCGCGGCGTTGAGCTGCCATGATCCGATCAACATCCAGTTCACCAGCGGCACCACGGGAAGCCCCAAGGGCGCCACGCTGACCCACCACAACGTCATCAACAACGCCCGCTTCGTGGCGCAGGCGATGCGCTTCACCGAGCAGGATTCCTTGTGCATTCCGGTGCCGCTGTATCACTGCTTCGGCATGGTGTTGTCCGTGCTGGCCTGCGTGTCCACCGGTGCCACGATGGTGTTCCCGGGCGAGTCGTTCGATCCCGCGGCGACACTGGCCGCCGTTGCCGACGAGCGTTGCACCGCACTGCACGGCGTGCCCACGATGTTCATCGCCGAGCTCGACCACCCGCGGTTCGGCGAGTTCGATCTATCGAGCCTGCGCACCGGCATCATGGCCGGCGCGCCCTGTCCGATCGAGACGATGAAGCGCGTGGTGGGCGAAATGAACATGCGCGAGGTCACCATCGCCTACGGCATGACGGAGACCAGCCCGGTCTCCTTCCAGAGTTCGACCAGCGATCCCCTCGAGCGTCGCGTGTCGACCGTCGGTCAGATTCAGTCCCGGCTCGAAGCCAAGGTCATCGACGAGAGGGGCGACGTTGTACCGCCTGGCCAGACAGGCGAGCTGCGCGTGCGCGGCTATTCGGTGATGAAGGGCTACTGGGGCGACGAAGCGCGAACGCGCGAAGTGGTGAAGGACGGCTGGATGCACACCGGCGACCTCGCCACCATCGACGCCGACGGCTACTGCAACATTGTCGGGCGCGCGAAGGACATGTTGATCCGCGGCGGAGAGAACGTCTATCCACGCGAGATCGAGGAGTTTCTCTACCGCCACCCCAAGGTGCAGTCGGTACAGGTGTTCGGCGTACCGGACCCGAAGTACGGCGAGGAGGTCTGCGCCTGGATCGTGCTCAAGCCCGGCGAGCAGGCGAGCGAGGCAGAGATCAAGGACTTCTGCCGCGAGCAGATTGCGCACTACAAGGTGCCGCGCTACGTGCGCTTCGTCGACGAGATGCCGCTGACCATCACCGGCAAGGTACAGAAATTCGTCATGCGCCAACGCATGATCGACGAGCTGCAGCTTCAGGAAACCAGGACGGCCTGAAGGCCGTTCCCCCAGGAAAGACTCCACGATGTTCCACCTTCCCGGGCTGAGCTTCGCGCTCGGCGAGACCCTCGACATGCTGCGCGACAGCGTCAGCGCATTTGCCGCCGCCGAGATCGCGCCGCGCGCCGCGACGATCGACCACGACAACCTGTTCCCAGCCGACCTGTGGCGCAAGCTGGGCGACCTCGGTCTGCATGGCATGACGGTGACCGAAGAGTACGGGGGCACGAACCTCGGCTACCTCGCGCACATCATCGCGATGGAGGAAGTCTCGCGAGCCTCTGCGTCTGTGGGCCTGTCGTATGGCGCTCACTCCAATCTGTGCGTCAACCAATTGCATCGCAACGGCACGGCAGCGCAGAAGCGCGAGTACCTGCCGAAGCTCGTGTCCGGCGAGCATGTCGGCGCGCTGGCGATGAGTGAGCCGAACGCCGGCTCCGACGTGGTGAGCATGAAGCTGCGCGCCGATCGCAAGGGCGACCGTTTCGTGCTGAACGGCTCGAAGATGTGGATCACCAATGGCGGCGACGCCAACACGCTGATCGTCTATGCGAAGACGGATCCCGACGCGGGGCCGAAGGGCATCACCGCTTTCATCCTCGAGAAGGGCTTCAAGGGCCTGAGCTTCGGCAGCAAGCTCGACAAGCTCGGCATGCGCGGCTCCAACACCTACCCGGTTTTCTTCGAGGATTGCGAGGTACCCGCGGACAACGTGCTCGGCGGCGTCGGCAACGGTGCCAAGGTGCTCATGAGCGGCTTGGACTACGAGCGCGCCGTGCTGTCCGGCGGGCCGCTGGGCATCATGGCCGCCTGCATGGACGCGGTGCTGCCCTATGTGCACGAGCGCAGGCAGTTCGGCCAGAGCATCGGTGAGTTCCAGCTGATGCAGGGCAAGCTGGCCGACATGTACACCGCCTGGCAGGCCAGCCGCGCGTACGTCTATGCGGTGGGCCAGGCCTGCGATCGCGCCGACCACGCACGCACGCTGCGCAAGGACGCGGCCGGCGCCATCCTCTACTCGGCCGAGAAGGCGACCTGGATGGCCGGCGAGGCGATCCAGACGCTGGGCGGCGTGGGCTACACGAAGGAGTTCCCGGTCGAGCGTCTGTGGCGCGACGCCAAGCTGTACGAGATCGGTGCGGGAACGTCCGAGATCCGACGGATGCTGATCGGCCGCGAGCTCTTCGCAGAAACCGCGTGAGGCCGCCATGCAGGTGCTGAAGAGCCAGATCGATCCCCGCTCCGAGGAGTTCCGCGCCAACGCCGCGGCAACGCGCGCGCTCGTCGCCGACCTGAGCGCGAAGGTGGCCGAGGCCGCGCAAGGCGGCGGCGAGGCCGCGCGAGACAAGCACACGGCGCGCGGCAAGCTGCTGCCGCGCGAGCGCGTGAACCAGCTGCTCGACCCCGGCACGCCGTTTCTCGAGATCGGCCAGCTCGCGGCGCACGCGATGTACGACGGCGAGGCGCCCGGCGCCGGGGTGATCGCCGGCATCGGGCGCGTGCACGGCGTGGACTGCATGATCGTCGCCAACGACGCGACGGTGAAGGGCGGCACCTACTATCCCGTCACGGTGAAGAAGCACCTGCGGGCGCAGGAGATCGCGGCGCAGAACCAGTTGCCTTGCGTCTACCTGGTGGACTCCGGCGGCGCCAATCTGCCGAAGCAGGACGAGGTGTTCCCCGACCGCGATCACTTCGGCCGCATCTTCTACAACCAGGCCAACCTGTCGGCGGCGGGCATTCCGCAGATCGCGGTGGTGATGGGCTCGTGCACCGCGGGCGGCGCCTATGTGCCGGCGATGAGCGACGAGACCATCATCGTGAAGAACCAGGGCACGATCTTCCTCGGCGGCCCGCCGCTGGTGAAGGCGGCCACCGGCGAGCTGGTCAGCGCCGAAGACCTGGGCGGCGGCGACGTGCACACGCGGCTGTCGGGCGTGGCCGACCACCTGGCCGAGAACGACAGCCATGCGCTGTTCATCGCGCGGCGCATCGTCGCCAATCTCAATCGCCACAAGCAGCTGCCGGTGACGCTGGAAGCCAGCGAGGAGCCGCTGTACGACCCCGAGGAGATCTACGGCGTGATCCCGCAGGACACGCGCAAGCCCTACGACGTGCGCGAGATCATCGCGCGCACCGTCGACGGCTCGCGGCGACGGCTTGCAGAACGAGAAGCAGGTCGTCCCGACCGACATCAAGCTCGAACTGATCGCTCGCCTCGCCGATGCAGGCCTGCGCGACATCGAAGCGACCTCGTTCGTCTCGCCGAAACGGGTGCCGCAGATGGCCGATCACGCGGCGCTGATGCAACGGCTGCCGCGGCGCGACGGCGTGAGCTACCCCGTGCTCACGCCCAACCTGCAGGGCTTCGAGGCGGCCCTGCAGGCGGGCGCGCGGGAGGTGGCGGTGTTCGCGTCCGCCTCGGAGGCCTTCTCGCAGCGCAACATCAACTGCTCGATCGCCGAGTCCGTCGAGCGCTTCGAGCCGCTCATGGCCGCCGCGCAGTGCGCGGGCGTGCACGTGCGTGGCTATGTGTCGTGCGTGGTGGGCTGCCCCTACGAAGGCACGGTGGCTGTGCAGCGCGTGGCCGACGTGGCGGCGCACCTGGCGGACATCGGCTGCTATGAAATATCGCTCGGCGACACCATCGGCGTGGGCACGCCCGGCTCGGTGCTGCGCATGCTGGAAGCCGTGGGCGTTCGCTTGGGCGTCGAGCGGCTGGCCGGCCACTTCCATGACACGTATGGCATGGCGATCGCCAACGTGCACGCCGCCTACACCTTCGGCCTGCGCGTGTTCGACAGCTCGGTGAGCGGACTCGGCGGCTGCCCGTATGCGCAGGGGGCGTCGGGCAACGTGGCCACCGAAGACCTCGTCTATCTGCTGAACGGTCTCGGCGTGGACACCGGCGTCGACCTCGACCGCTTGATCGACTGCTCCGCCTGGATCAGTTCCGTCCTGGGGCGAGAGCCGTCCTCGCGCGTGGCGCGCGCGGTGATTGCGCAGCGATCGTCATGATCACCCTCTACCACTGCATGAGTGCGCGTTCCTTCCGTCCCCTGTGGATGCTGGAGGAGCTGGGCCTGCCCTACGAACTGGTGATGCTGCCGTTTCCACCCCGCGTGGCGGCGCGCTCTTACCTCGACATCAACCCGTTGGGGACGATTCCGCTGATGATCGATGGCCGCACGCGGATGACCGAGTCGGCAGCGATCTGCCAGTACCTGTGCGCGCTGAGCGGGCCGACGCCGCTGCAGGTCGAGCCCGCCGAAGAGCACTACGGCGCATACCTCAACTACCTCCACTTCGGCGAGGCCACGCTCACGTTTCCGCAGACGCTCGTGCTGCGCTACTCGCGCTTCGAACCCGAGCATCGGCGACAGCCGACAGTGGCCGACGACTATGCCAAGTGGTTCCTGGCCAGGCTGCGCACGCTGGAGCCGGTGCTGGCCGAGCAGGCGCATCTGTGCGGCGCTCGCTTCACGGCCGCGGATGTCTCGGTCGGCTACGCGCTGATGCTGGCGCAACACCTTGGGCTCGCATCCCGGTTCACTCCCGCGGTGAAGGCCTACTGGGAGCGCCTGCAGCAGCGAGACGCCTACACCCGCGCCTTGCAATCGCAAGAGGCGGCGGCACTGGCGCAAGGCGTTTCGACGGTCGCGGCGCCGGACTCCATACCGGACGCCCAACCCGCAAAGGCTTAGCGCGAGGGCCCCCCGCCGTGGCCGCCGTGACTTCAGCCACTCGGCGCAAGACCTGCGCGGCTGCCGGCCGCACCATGGCATCGGCTACCGGGCTGGCATGCCGGGTGGCAGGCAGTAAGTAAGGGGACTTGTCATGGCATTTCTGCGGGCATGTTTGAACGAAGTGCGCGGACGGAGCGCTGAACGCGATGGCGTCTGCCCGAGCTTCCCGGCGCCGTTGGCGGGCCATCCGGTCGAAACGCGCAGCCCTCATTGGTCCTCCGCCTTCGCGGCCAACGAACTGGGATGGTCGGTCTCGGTGCCGCCCGATGTTTCGTCGTACCGCCTGCGCGCTGCCTGCAATGCTGAGCCCCATGCGGCATGACGGTGAACGCGTGAGCGCAAACCGAGCCTGGCAGCAGCGTAGCCTGCGGCACGTCTGGCATCCATGTACGCAGATGCAGCGCGCGAGCCGGGTCCCGCCACTGCCCATCGCACGTGGCGACGGTCCCTGGCTGGAGGACTTCGAGGGTCGGCGCTACTTCGATGCCACCAGTTCGTGGTGGGTCAACCTGTTCGGCCACGGCGACGTCCGCCTGAAGGACGCCTTGCGAGATCAGCTCGATCGTCTGCCGCACGTGATGTTGGCGGGCTGCACGCATGCGCCAGCCGTGGAGCTCGCCGAACGCCTGCGTGAACTGACCGGCGACACGCTGGGCCACTGCTTCTACGCGAGCGACGGCGCCTCGGCGGTCGAGATCGCGCTGAAGATGAGCTTCCACTACTGGCGCAACATCGGCCGCGCAGACAAGAGCGAATTCGTCTGCCTGCGCCAGGGCTACCACGGCGAAACGCTCGGCGCGCTGGCCGTGACCGACGTCGCGGTGTTCCGCGACGCGTACGACCCGCTGCTGATGCGTGCTCACCAGGTCATGTCGCCCGACGCTCGGCAAGCGACTGGACAGGAGACGGCCGGCGATGTGGCGCGGCGCGCCGCCGGCGAGCTGCGCGCGCTGTTCGAGCAGCATCACGGCCGCATCGCCGCGCTGATCATCGAGCCGCTCGTGCAGTGTGCCGCCGGAATGGCCATGCACGATGCTGGCTACCTCCGTTCGGTGCGCGCCCTGTGCGACGCCTATGGCGTTCATCTGATCGCCGACGAGATCGCCGTCGGCTGCGGGCGCACGGGTAGTTTCTTCGCCTGTGAACAGGCGGGCATGTGGCCCGACTTTGTATGCCTGTCGAAGGGCATTAGCGGCGGTGTGCTGCCGCTGTCATTGGTGATGACGCGCGACGCGATCTACGGCGCTTTCCTCGACGACGACGTCGCGCGCGGCTTCCTGCATTCGCATTCGTACACCGGCAATGCGCTGGCCTGCCGGGCCGGCCTGGAGGTCCTCGACCGGTTCGCGCAGGACGATGTGCTGGGGCGCAACCGCGAGCGAGCGCGCGTGCTGACGCAGCAGCTCGAGCCGCTGCGCGACGATCCGCGCATCGAGCATTTCCGGCACCTCGGCATGATTTGGGCTTTCGACGTGCGGGAACCGTTCGCCGGCGCCCGCTTTGCCGAGCGCTTTCACCTCGCGGGCCGCGAGCAAGGCCTGCTGATCCGACCGATCGGGCGCACGGTGTACCTGCTGCCGCCCTACGTCCTCGACGATGCGCTGTCGGCGTGGCTCGCCGAGCGCGTCCGGGCCACCCTCGATGACGCAACGAGCACGGGCAACGTCCATGCTGATCCAGCACCTGAACCGGCAACTGCTTGAGCGCGACGCGCAGTCACTGCGCCGGAGCCGGCGCACGGTCTCATCGCCGTGCGGGCCGCACCAGCGTGTGGCGGTCGACGGCGCGGAGCGCGTGTTGCTGGGCTTCTGCAGCAACGACTACCTCGGATTGGCCAATCATCCCGCGCTGAGCACCGCACTCGCCGAAGGGGCCTTGCGCTGGGGGGCCGGCAGTGGCGCATCGCACCTGATCAGTGGCCATAGCCAGGCTCATGCCGACCTGGAAGATGAGCTGGCGACCTGGCTGTCGCCCTTCATACCGGGCGCCAAGGCGGTTTTCTTCGGTACCGGCTACCTTGCCAATCTTGCCTTGGTGACGGCATTGGGCGACACACAGTCGACCGTCTTCGCCGACAAGCTGAATCATGCGTCGCTCATCGATGGGGGGCTGCTGGCGCGTGCCGAGATGCAGCGCTATGCGCACGGCAGGCTGGATGTGCTGGAGCAGCAGTTGCAGCGCTGCACGACTCCGATCCGACTGATCGTCACCGATGCCGTGTTCAGCATGGACGGCGACCTCGCCGACCTGCCGGCGCTGCTGGACCTTGCTCAGCGCTACGACGCGTGGATCATCGTCGACGACGCCCACGGCTTCGGCGTGCTGGGCGCGAACGGCCGCGGCTCCTTGGCGCACTTCGGCCTGTGCAGCGAACGCCTCATCTACATGGGCACGCTCGGCAAGGCGGCCGGCGTTGCAGGCGCGTTCGTTGCCGCTCATCCGACGGTCGCCGAGTGGCTACTGCAAAGCGGGCGCAGCTACATCTACACGACAGCCACGCCTGCGGCGATCGCGCATGCGCTGTGCACCAGCCTGGCCCTCATCGGTGGCGAGCAGGGCGAGCGCCGACGCGCGCAGCTGCGGGCACGCATCAAGCAGCTACGCGACGGCGTGGCCGACATCATTGCGCGACGTCCATCGCTCGGCTGGCGCTTGCCTGAATCAAACACCGCGATCCAGCCGCTCATCGTGGGGGACAACGAGCGCGCGTTGGCGATGTCCGCCGCACTGGACTCACAGGGCTTGTGGGTGCCGGCGATCCGGCCGCCCACGGTGCCCGCCGGCACCGCGCGCTTGCGCATCACGCTCAGCGCGGGCCACTCCGCCGAGGATGTCGAGCGGCTTCTGGCAGCGCTCGCGAGGACCGAATGAGCGGCGCGCTCGTAGCCAGAGGCTGCTTCGTCGCGGGCACCGACACTGAGGTCGGGAAGACCGCGGTCAGCACGGCCCTGCTGCATCTGCTCGGCGCTGACGGTTCTCGCACGGCCGGCTGCAAGCCGGTGGCCGCAGGGACGGTCATGCGCGACGGCCTTTGCTTCAACGAAGACGTGCGGGCACTGCGTGACGCAAGCTCACTCGACCTGCGCGATGCCGAGGTCGGGCCATGCCAATTGACGGCGGCCTGCGCGCCGCACATCGCCGCCGCACTGGAGGGCCGATCGATCGACCGCGAAGCCCTGCGGCGTGCCGTCGGGGCGCTCGCGCGGCGAGCCGAGTGGCTGGTCGTCGAAGGTATCGGCGGATTCAGGGTGCTGCTCGGGAGGGGCTGGGATACCGCCGACCTGGCCTGCGATCTCGGCCTGCCGGTGATCCTCGTCGTCGGCCTGCGCCTGGGCTGCCTGAACCACGCGATCCTCACTGCGGATGCCATCGCCGGCCGCGGCTTGAGGCTCACCGGCTGGGTCGCCAACGCCGTCGATAAGGCGATGCCCCAGCGCGACGCCAACGTCGCCGCGCTCGTCGAGCGCCTCGCCGCCCCGTGCCTGGGAGTCGTGCCCCAGCTCGCCCCGCCGACGCCTTCGGCGGTTGCCGCACACCTCGACGCCGCCGCCGTGCGCGCCTGCCTCAACCCTCTGCCATCTCCTGGAGTTGTATGAACACGATCGCCACGGTTCCGCTGTCCGCCTTGAAGCGACCTGCACCGCCTGCCCAGCCGCGATGGCGGGTCGACGAGATCGAGACGCTTTTCGCACTGCCCTTGATGGACCTGCTGTATCGCGCGCAGCAGGTGCATCGAGGGCACTTCGACGCCAACGAAATCCAGTTGTCCACGCTGTTGTCGATCAAGACCGGTGGCTGTGCCGAGGATTGCGGCTACTGTCCACAGTCGGCGCATTTCGACACCGGGGTGGCCGCCGGCAAGCTGATGCCGCTGGAGGAGGTGGTCGAGGCGGCGCAGGCGGCGAAGGATCAGGGCGCGACACGCTTCTGCATGGGCGCCGCCTGGCGAAGCCCGAAGCCCAGGGACATGGAGCGCGTGACCGAGATGGTCCGGGAGGTGAAGGCGCTGGGGCTGGAGACCTGCATGACGCTCGGCATGCTCGACGCGGAGCAGGCGAGGGCGTTGAAGGACGCGGGACTGGACTACTACAACCACAACCTCGACACGGCGCCGGAATACTACGGTCGCATCATCGGCACCCGCACCTACCAGGACCGACTGGACACGCTGGCCCACGTGCGAAACGCCGGCCTCAGCGTCTGCTGCGGCGGCATCGTCGGACTGGGCGAGGGGCGCTCGCACCGCGCGGGCCTGATCGCGCAGCTCGCCAATCTCGATCCGTACCCGGAGTCGGTGCCGATCAACAACCTCGTGCAGGTCGAAGGCACGCCGTTGGCGGGCACGGACCCGCTCGATCCATTCGAGTTCGTGCGCACCGTCGCGGTGGCGCGCATCACGATGCCGCGCGCGATGGTGCGCCTCTCGGCGGGGCGCGAGCAGATGGACGAGGCGCTGCAGGCCTTGTGCTTCCTCGCAGGCGCGAACTCGATCTTCTACGGCGACAAGCTGCTGACGACGGCAAATCCACAGGGCGCGCGGGATCGCGCGTTGCTCGACCGCCTGGGCATGCGCGTGCAGGGAGAAGGGGCGGCATGAGCGCGACCGGACCGCTCCCAAGCGCTCATCCCGGAGCACGTCGTGCGGAGGGTCCTCCAGTGAGTGCCGTCCTCACGCCGGGCCGAGACCCCGCTTCGCCGCTCGGCCGCCGGCTGATCGACGACGCCTTCCTCGACGATCCTTACCCGACGTACGAGGCGCTGCGCGAGGCTGGGCCGATCCACTGGAGCGAGGAATTCTTCGGCGGCGCGTGGCTGCTGACCCGGCACGACGACGTCGAGTCGATGTTGCGCGATGCGCGCTTCTCGGCGCAGCGTACCGGGGGCTGGGTGATGAACAGCGGCGACGGCGCGCGCGCCGAGCTCCAGGGCTTCCAGCGCCTGTTCGCGCGCGCCATGCTGTTCCGCGACGCACCGGACCACCAGCGCCTGCGCCGTGTGCTGCATGCAGGATTTCGTCCGGACGTACTGCAACGACTCGTGCCGGACGTCGAAGCCCTGGTCGACCAGCTGCTGGATGGGATCGACGCGGATTGCGGCTTCGACTTCATGCAGCGCGTGGCGCGGCCGCTGCCTGCGCGCGTGATTGCCAGGATGATGGGCATCGAGTGCGACGACGAAGCTCGCTTCATCACCTGGTCGGACGATCTCGCGGCATTCATCGGTGCGCCGATGCCGACGTTGCAGCAAGCGCGGCGCGCGCAGCACAGTCTGCTGGACATGGGCCGCTACTTCCAGTCTCGCCTGACGCGCCGCGCCTTCTCGGCGGACGATCTCGTCGGCCGCCTGGCGCACGCCGCAAGCGACGGATCGATCGAGGAGGGTGCCGAGTTGCTGGCGCAGTGCGCGATGCTGCTGTTCGCCGGCCACGAGACGACGCGCAACCTGCTGGGCAATGGCCTGTACCACCTGTTGTCACGACCCGGCCTGTGGAGCGATCTCCAGCGCGAGCCCGGCCGATTGACCGGTGCGGTGCGCGAGCTGCTGCGCTTCGACAGCCCTGTGCAATACACCGGTCGGCGCGTCGCGGCCGACCTCGTCTTGCACGGGCAGCCGCTGAGGCGGGGAGAGCTCGTCATCGGCCTCATCGGTGCGGCCAACCGCGACCCGCGCCGCTACGACGATCCCGACCGGCTCGACATTGCTCGTCGCGCGTTCGCTCCGCTGTCGTTCGGCAGCGGGCCACACGTGTGCATCGGCGCTGCGCTGACGCTGATCGAAGCCGAGGTCGCGTTCCGGCACCTCTTGCGGCGCTGGCCCGGGCTGCAGCTCACGCAGGCCCAGCAGAAGTGGAACCGCAATCCGCTCTATCGCGGATTGTCGGTACTGTGCGTTCATGACAACGCCGACGTGCGCCGTACGCATTGAGGAGGCTCGCCGCGCTAAGCTGACTTCCTCATGAGCCAGCGTAGCCTGCCCCAACACGAGGTCGCGAAGAGCTCCTCATCGCGCTTCATGTGGATCACGCCGGGGCGCGTGTTCTACGGCGGCCTGCTGGGCGCACCGACGCTGCGTCGGCTCGGTTCGTGGACACTGTACTTCTCGCGCGACGCGACTCTGCGCCTGTCTTTCGACGCGGGGGGCGACGCGCGATGGCACGAAGGCCGGCTCGCCGTGGTGCCCCCATACCGGTCGCACCGTCTCGCGAGCGCTGCACGCCACGTGTGCGACATCCTCATCGAACCTGAAACGATCGATGCGGCAGGACTCGCGGAGCCGCTGCGGGCGGTGCTGCAGGGCGAAGGGATGCTGGACACTGCGCAGTCGGTTCCCGGAGGGCTGCTGGAGCGCCTGTGCGAGGCGCATGACCTGCTTGCCTCGCAGCTTGATCCGCTGCCCGCCAATGACGCGGCCTTCGATACGCTCGTGTTCGGCACGACGCTACCCAAACCCGCGCTTGATCCTCGGATCATCGCGGCGCTCGAGACTTTGAAAGACGACGATGCCCTGGATGCGAGTGCCCAGGAGCTGGCGGATCGTACGCAGCTGTCCTTCCATCGCTTCCTGCATCTCTTCAGCGACGAGGTCGGCGTGCCGCTGCGGACTTTCCGAAGCTGGAAACGTGCACGGGTGTGGTTGAAGCATGTCACCGAGGAGAGCAACCTGACCGAAGTAGCCCACCGGATCGGCTATCCCGACTCCGCACATTTCAGCCGGTCGGTGCGGCAAGTCTTCGGTCTGCAGCCGAAGGACGTGATCGCCGGCTGCCGCCGTCTTGCCCTGTATCGCGAGCCGCGAAAGCCGTCCGAGCGCTGAAGGCCGCCACCGGCAGCCAATCCGCCGCACGAAGCTCTCGTACAAGCCGGTCGCGCTGCTGTCGAAGATGCGCGTCACGCTTCGTTGATCAGCCAGTTCCCACAAGACCCGCGGCGTGCAGGCGCCTACGCTGATGGCACTCAACCTGATCCTGCCATGGCCCAGATCGATACGAACATTTCGACCAGCAGCGACGGCTTCATCGCCAATCGCAACGGCATGCTGGCCTTGATCGAGAGCGTGCGCACGTACCAGCGACGTAGCGTCGACAAATCCGCGGCGTCGCGCGAGCGCTTCGAGAAGCGAGGGCAGTTGCTGCCGCGCGAGCGGCTGTCGCTGCTGCTCGATCCCGGAACGCCGTTCCTGGAGCTGTCGGCGCTGGCCGGCCTTGGACTCGACAACGCGGACCTCGACAAGAGCGTGCCAGGCGGCGGCGTGATCGCCGGCATCGGCATCGTCTGCGGCGTGCGCTGCATGATCAATGCGTCCGACTCCGGCATCGATGCCGGGGCGCTGCAGCCGATGGGCCTGGACAAGCAGTTGCGGGTGCAGGAGCTGGCGCTCGAGAACAAGCTCCCGTACATCCAACTCGTCGAAAGCGCCGGCGCCAATCTCATGGCCTACCGTGTCGAGGAGTTCGTCCGGGGCGGCAACCTGTTCCGCAACCTGGCTCGCCTGTCGGCGGCCGGTCTGCCGGTGATCACGGTCACCCATGGCTCCTCCACCGCCGGGGGTGCCTACCAGACCGGTCTGTCGGATCACATCGTGATGGTGCGGGGCCGCTCGCGGGCTTTCCTCGCCGGCCCGCCGCTTCTGAAGGCGGCCACGGGCGAGATCGCGACGGAAGAGGAGCTCGGCGGCGCGCAGATGCACACGTCCATCTCCGGCCTGGGCGACTACCTGGCCGAGGATGACCGCGACGCGATTCGGATCGCGCGCGAGATCCTCGCGCAGATCGACTGGCCGCGCGAACAGGCTCCGGCGCGCCAGTTCAGACCACCGCGCTACGACGCCGAGGAGCTTCTGGGCATCATGCCGATGGACCACAAGCGTCCCGTGGACATGAAGGAAGTGATCGCGCGGATCGCGGACGATTCCGAGTTCCTCGAGTTCGGCGAGAACTACGGCTGCGCCACGGTGTGCGGCCAGATCCGGCTCGAAGGCTGGCCGCTGGGCATCATCACGAACAACGGGCCGATCGACCCTGCCGGCGCCACCAAGGCGACGCACTTCATCCAGGCCTGCTGCCAGACGCGCACGCCGATCCTCTACCTCAACAACACGACCGGCTTCATGGTGGGGCGCGCGTACGAGGAAGCGGGGATCATCAAGCATGGATCGAAGATGATCCAGGCGGTCAGCAACGCGACGGTGCCGCAGATCACCCTCTACTGCGGTGCCTCGTTCGGCGCGGGCAACTACGGCATGTGCGGGCGAGGCTTCCACCCGCGCTTCTGCTTCTCGTGGCCGAACGCGAAGACGGCGGTGATGGGCGGCGAGCAGGCGGCCCGCACCATGGCCATCGTCACGGAAGCGGCCGCGAAGCGCAAAGGCGGCGAAGTCGACCGCGCCGAGATCGAAGCGCTGGAGCAGCGAATCATCGAACGCTTCGAGCGGCAGATGAGCGTGTTCGTCACCAGTGCGTACCTGCTCGACGATGGCGTCATCGACCCGCGCGACACGCGCGCGGTGCTCGCCACGGTGCTGGCGGTGTGTCGCGAAGGCGATGCACGCCAGCCACAACGCATGCAGTTCTCGGTGGCCCGGCCATGATGACTCCCTTCACCAAGATCCTCATCGCCAACCGCGGCGAGATCGCGCTGCGCGTGATGCGCAGCGCCCGCGACGCGGGCTACCGGACGGTAGCGGTCTACTCGAGCGCGGATGCGAACGCCCGGCACGTCCACGAGGCCGATCAGGCCGTGTGCATCGGCGAGGCGCTGCCGGCGCAGTCGTACCTCAACATCGGCGCGTTGATCGATGCTGCTCGCAAGACCGGCGCAGACGCGGTGCATCCCGGCTACGGCTTCCTTGCGGAGAACGAGCACTTCTCGCAGGCCTGCCGCGATGCCGGTCTGGTGTTCATCGGACCCTCGCCGAAAGCGATCGCTTCGATGGGCAACAAGGCCGGCGCCAAGCGATTGATGATCGAAGCCGGCGTGCCGTGCGTGCCAGGCTATCAAGGCGAAGACCAGAGCGAAGCGCGCTTGCTCGATGAAGCGCAGCGCATCGGCTGGCCGGTGATGATCAAGGCCGTGGCCGGCGGCGGCGGGCGCGGGATGCGGCTGGTGCCTTCCGGCTCGGAGTTCGCGGAGCTGCTGCGCAGCGCCCAGTCCGAGGCGAAGAACGCCTTCGGCGACGCCACCGTGATCCTGGAGAAGGCGATTGTCGAGCCCCGGCACATCGAGATCCAGGTCTTCGCTGATCGCCATGGCCATGCCATCCATCTGGGCGAGCGCGACTGCTCGGTGCAGCGACGCCACCAGAAGCTCATCGAGGAAGCGCCATCACCGGCGGTGTCGGCGGAGTTGCGCGCGCGCATGGGCGCGGCTGCCGTGGCAGCCGCCAAGGCCATCGGCTACGAGGGCGCGGGGACGCTGGAGTTCCTGCTCGACCGCGACGGCAACTACTACTTCATGGAGATGAACACCCGGCTGCAGGTCGAGCATCCAGTCACCGAGGCGATCACGGGGCTGGACCTGGTGGCCCTGCAATTGCGCGTGGCCAGCGGCGAGCCCTTGCCGCTCGCGCAGGAGGACGTCACCTTCCGAGGTCACGCGATCGAAGTTCGCCTGTGCGCCGAGGATGCGGACCGCGGGTTCATGCCGCAGAGCGGCACGATGGCGCTGTGGCAGCCCGCGGCGCGGCTGCGCGTGGAGCATGCGCTCGGCAACGGGGGCGAGATCCCGCCGTACTACGACTCGATGATCGCCAAGATCATCAGCCACGGCGCGACGCGCGAGGAAGCCCGGCGAAAACTCATCGCGGGACTGCAGGACATGGTGGCGCTGGGCGTGACCACCAACCAGGTGTTCCTCGCGAGCTGCCTGCAGCACCCGGTCTTCGTGCAGGGAGGCGCGACCACCGCATTCATCGGGCAACACCAGGACAGCCTGCTGCAGCGCGATGCAGCGCAAACGCAGCGGGCGGCGGCCCTGGCGGCTGTGCTTCTCCTGGAGACCTCCGCCGGGGCGCAGCGGCGCGGAGAGGGTCGGCGCCTGTCGCACACGCTGCCGATCGCGCTGCGTTTCGAGATGAACGGCAGCGGGCGCGAGGCCACGCTCGTCGAGTTGGGCGGGCACCGCCACCAGGTCAGCGTGGACGGACAGCTCCACGAGGTGGAAGTGCTGGAGCTCGTCAACCACCGCGTGCGCTTTTCGTGTGACGGCGTGATGGAGAGCGCGGCGTACCTGCGCGATGGTGTGCGGCTGCACTTCACCTTGAGCGGTGTGCCGCACGACGTGCGGGACACCACCCGCGTGGCCAGCGCACGCAAGGAGGGGCAGGGCGGCAGCGACGGCAAGCTGCGTGCATCGATGAACGGGCGTGTGGTGGCCGTGCTCGTCGAGCCGGGCCAGCGAGTGCAGGGCGGCCAGCCGGTGGTGACTCTCGAGGCCATGAAGATGGAGCACATCCATTGCGCGCCGTTGGCCGGGATCGTGAAGACGCTCCACGTGAGTGCCGGCGATCAGGTCAGCGCGCACCGCGTCGTGGCTGAGATCGAGGCGGACCTGGAGACCTCTGCATGAGCGAAACGACGCCTGCGGTGCTGTGCGAAAAGCGCGGCCACGCGCTCTGGATCACCATCAACCGGCCGGACAAGCGCAATGCGATCAACGCCGATGTGGTGGCCGGCATCCGTGCCGGCTATCGCGAAGCGCATTCGGATCCCGAGGTGCGTGCGATCGTGCTCACCGGAGCCGGCGACAAGGCCTTCTGTGCCGGAGGAGACCTGCAGCCTGGAAAGGGCTTCGCGTTCGACCTCTCGCGACCCAACGTCGACTACGCGGATCTCATCCGCGAGGCGCAGAACGCCACGCTGCCGACCATCGCGCGTGTCAATGGCTTGTGCATGGCCGGCGGCATGGGGCTGCTGTGCATGACCGACATGGCCGTAGCTGCCGAGCAGGCACTGTTCGGCCTGCCCGAAGTCAAGGTCGGGGTCTTCCCGATGCAGGTGATGAGCCTGCTGCAAGCCCTCGCCCCGCGGCGCCGCATTCGCGAATGGGCGCTGGGCGGCGAGGCGTTCGGTGCTGGCGAAGCGCTCGACGCCGGACTGCTGAACCATGTGGTTCCCGCCGCCGAACTCGACGCCAAGATCGATTGGTTGCTTGGCCGTATCGTCGACAAGTCACCGACCGCCATCCGGCGCGGGAAGTACGCGATGCGCGCCATCGAATCCATGTCGTTCGATCAAGCGATCGCCTACACCGAGAGCCAGATCGCCCTGATTGCGATGACCGAGGACGCGAAAGAAGGGCTGGCTTCGTTCAAC
Organism: Piscinibacter sp.; assembly: GCA_036507085.1. Taxonomy (GTDB): domain Bacteria; phylum Pseudomonadota; class Gammaproteobacteria; order Burkholderiales; family Burkholderiaceae_C; genus Albitalea. The sequence continues at coordinate 14,351 of DASXQQ010000326.1, read as the reverse complement.
GAAAAGCGCAAGCCAGTGTGGACAGGCCGCTGACCCCCCTTGCCTCGTCGAAGCGGGCGCTGGCCGGCTGGCGGCCGCGCTGAAGTCCTTCACCGCCCCACAAGGAATGTCATGAGAGAAGCCGTCATCGTCTCCACCGCCCGCACGCCGATCGGGCGTGCCTACCGCGGGGCGTTCAACAACATCAAGTCGCCTACGCTGCTGGGCCACGCGATCGCGCACGCCGTGAGTCGCTCGGGCGTCGACCCGGCCGGGATCCAGGACGTGGTCATCGGCTCCGTGCTCGCTGCCGGCACCGCCGGCATGAACATCGCTCGCAACGCTGCCCTGGCCGCCGGGCTGCCGTACAGCGTTGCCGCGCAGACCATGGACCGCCAGTGCGCTTCCGGCCTGATGGCCGTCGCGACGGCGGCCAAGCAGATCATCGTGGACGGCATGGACGCGGTCGTCGCAGGTGGCCAGGAAAACATCTCTGCCTTGCAGACGCCGTACATGGACTGGGTGGCGCGGGAGACGGACGACAACGTGCTCGCCCGCGCGCCGCATGCCTACATGCCGATGCTCCAGACGGCCGAGTTTGTGTCGAAGAAATACGCCATCTCGCGCGAGTCGCAGGACCGCTATGCGGCCGAGTCGCAGCGTCGCACCGCGGCCGCACAGGTGGCCGGCCGCTTCGACGACGAGATCGTGCCGCTGACGACGACGATGACGATGACCGACAAGGTCACGCGGGCCGTGTCGTACAAGGAGGTTACGCTGGAGAAGGACGAGGGCAACCGTCCCGACACGACGTTCGAGAGCCTGCAAGCGCTCAAGCCGGTTCTCGATGGCGGCGTGGTGACGGCGGGCAACGCCAGCCAGCTCTCCGACGGCGCCTCGGCCTGCGTGCTGATGGACCGTGCGCTGGCTGAGCGTCGCGGGCTGAAGCCCTTGGGTCTGTATCGCGGCATGGCCGTGGCCGGCTGCGAGCCCGAGGAGATGGGCATCGGTCCCATCTATGCCATTCCGAAGCTGCTGAAGCAACACGGACTGGATGCGAGCGACATCGGTCTGTGGGAGTTGAACGAGGCCTTCGCGTGCCAGGCGATCTATTGCCGAGACAAGCTCGACATCGACCCTGAACGCTACAACGTCAATGGCGGCGGGGTCTCGATCGGCCACCCGTATGGCATGACCGGCGCGCGTCTCGTCGGCCATGCACTCCTCGAAGGCCGCCGCCGTGGCGTGAAGTACGTGGTCGTGACGATGTGCGTCGGCGGCGGCATGGGGGCGGCGGGATTGTTCGAGGTCTTGTGAGCATGGCCCTGGACTTCCCGGAACGTCGCGATCGCGTTGCCGGAGCGTAGATCCGGCAACCGTCGTTTACAACTGCTCCGCCAGCGACGCAGGCACCGCCACGGGCAGGTCCAGCAGCATCTGGGCGAACCCTTTGCCGAGCGGGTCGAACCTTGGCGATGCTGGCCCGCCCCCCGCCAGCGCGTCATGCAGCACGAGGTTCATGCCGGCGATGCCGGGCAGGTAGTACCGCTCGATGCGGCCCCTGACCAGATGCGCGAAGTAGCGCTGCACGGCCTCTGGCGTCACGCGACTCCAGATGAGTGGAAGCCACTCCGGACGCCGTGCGATGAGGCCGATGTTCGACAGGTTGCCCTTGTCGCCACTGCGACCCCAGGCCAGCTTGACGAGCGGCACCTCGACATGCGGCTCGCGGTCGATCCAGGCCGACGGTGGGTCGATCGCCGCCGCCCCGGCGGCGTCGCTGTCGTGGACAGGAATGTCGATCGCCACCCGGCTGTCTTCGATGCTCACGTGCACCGGCACGCGTCGCTTGTCCAGGAGGAACGAGAACGGCTTGATGAGTGGCGACGGCGACGGCCGCCCGCCGGCCGGCATGGTGGTTCCGGGAGACCACGAGGTTCCGGACGGGGCAATCTCGCGGGCGAAGATGTCCAGCGCCTTCTTCATCGGATGATCGACGACCACGCGCACCATCGCTTCTCGTGTACTCGAGGTGCGCGCGTTGTCGCCATACAGCGTCTCGGCGCCCAGCAGCTCGATCTGCGCCGTCGTGTAGCCCGGCAAGCCGGCAGCGGCGAGCATGCCACTTGTGCGCTCGATGATGGCCTCGCCGGTGCGGCGTGCCTTCGCGGCTGCATCGATGCCGACGACGACCATCGACCCCGCGCAGCGATAGCCGTCAAGCTGGGTGGCCGACACCTTGTAGTGGCCGGTCGGCGCGCGACCGCGAGCGCCGTGCACACGAACGCGGTCGCTGTCGATCTGCTCGATGCGAACATCGCGGAAGTCGCAGGTGACGTCGGGCAGCAGGTAGGCCGAGGGATCGCCGATCTCGTAGAGCATCTGCTCGGCGACGCACGCGCGGTGGATGAGGCCGCCGCTGCCGGGTGCCTTGGTGAGTTCGAAGCTGCCGTCCACGGCGCAGTTGACGATGGGGTAGCCGATGTGGGCCCAGTCAGGCACGCGCTGCCAGTCGGTAAACAGCCCGCCCGTGGCCTGGCAGCCGCACTCGATGATGTGGCCGGCCAGGCTGCCGCCCGCCAGCCGATCGTAGTCCGCGGCTCCCCACCCGAACTCGTGAATCAGCGCGCCCAGCGTGACCGCGCTGTCGACGCAACGGCCGGTGATCACGATGTCGGCCCCCGCGGCGAGCGCCCGCGCGATCGGCAGCGCGCCCAGGTAGGCGTTGGCGCTGAGCACGTCGGGGGGCAGTGGATCGCCCGTGAACATGTCCCGCGCACCGCTCTCGCGCAGCTCGGCCATCTGAGTGCTCACGTCGTCGCCTTCGACGACCGCGATGCGAGGCGCGAGTCCCATCGAGTCCGCAAGTGTCTTCAATGCCTGCGCGCAGCCGTGGGGGTTGATGCCGCCGGCATTGGCGATCACCGTGATGCCACGCTGCATCACTTGGGGCAGCACCTGCTTCATCACCGTGTCGACGAAGTCGGTTGCGTAGCCGAGCTCGGGCTTCTTCGCGCGGGTCGCGGCAAGGATGGCCATCGTGGTCTCGGCCAGGTAATCGAACACCAGGTAGTCGATCAGGCCCGAATTCACGAGCTGGAGTGCGCCGACCATGCTGTCGCCCCAGAAGCCCGAGGCCCCGCCAATGCGCACCACGCGTGCCGTCGGTTTCGTGTCGTTCATAGCGGAAGATTCCATTCAATCGGAACAAGGTGCAAAGGTGCCAGACACAGAGAGCAGAGGTCTTGCGGCAAGTGGCTGCTCAACACGACGGGCTTCGCGCCCCCTCAAGGGGCGCCTGCGGCGGACCGGCGAAGCCGGATCCGCGGTGGCTGGCCCTTGGCGCTCAGCGCTCGACGAAGTAGTCCAACTCGAGCTCGGCGTCCGGGGTGAACTGGTAGCGGTCGAAGTCCACGACGCCGGCTGCACGCAGCACCTCTTCATCGAGGAACGATCTGCCGGTGACCTGCCGGCTGTCCTGCGTGAGTATCCAATGCGCGGCGTCGGCCATGATGTCGGGCGCGCGGGCCTTCTCTGCCAGTCCCGGTGCGGCCAGGTTCAGCGCCGAAGTGGCGATCAACGTGCGCGGCCACAGCGTGTTCGAAGCCACGCGCTTTGCCCGAAACTCCTCGGCGATTCCAAGTGCAATCAGGCTCATGGCGTACTTCGAAGTCGTGTACGCCGCATGCTTACCGAACCAACGGGGGTTCATGTCGATCGGTGGGGACAGCGTCAGAACATGCGGATTGGCGGCGTTGAGCAGATGCGGCAGACACGCCTGGGCACACAGGAAGCTTCCGCGCACGTTGATGTCCATCATCAGGTCATAGCGCTTGGCCGGCGTGTCGAGGATGCCGCGGGGATGGATCGCGCTGGCATTGTTCACAAGTATGTCGATACCGCCGAACCGTTCGACCGCACGCGCCACCGCGTCATGTACCTTTGCGTCGTCGCGGACGTCGACGACCAAGGGGAGCGCCTCACCGCCGGCCGCCTCGATCTCGGACGCCGCAGTGTGGATGGTGCCGGGAAGGCGCGGATCCTGCTCGGCAGTCTTGGCTGCCACGACGATTCGTGCGCCATCGCCGGCAGCCCGCAGCGCAATGGCCTTGCCGATGCCGCGGCTCGCGCCCGTGATGAAAAGAGTCTTGTCGCGCAGAGTCGTCATCGCATGTCTTCCGCAGCTCGGGAGCCTGTAGCTTGCAGCATGCGGTCCCGTGGGTCTTGCGGGAACTGGTCGCGGCGAGCCGATCGCACCGGGTGTGACCCATAGGTCAGCGTGCCCTTGGCTGATAGTTGGACGGACCCTGGCCGCCGACGTTCAGGATCGCTGCAATCGCCGGGATCAGCGCCACGGCGCCGACCATGGTCCAAAGAAACATGAACGTGAGCAGGATCCCCATGTCGCTCTGGAACTTGATCTCGGAGAAGGCCCAGGTCAGCACCCCGGCGGCAAGCGTGATGCCGGTGAACGCGACCGCCAGGCCGGTGGTCTTCATGGTCTCGAAGTAGGCCTCGCGCAAAGGCAGGCCCTCCACCAGGTAGGTCTCCAGCCGGTTGTAGAGATAGATCCCGTAGTCCACGCCAATTCCGCAGTTGCTGGCGCTGTATCGCGCCGGTCGCTTTCCCTTTGATCGGCTGGTGCGCACATACCCGTTCGAGGCCATCAACGAGGCCGCTCGCGCTGCCGCCAGCGGCGAGGTGATCAAGCCCGTGCTGCTGTTCGGCGCGGCCGGGTAAATACCGAGTCTTGCGAAGCGACCGTCCGGGTCGGTTAGCAAGTTGGCACAAGACCCTGGCGCATGTGCCGCCTAACCTGTGTACAGCGTCACATGGAGGCCAGGCCCGACATTCGGAGCGGCCCCGCTACAGGAGACAAACGCATGCACTCCACGCCCGCCCGCCGCGCTTCCGACCGCTTGATGTGGATCACACCCGACCGGGTGTTCTACGTGGGGCTCCTCGGAGCGCCGTCGGTACGGACGATCGGCTCGGTGATCGCCTACGTGGCAGTGGAAGGGGCGATTCGCGTGAGCATCGACGGCGGTGAATGGCAGACCACCCAGCTCGCCGTCGTGCCGCCTTATGTGCCTCACCGGGTGACCTCCGAGGCTCGACTCATCCACGTGGTCCAGGTGGAGGCGGAAACGGTGGACATGGCCCATCTGCCGGCGCCGATGGCGGGGTGTGGCGCCGTTGATGCGCCGTGGTTCGTCGAACGCGTTCGACAGTGTCACCGCGAGTTGTGCGCGCAAGGGCGCGACATCGATCTGAGGGCGCTCGATTTCGACAGGGTGTTCTTCGGTCAGGCGATTCCTTCGCGGCAGCTCGACCGCCGCATCCGCGCCGTGATCGATCGCATCAAGGCCGACCCTTCCGCGCCTTCGTGCGCCGAGACATGCGCCGAGCAGGTCCACCTGTCCTTCTCGCGCTTCCTGCATCTGTTCAAGCAGGAGGTGGGTGTGCCATTCCGCAGCTTTCGCACATGGAAGCGGGCTCGAAGCCTCCTGCACCACGTCAACCGTGACTCCAACCTGGCGCATGTGGCCCTGGACGCAGGCTACCCAGACTCCACTCACTTCAGCCACTCGATCCGCCATGTCTACGGATTGAAGCCGAAGGACATCTTCGCCGGTTCCCGTCGACTGGCGATCTACGCGCAGACCGCGCATGCATGACCGGCACCTGTCGCGAGGCAGGGCACTTAAGAAGGAATGAACGATGAAGGATTGTGTAGTGCAGGCCGCCTCCCTAGGGGCATCGTTGCGGGAAGCTGCCAAGCGCTGGCCAGCGGCTCCCGCCTTCGTGGATGCATCACGGAGTTGGTCGTTCTCGCAGATGGACGAGTCGGTCGATCACGTGGCCTGCGGCATGCTCGCGTTGGGGCTGCAGCGGGGCGACCGCATCGGCGTGCTGGGTCTGAACCAGATCGGCTGGCTGCAGCTGTTTTTCGCCGCGGCGCGCATCGGCGTGTGCGTGGTGGCGCTGAGCGTGCGGTATCGTGACCATGAGCTGCTGGGCATGCTTGGCGACAGCAGCGCGAAGGCGCTCTTCACGGTGCGCAGCGCGGAGGGTGTCGACTTCGTCGAAATGGCGCAGGGGGTGCGCGATCGGTTGGATCAGCTGGTCCATGTCGTTACGTTCGAGGCCGATTCGGAAGGCGCGCTGACACTGGCCGCACTGGAGCGCACGCCCATCGATGCGCGACGCCTGGCGCAGGCCAGCGCGGCGGTGGTTGCGGACGATGCCGCGATGGTGATTTTCACGTCGGGTACAACCGGCCGCCCGAAGGGTGCCTTGCTCACGCATGGTTCGATGCTGGCTGCAGCGCGTGCCGAGGCCGAGCATCTGAACGTCGTGCCTGGCGATCACCTGAAAGTTGCAATGCCGCTGAACCATGTCGGTGGCATCACCTGCTGCATCCTGACGATGCTGCTAGGCGGGGCCTCGAGCGAACTGGTGCCCGCCTTCAAGGCCGAGACGGTGTTGCAGATGATGGCGGCACGCCCGCCGACCGTGATCGTCGGCGTGCCGACGATGCTGACGCTGCTGCTGATGCACCGGGAGAAGGTGCCGGTGGATCTGTCGGGCGTGCGCCTGGTGATCACCGGGGGAGCGAACGCCGACGGCGAGCTGCTCAGCCGGTTGATGGCGGCGATGCCCCAGGCCGCGGTGATGAACTTGTACGGCTTGTCCGAGTCGTCCGGCGCGCTCGTCATGACCCCTTGGGATGCCGACCGCGAAGCCGTGCTGTCCTCGATCGGCCGGCCATTGCCGGGCGTGGAAATGCGTGTCGTCGGTTCGTCAGGGGCCGACGTGACGGCCGGCGAAGTCGGCGAACTGTGGTTCCGAGGCCTCGGCGTGGTCAAGGGCTACCTTGGCGGGAAGGTGACGGAGGGGTCATTCGGACCCGATGGTTGGCTGCGCACTGGCGACATGGGCTGCATCGACGAGAGCGGCTTCATCCATCTGCGCGGCCGAAAGAAGGACATGTTCATCCAGGGCGGGTTCAACGTGTACCCGGCCGAGGTGGAGAACTTCATCGCCAGCCATCCCGGCGTGCTGATGGTGGCGGGGATCGGCGTGCCCGATCCGGTGATGGGAGAGGTGGGGCGCTTTTACGTTGTGCTGCGGCCCAGCGCTGCCCTGACAGCGGAGGACCTACGCGCGTATTGCGCGCAGCATCTGGCCGACTACAAGGTGCCGCGCCAGATCGTGTTCCGCGACCAGTTGCCGCTCACACCGACCGGCAAGGTGCTGAAAGCCGCGTTGCGCGGCATTGAACCGTGACAGCCGAAAGGGAGGTACTCCGACGCGAAACATTGAGTACCTCCCCTTTGCTGGTCTTGTTGAACCAGATCGATGTAGGAGACAGTCGATGAACCAATGGTGAGCAAACTGCTTTCAAGCGCCCCGCAAAGGTCGGCCGGAAGATTCTTGTCGGCGGCGCTGGCTGTCTTTGCGCTCGCCGCTGCCGCCCCGCAAGCGAGCGCACAGCTTCTGGCGTCCGGCGACTTCTACACTCCGCCGGCCCCTTTGCCGCCGGGGAAGCCCGGCGACATCATCCGCAGCCGCGCGGTCATGGCTCAACTGTTCCCCGAGGCGAACGTGTGGCAGATCATGTATCGGTCCTCCGACGTCCAGAAGCGGCCGGCCGCGGTCACCGGCGCGTTGCTCGTGCCGAAGCTGCCGCCTGTCGGCGTTCGACCGCTGGTGGTCGTCGTTCCGGGCACGCGCGGCCTCGGCGACCAGTGCGCGCCGTCGAAGCAGATGAACCCGCTCACGTACAGCACCGCTGTCGATTACGAGAACGCGACCTACAGCCGGTTGCTGGCGAACGGCGTGGCAGTCGTGATCACGGACTACCAGGGGCAAGGTACGCCCGGGTTGCCGCCCTATTTGGTCGGAAAGCCGAACGGCTACGCCGGGCTCGACGCATTGCGCGCTGCAACGCGGCTTGCCGACGCGGGGGTGTCCAGCGCTGCGCCGATGGGCGTCATGGGCTATTCGCAGGGCGGGCAATCGTCGGGCTGGGCGGGCGAATTGCAGCCGTCGTATGCGTCCGAACTCGATTTGCGCGGCGTCGTCGCGGGTGGCACACCATCGGACATGAATGACTTGGTGAACCACTTGAACGGCAACCCGACCGCGGGCGCTGGTTTCGCGATTGCCGCGATATCGGGACCCGAAGCACCGGCCTACATCTTTCACGGCGACATCGATGAGGTCGTGCCGTACCACCTGGGGGTGCAGCTGTTCTACAGCTGGTGCTCGCTCGGTGCGACGGTTGTGTTCGAACAGCTGATTGGCGCCGAGCACGTCGCAGGATCCCAGGCATTGGCGCTGGGCGCAACGACATGGATGCTGGACCGGCTGAAGGGTTTGCCGGCGCCGAACGGCTGCGGCAGCTGATTTGCGGGTGAGCTGCCACCGAAATCAGCAGCGCTCTGCTGCAGAGTCCATTCAGCTCTTTGGCGCCTCGCCTCGCCTCGCCTGGCGGAAGACTATGCCTTCGCGAACGCCTGCAGCCCCTGCAGGTCAAGAACCTCGATGGCGCCGTACTGGATGCGCACCAACCCCGCGAGCTCGAGATCGTGGAGCGCGCGGTTGGTGTTCTGGCGCGACAGCCCGCTGAGGCGGGCAATCTCGTCCTGGGAAATGGCGAGCCTCGCTTGCGTCCCCGGGAAAAGTTGCGGGTTGAACATCTCGGCGAGGCAGAACGCGACCCTCGCCGAAGCCTCCTTGAAGCGGAAGGTTTCGACCAAGCCGACGTAGTAGCCGAGCCGCGCATTCAGCTGCTCGATCAACCAGCGGCTGAACGGTCTGCTTTGGTCGATGAGCCACATGAACGTGGCACGCGGCACGAAGACGACGGTGCTGTCCCGGATGGCCACGACGGCATAGGGTCGAGGTTCGGCTTTCAGCACGGCGCCTTCTCCGAACCAGGCACCTGCTGACACGCCTGCAAATGTGGTGCTCTTGCCGTCAGACGACACCGCGTCCACCTTCAGCATGCCGGCGACCACGCCGAGCCAGTGAACCGAAGGCGAGCCATGCGCCAGCACTGTCGCACCGGCCTGGTGGCTCCGGGTGAAGGCATCCTGCTTCACACGCTCCACCTCGGCGTCGCTGAGCCCGATCCGCCAGGGAGCGGCCTCAATGAACTGGTTCAGGTCGGGTGGGACTGTCATGTTCGCAACATTCGCAGAGCTTGTCCGCTCCTAGCATTATGGGATGAACAGGCTCGCCGCTTCCCCTTCATTGCCCCCTCATGTCCTCTCGGAGGTCGTGGACTGGGCGATCACGACCCGTCGCAGCATCAGGGCATTCCTGCCGACGCCGGTTCCGCGCGAAGAGGTCGAGGCGATCCTCCGCGTGGCGAGAACTTCCGCCTCGGGCGTCAACACGCAGCCGTGGCGCGTGCACGTGGTGAGCGGAGAGGCAAAGCAGCGCTTGAGCGAGGCGATCACCCGCATCGACAACGATCCGGTGCTGAGTGCCCAGCTGCAGGAGCCGTACGACTACTACCCGTCGGAGTGGACGTCGCCGTTCATCGATCGGCGAAGGAAGGTCGGCTGGGATCTGTACGGCCTCCTCGGCATCGCCAAGGGTGACAAGGACCGCATGCACGCCCAGCACGGGCGCAACTACAGCTTCTTCGGCGCGCCCGTCGGCCTGTTCTTCACCTTGAACAGGGTGATGCGCACCGGAAGCTTCCTCGACTACGGCATGTTCCTGCAGAGCCTCATGATCGCCGCCCGCGGCCGTGGCCTGCACACCTGCCCCCAGGTGGCCTTCACCAAGTTCCACCGGGTCATCGCCAGCCACCTCGCCATTCCTGACGACGAACTGCTGGTCTGCGGCATGAGCCTGGGCTACGCCGACCCGGACTCCGTCGAGAACTCCCTCGTGACCGAGCGCGAGCCGGTGGATCGATTCACGACCTATCACGATGCCATAAAGGAGACCCAATGACAGCGAACGCCTATGCTCAAGGGCTCGACCGCAACCCTGCCAACCATGTTCCGCTGACCCCGTTGGGTTTCCTTGAGCGAAGCGCTTCGGTCTTTCCGGATCGCGTCGCCGTGATTCATGGCGACCTGCGGCAGACCTGGTCGCAAACACGTGAACGGTGTTATCGCCTGGCGTCCGCGTTGGCCAAGCGTGGCATCCAGCGCGGCGACACGGTGTCGATCCTGGCGCCCAACACGCCGGCCATGCTCGAAGCGCATTTCGGCGTTCCCTTGTCCGGCGCCGTCCTGAACGCCATCAACTGTCGGCTCGACCCGGCGGGCGTTGCCTTCATCCTCGGGCACGGTGAGTCCAGGCTGGTGATGGTGGATCGGGAGTTCGCGCCTTTGGTGGCCAGCGCCGTGGCGCAGATGGAGCGGCCCCCCGTCGTGGTGGACATCGCGGATGCGCTGGCGCCACCTGGCGATCCCATCGGGGTGACCGACTACGAATCGCTCCTCCGCGAAGGAGACCCTGCTATCCCGGGCGTCTGGCCGCTTGACGAGTGGGATCCCATCGCCCTGAACTACACCTCGGGCACGACCGGCGATCCGAAAGGGGTGGTGCCCTCCCACCGTGCCACCTACCTGATGGCCTTGTTGCAACTGACCAATTGGGCCATGCCCCGGGCGCCGGTCTACCTCTGGACGCTTCCCATGTTCCATGCGAACGGATGGTGCTTCACATGGGCTGTCACGGCAGCAGGCGGCACACACGTCTGCCTTCGCAAGGTGACGGGCCCCGCGGTGTTGGCCGCCATCGAGGATCATGGCGTCGATCACTTCTGCGCCGCGCCTACCGTGATGGCGATGCTGGCGGACATGGGTGGCGGCAGGAAGGTGCCCTTGCCGCGCGCGGTGCGAGTGTTGACCGCCGGTTCGCCGCCGCCCGCCGCGGTACTGGAAGCGATCACCTCGATGGGCTTCGCGGTGGACCACGTCTACGGCATCACCGAAGCGACCGGCACGTCCGTCAGTTGCGCATGGCAGCCCGACTGGGACCGGCTTCCCATGGATCAGCGCATCGCCCGTCAGGTCCGACAAGGGGTGCGCGCCGCAGCGCTCGAAGGGCTGATGGTGGCGGACCCGCTCACGATGGAGCCGGTACCCACGGACGGCCTCACCTCCGGCGAGATCATGATGCGCGGCAACACGATCATGAAGGGCTACCTGAAGAACGAGCGGGCGACAGCGCAGGCCTTCGCGGGGGGCTGGTTCCACACCGGGGACGTGGCCGTCGTCCACCCCGACGGCTATGTCCAGATCACCGACCGGTCGAAGGACGTGATCATTTCCGGCGGCGAGAACATCTCCTCGGTGGAGGTCGAGGACGTGCTCCACCGGCACCCCAAGGTACTGCATGCGGCCGTGGTCGCGCAGCCTGACGACAAGTGGGGCGAGGTGCCTTGCGCCTTCGTGGAACTGAAGTCGGCAGAGCAAGGGCAGGCGCCGAGCGAGGCGGAGATGATCGCCTTCTGCCGCGAGCGGCTCGCGCACTTCAAGGCGCCGCGGCGGATCGTGTTCATGCCGTCGCTGCCCAAGACCGGCACTGGGAAGATCCAGAAGTACAAGTTGAGGGACGCTGCTGGCAGTCGGGAGGCGATCACCCGTCTGGCCGGGGACGCCTCACATGGATGAGCCCTCATCCGTGACCCCGCTACCGGTCCTGCCTGGCGAGCGGTTCTCGAGGGAACACCGATTCCGGTCAGTGGAGGTCATCGCAGGCGCGATGGCGGCGGGAGACGACAACCCGCTCCACCATGACGCCGAATGGGCCGCCAACAGCCGCTTCGGCGGCCTGATCGTGAGCGGCACCCACACCACGGCCCTGTTGCTCGGGCTCACCGCGTCCCATTTCGCGAAGCGAGGCAGCGTGGTCGGTTACGGTTTCTCGGTGAGGTTCGAGCGGCCCGTGCGTGCGGACGAGCGCGTCACCCTGCAGTGGGCGTCACCAAAGTGGATCCGCTGCCGGGCCGCCGCGGCGAGCACGTCTGGCTGGAGGGATCGGTCCGCTCGGCATCCGGCGATGTCCTCGTCTCGGCGACCGGCGAAGTGCGCGTGGGCATCGACCTGTCGCGCTTTCCCGCGGGCGGACCGCGGCGCTGAAGGTCCGCCCGGGGACAAACCCTGCTTTGTCTCGAACCACACATTTGGTCCGACCGCCCTGAACAACACTGCGTTTGCCCGAGGCAGCGATGCCAAGGCAAGAGGCGCGGCCCGACGGAGACAACGTGGCAACTCGTGCAAGCGTCCATCCCAGCCCCGAGAGTGATCCGCAGACCTTCCCGCAACTGCTGCTGCTGAGGCACGCGGCGCACCGGCCGCACGCCACCGCGATCCGCGAGAAGCAGTACGGCATCTGGTAGACCATGACATGGTCGGAGCTGGCTGCGATGTGCGAACAGTTCAGGTCCCGGATCAGTCTGGACAAGTCGTTTCCAGAAAACCGCGCTAAGTCCTTGTCAGGCAAGGCAAGTCGACATCCTTGACATGGTGGGGATCGTTGGTTCGAGTCCAATCGCGCCTACCAAATTCGACAGCCCGCAAACCCGCATCAGTGCCAGGTTTGCGGGCTTTTTCGCTTGTGGCGGCAGACGTTCGCGAAGCCGAGGCCGACCAGCGAGAAGCCGATGAGGGCGGCCGCCGGATGCGGGACCAGCAGTGCGAGGGCCATGCCGGCCGCGCCGAGCGCGCCGCTCCAGCGCAGCAAGGGCACGGACGCCGTCCGGGCCCGCACCCAGTCGCCGCCGAAGCGCGCCGCCGCCATTTGCGCGCCCACCATGGACCTCCCTCGGAGGTTAGATTACCGAAGTCCTCAGACCTGGGTGACTTGCCGAGCGAGGAACGTCATGTCCATCGAACTGAATCACACGATTGTTCACGCCCGTGATCCACAAGCGTCAGCGGCCTTCCTCGCCGAGATCCTTGGGCGCGGTGCGCCGGTCAGGTTCGGTCCCTTCCACGGCGTCGAGCTCGACAATGGCGTGACGCTCGATTTCATCCGTGCGGACGGCGAGCTCATCATCGAGCACTACGCCTTCCTCGTGAGCGAAGAAGAGTTCGACCAGATCTTCGGTCGCATCCAGGCGCGCGAGCTGCCGTATTGGGCCGACCCGGCGCACCAACAGCCGGGCCGCATCAACCACCACGACGGCGGCCGCGGCGTCTACTGGAACGACCCGGATGGTCACTACCTCGAGATCATCACCCGGCCTTACGGCAGCGGCGGTTGACCGCATGCAAGGCCATCGGGCCGACGGCCTCGGGCAACCTTAGCCGGCCCCGCGGGTGAGGGCGGCAAGTTCCCAGTCTCCGGTCGCTTCGTCGTGTCGAAGGACGTACACCTGCCCGTCATCGGCCTCGACTTTGAACCAGCGCTGCGTTGGCGCAAACCAGCGATCGACAATGCCGCGCACGGCAAGCCGGCGCTCGCCGAACCAGAAAGCGAGCGGCTCCTGTTCACCGCGATAGCCGGCGTAGCATTCCACACGAATCGCCATGCGGTGACGATACCGCCGAAGCCTGTTCAAATCTCCTGATGTGTCGTCTTGCCCCGAGAGTGGTGCACGATAACGAAAGTCACGACCGTGATCAGCATCGTGTCCTGGTCGACCGCGAACCTGATGAAAGTCATGGGAACAGTGCTCGGGATCGCCGTCGCCTGCCTGTTGTTCCTGGCGGCGATCTTCTTGTGGCAGGACCGCCTGCTCTATTTCCCCGCGCAGACGACGGTGGAGCGCATGGCCACCGCCGGGCTGCGGGCATGGCCGTCGCCGCAGGACTTTCGTGGCCTGGTCGCCGAGCCGACGGGCGCCGTGCGCGGCACCGCGATCGTATTTCACGGCAACGCAGGACATGCGGGCCATCGCGCGTTCTACGCGCACGCGCTCACGCCGCTGGGCTTGCGCGTGATCCTGGCCGAGTATCCCGGCTACGGCCCACGCGCCGGCATGCTCGGCGAAACGAGCCTGGTGGCGGATGCCGAAGAGACGGTCGCGCGCGCGCATCGCCAGTACGGCGCGCCGCTGCTGTTGATGGGTGAATCGCTTGGCGCGGCGGTGGCGGCTGCGGCCGGCGCGCAGCATCCGGACCTCACCGCCGGCCTGCTGCTCATCACGCCGTGGGACCGGCTCGCGCGCGTGGGCTCGCACCACTACCCGTGGCTGCCGGTGAAATGGATGCTGCGCGACGGCTACGACAACCTGGCGTACCTGGCGAAGTTCGACCGCCCGGTCGTTGTGGCCGTCGCCGAGCGCGACAGCATCGTGCCGGCGCGCTTCGGTACCGCGCTGCACCTCGCGCTCGGCGCCCCGAAGCGCCTGATGGTGATCAAGTCCAGCGATCACAACGACTGGCCCGATC
>DASXQQ010000325.1:0-10140 GCA_036507085.1 Piscinibacter sp. | reverse complement strand
GAGCGTGCCGTATTCGTCGTCGACACCTTGCACGGCCAGCACCGGACAGCGAATGGTTTCGAGCTCGGCCTCGATGTTCCAGGCCCGAAACGCCGGGTTCAGCCAGACATCGTTCCAGCCCGGAAAGACCGAATCGACGTCGGCATGGTAGCGGGCGAGGCGCTCGCGTAAATCGGTGGTTTCATAGGCCTGCCGAGCCGCGTCGATGCTGTCGATGCTGAGGTCTTCGACGAAGATGTGCGGCGCGACGGCGACCACACCGGCGAGCGGAAACCGCGCCGCGTAGAGCAGCGCGATCGAGCCGCCGTCGCTGTGGCCGAAGAGCCAGGGGCGCTCGACGGCGAGCGCCTCGAACAGCGCCGGCAGCACCTCGCTCGCCTGCGCGTGCATGAAGCCCACCGGCCAGCGCTCGCCGGCCGGCTTCGGTGTCGAGCGGCCGTAGCCGTAGCGCGAGAACACCAGCCCGCGCAGGCCGAGGCGGGCGCACAAGCGCTGCGGGAAATCGCGCCACATCGCGAGCGAGCCGAGGCCTTCGTGCAGGAAGACGACCGGTGGCAGGGTCGACGCCGCGTCGCCGACCCAGCGGTGTTCGATGCGCAGCGGCCGCTCGCGCCAGCGCAGCTCGACGAAGCGCGCGTGCGTCACCCGCGTTCCCGCGACGACGACACCCCGCCCGCCGAGTCCGGCGAGCGACCCTCCGGGAGGGTCGGGCCTTGCTTGGGGTGGCCCGGCGCGGCGTCCCGCTCGCGCAGCTTGAAACGCTGGATCTTGCCGGTGGCGGTCTTCGGCAGCTCGGCGATGAACTCGATGAAGCGCGGGTATTTATAGGGCGCGAGCCGGTCCTTCACGAAGGCCTTCAGCTCGGCTTCGTCCGCCTGCTGGCCCGGCTTCAGCACGACGAAGGCCTTGGTCTTGGTCAGCCCCTCGGCGTCGTCCTTGCCGATCACCGCGCACTCGAGCACGGCGGGGTGCTGCATCAGCGTGGCCTCGACTTCGAACGGCGACACATAGATGCCGCTGACCTTCAACATGTCGTCGCTGCGACCGGCGTAGATGTAGCAGCCGTTCGCGTCTTGGCTGTACTTGTCGCCGGTTTGGGTCCATTCGCCCTGGAAGGTGGCGCGCGACTTTTCGCGGTTGCCCCAGTACATCAGCGCCGCGCTCGGGCCGCTGACATACAGGTCGCCGATCTCGCCGGGCGCCGCCTCTTCGCCGCTCTCGCTGAGGAGCCTGAGCCGGTAGCCCGGCACGACGCGGCCCGAGCTGCCGTAGTTCACGTCGCCGGGGCGGTTCGACAGGAACACATGCAGCATCTCGGTCGAGCCGAGGCCGTCGATGACCTCGCAGCCGAAGTGGCGGCTGAAGCGCTCGCCGATCTCGCGCGGCAGCGCTTCGCCGGCCGAGGAGCACAGCCGCAGCTTCACCTGCGACTTCGCCGGCAGCTCGGGCGACGCGAGCATGCCGGCATAGCCGGTGGGGGCGCCGAAGAACACCGTCACGCCGTGCTCGGTCCAGCGCTTGAAGACGGCCGACGGCGTCGGCCGCTCGGCCATCAGCACCGTGGTTGCGCCGACGCTGAGCGGGAAGGTCAGCGCATTGCCCAGGCCGTAAGCGAAGAACAGCTTGGCGGCGGAGAACGCGACGTCGGACTCGCGCAGGCCGAGCACCGCGCGGCCGAACAACTCGGCCGTCCAGTACAGGTTGGCGTGGCTGTGGACCGTGCCCTTGGGGCGGCCGGTCGAGCCCGACGAATAGAGCCAGAAGCCGAAGTCGTCGGCCAGGGTGTCGGCGGATTGCGCCAGCGGCTCAGTGGCCAGCAGGCTCGCGAAGGCATGGCTGCCTTGCGGCGCGGCCCCGTGGCCGGAGACGATGAGCTGGGGGTTCAGGCCGGAGGTCTGGATCGCTTCCTGCGCGGTGGCGAGCAAGGGCCGCGACACGATCAACGCCTGTGCGCGGGCGTGCTGCAGCATGTAGGCGTAGTCGCCGGCGGTGAGCAGGGTGTTCACCGGCACCGGCACGATGCCGGCATACAGCGCGCCGAGAAACGCCACCGGAAAGTCGACGCTGTCGTGCAGCAGCATCAGCACGCGTTCCTCGCGACGCAGCCCCAGCCCGAGCAGGCCGGCGGCGAAGCGGCGCACACGCTGGTCGAGCTCGGCGTAGCTCAGGCGCTGGCTGTCGTCGATGTAGGCGGTCTTGTCGGGGCGTGCCGCATTGAGGGCCAGCAGGTGGCGCGCGGCGTTGAAGTGCTCGGGCGGCGGCGCGCCGCGAATTTCGGTCACATCCATCGCTGTCTCTCGGATAATCCACTTCCAATGCCTGGAAGACTGCAGCACAATGCAATATGTTGCATCATATCCTCAGTGTAGTTCAGTCTTGACCTGGATCAAAAGCAGGGTAATCCCGTGGATTTGAAGCTTTCCGAGGCTGCGCGCGAGACCGCGGCCCATACCGACAGGGATCCGTTCCTCGCCGCGTTGGGCGAGCGCACTCGAGCCTTGCGCGCCCGCCGCGGGCTCACCCGAAAGGGGCTCGCGAAGGCGGCCGAGGTGTCCGAGCGGCACCTCGCCAACGTCGAGATGGGCGTGGGCAACGCCTCGATCCAGTTCCTTCGCCAGGTTGCGCAGGCGCTGAACTGCACGCTCGCCGAACTGGTCGGCGACGAGACCGCGAGCTCACCCGAGTGGCTGATGATTCGCGAGATCCTGCGCGGTCGCAGCGAGCCCGAACTGGCGCAGGCGCGCGGCTCGCTGGCGGCGATGTTCGGTGCGCCGGCGAGCCAGGCCGCCAGACGCCAGCGCGTCGCGCTGATCGGCCTGCGCGGCGCCGGCAAGAGCACGCTCGGGCGCCTGCTGGCCGACACCTGGATGGTCCCGTTCGTCGAGCTGAACCGGCAGATCGAAACCGTCGCCGGTTGCAGCCTGTCGGAGATCCATTCGCTGTACGGCCCGGCCGCCTACCGCCGTTACGAGACCCGGGCCCTCGAAGACACGATCCAGCGCTGTCCGCGGGCGGTGATCGCCACCCCCGGCGGCATCGTCTCCGAGCCGGCGACCTTCAACCTGCTGCTCGCGCACTGCTACACCGTGTGGGTGCGTGCCACCGCCGAGGAGCACATGAGCCGCGTGCTGGCGCAGGGCGATACGCGGCCGATGAGCGGCAACGCCGAGGCGATGAACGACTTGCGGCGCATTCTGGACAGCCGGGCCGCGTTCTACTCGAAGGCCGACGAGGTGTTCGACACCAGCGGCAAGTCGATGGAGGAGGCGTTCGCCGGCTTGCAGCAGCAGTTGGGTCGCACGGTCAACATGACGGGCTAGTTTTTCGCCGTTCATGCACTCGATTGCATTTTCATGAGATTGAAATGAACCAGCAGACCACGCCCGACATCATCGGCATCGATCACATTTACCTCAGCGTGTCCGATCTGGCGCGGTCCGAGGCGTTCTACGACCGCGTGATGCCGCTGCTGGGCTTTCGCAAGAATCGCTTCGCCATCGGCGGCGATCCGCACATCCAGTACTTCAACCGCCACTTCGGCGTCGTGTTGCGCCCGGCGCGCTCGGGTGCCGCCCACGACCCGTATTCGCCGGGCCTGCACCACCTGTGCCTGCGCGTCGACTCGGTGGCCGACGTGGTGTCGGTCGCGCAGCACCTGCGCGCGGGCGGCATCGACGCGACCGCGGCCGCCCTGCATCCCGGCTACGCGAGCGACTACTGGGCCACCTTCTTCGCCGACCCCGACGGCATTCGCCTCGAAGTCACCAACTACCGGCAGGAGCGGCGCGATCGCCATGACCGCTGGGAGTCACTGGGCGAGTGACGCCCGACGCCATCAGCGCGCCTTCAGCGTGCGCAGGAACGCCACGATGTCCTCGCGCGCCTTCGCATCGCTCACCTGCACGTTCATCGCCTGCCCGGGGATGAGCTTCTCCGGCTCGGTGAGCCAGGCGTCGAGTGTCTTCTCGTTCCACACGATGGCCGAGCGCTTCAGCGCCGCCGAGTAGTCGAAGCCTTCGCGCATGCCGGCCTTGCGGCCGAACACGCCGCGGTGGGCCGGACCGACGCGGTTGTCGTCGACCGAATGGCATCCCATGCAGCGCGCCTCGTACAGCGCCTGTCCGTTCACCGCGTCGCCGGCCGCGCGGGCCGGCGACGCGGCGGCGCCGCACAGCGCGATCAGCGCAGCGCCGCGCGCCAGCGGTGTCATTGGGTAACCTCCGCGCTGCGCGCTGCGGTATTCGCCTTGGGGCGGCCCTGCGGGTCATTGGGGAACCTCCGCGCTGCGCGCTGCGGTATTCGCCTTGGGGCGGCCCTGCGGGTCATTGGGGAACCTCCGCGCTGCGCGCTGCGGTATTCGCCTTGGGGCGGCCCTGCGGCTCATGCGCCGAAGCCGAGCGCGGCCATCGGCAGCGGCTGGCCAAGCGCGCCGGCGAGCGCGGTCCAGTGCATCGTCTCGTCGGCGGCGAGGCGCGCCGCCACCTTCGACAGGGCGCTGTCGCCGAACGCCGGGATCACGCCGAGGTAGGCATTGGTGGCGCCGAGCTCGAGCCGTGCGGCGAGCTGCAGCACGTCGGTCTGGCTCTTCAGCGTGTCGGCGCGCAAGGCCTGCGCGTACTCGCCGATCGGCTTCTCGGCCACCGGCTTGCCGCCGAGCTTTTCGATCGTCGCGACCAGCGCGTCGCGGTGCGCCTTGTGGTGCGACTGGAACAGCACCGCGACGTCGAGCACGCCCTTTTGCAGCAGGCCGCTGCCGGCGCCGAGCTGGTAGGCGTTGATGGCTTCGTGCTCGAGCGCGAGCGCGACGTTGAGGATGCCCGCGTCCTTCGCCGGGTCCATCGTGGCGGCGCGCGCCAGGCCGGGGGCGCCGCCGAGCAGCGCGATCGCGCCGGCCGACAGGGTGAGCGCGCTGCCGCCGATGAAGCCGCGGCGGCTCGGCACGGTGAGAACGAGGGAAGGGGTGGAACGCGAAGAAGACATGGCAAGCTCCTGAAAGGGGTGGGGTGACGAAACCAGGGCAGAGCGCGTCCGCCCTTGCACCGCCGATACGCAGCAAGCCGGCGTTCGGATGCAGCCGCGTTGCGAAGGCCGCGCGTGCGGCTTGACTTGGCACACGTTCCCCGAGCAAGCTCAGCCCATCAATGGAGGGCCCCGCCATGAAGATCCTGCTGCCCATCGACGGATCGCAGTTGTCGCTGGAAGCGGTGCGCTTTGCGATCCGCCTTGCGCGCGAAGGGCTGCAAACGAGCTTCGTGCTGGCCAATGTGCAGGAGCCGGCCACGCTCTATGAAGTGATGCTCGCCCACGACGCCGAGGTGTTGGAGCGGGTCAAAGGCGCCGCCGGCGAGCACCTGCTGCAAGGCGCCGAGGCGCTGCTCGCCGAGGCCGGCATCGAGTACGAGCGCGAGGTCCTGTCGGGCGACCCCGCGCATGCCCTGGTCGACATCATCGAGCGCTTCGAATGCGACGCCGTCGTGATGGGCGCGCGTGGCCTCGGTGCCTTGAGCGGCGCGCTGGTCGGTTCGGTGTCGCAGGCGCTGATGCGCGCGTCGCCGGTGCCGGTGACGATCGTGCGGCCGCACGCGGCGCCGGAGGCGGAGGCCGACGAGACCGAAGCCGAAACGCCGTCGTCCTGATCGCCGAGGGAGTCTGAATGCAGAACCCGGCGAGGTACCTGGTCGTGATCGACGCGGCGGGCGAGATGCTTGCGCGCATGTTCGATGCGCAGCGCAAGCTGATGGTCGACTTCGACGCGTCGTCATCGGAGGTCGCGATCATGACGCAGGGCCTCGTGTCCACGCGAACCGCCGCCGCCACTGAGTGGGATGCCGCACTCGCCGGGCACAGCGCGCGCGAGCGCGAACAGGCCGAGGTCTACCTGCTCGACTTGTGAGCGCGGCGTCGAGCGCTGATGGCGCGCGGACAATGCGTTCCCATGCACCACCGCGGAAACGCATTCGTCGTGAACCTTCGACACCTGTGGCGGGCCTCGCTCGCCCTGCTGCTGTGCCTGGCCTCGGCCGCGGCGTCGGCCGCCGCGGCGCCCGACGCGTCGGCGCGCGCGCTGGTCGAGCGCGGCAAGATCGCGATGCGCAGCGACCCCGAGCGCAGCCGCCAGCTGGCCGAGCAAGCGCTGGCCGAGCTGGCCACTCACCCCGACGCCGACCTGCAGGTGATGGCGCATTGGCTGCTCTGTGATTACCAGACCGAGCGCGATCGCGCGGCCGCCGAGCGGCACCTGGTGCAGGCGCAGGCCCTGCTGCCGCAGGTCAAGCGCGCGGCGCTGCGCGCGAGCCTGCTGGGCTGCGAAGGCAACCTGCGCGAACTGGCCGGCGAGAGCGCGCAGGCGATGGCGCTGTACGAGCAGGCGGTGGGCGTGGCCGAGAAGGCGGGCGACGCGGAAATGCTCGCCGACGCGCTGTACCAGCGCGGCTACCTGCGCGGGGTGCGCGGCGATTTCGCCGACGGCCTGCTCGACCTGCGCCGTGCCCACCAGACCTTCGAACGCCTGGACATGCCCGAGCATGCGCTGACCACGCTGAACGCGATCGCGACGCTGTACAACCGCATGGGCGATCATGCGCAAGCGCGGCATTACTACGCGGCCGCGCTGAAACTGCAGCAGGCCGCCGGCATGCTGCGCGAGCAGGCGGTGACGCAGCACAACCTCGGCCGCTCACTCGAGAACCTGAAGGAGTGGGACGCGGCCCAGCGCGCCTTCGACGGGGTGCTCGCGCTGAGCCGGGAACTCGGCTACGCGCGCGGCGAGGCCTATGCGCTGCGCGGGCTGGCGAGCGTGCGCAACGCGCTCGGTGCGCCGGCCGACGCGCTGCGCCTGCTCGACCAGGCCAGCCAGTTCCAGCACAAGGCACCCGACGAGCGGCTGCGCGCGCAGATCCTGCTGCAGCGGGGCATCGCGCTGCATCGGCTGGGCCGTCACGGCGACGCACTGGCGGCGCTGAACGAAGCGCTGGCGGTGTTCCGCAAGGCCGATTCGCAAGCCGAGCTGGCGGCGACCCACGGCGAGCTCGCGGCGACACTCGCCGATCTCGGCGACTGGCGCGCCGGCTTTGAGCAGCAAGCGCGCTACAAGGCGGTGTCCGACGAGCTGCTGCGCCGCCAACTGGACCAGCGCTTCGCCACCCTCAAGGTCGAGTTCGACAGCGCTGCCAAGGACAAGGAGAACCGGCTGCTGCAACGCGCCAACGCCGCCACCGAACGTGCGCTCGAACAGGAGCGCCAGGCCGGTCGCCTGCGTGCGCTGGTGATCGCGTTGGCCGCGCTGCTGGTGGCCATCCTGGCGGTGCTCGTGTGGCGGCATCGCCGCACCAGCCTGCACATGCAGGGACTCGCGATGACCGACGAGCTGACCGGACTGCCGAACCGCCGCCATGTGCTGGCCCGGCTCGAGGCCTCGATCGCCGAGGGCGACCGCTGCGCGCTGCTGATCGTCGACCTCGACCTGTTCAAGTCGATCAACGATGAATGCGGCCATCTCGCCGGTGACGAGATCCTGCGCGCGGTGGCGAACGTGCTGCGCGACAGCGGGCGCGCGCCGGTCGAGCTGGGGCGGCTTGGCGGCGAGGAGTTCATCGTCGTCCTGCCGCACACCCACCTGGAGGCCGCGATGGCGGTGGCCGAGCGGCTGCGCGCCCAGGTGGCTGCACTCGACGTGTCGCGCTGGGTGCGCGACCGCGCCGTCACGATCAGCGTCGGGGTGACGGTGGCCGAGCGCGGCGACCAAGCGAGCACGATGCTGCGTCGCGCCGATGAGGCGCTCTACGAGGCGAAGCACAGCGGGCGCAATCGGACGGCCGCCCGCGTCGGCGAAGGCAGCGATCCCGTTCGCGCGACCCCTTCGACAGGCTCAGGACAGGGTCCGCTTGGCGGGTCGCAGTCCTTGCCGACCTGAGCGCTGGCTCGCGGGGGCGCGCGCCTGAGCCGCGTTCAATCGCGCAGCGGCAATCCGACGTAGTTCTCGGCGAGCACCGTCGACGCGGCCGTCGAGTGGACCAGGTAGTCGAGCTCGGCGGCCTGCAGCTTCTGGCCGAACACGCCGGTCTCGGGGAAGCGGTGCATCAGCGAGGTGAACCACCAGGAGAAGCGCACGGCCTTCCAGACGCGGCGCAGGCAGCGCTCGGAATAGTGATTGAGGCCTTCTTCACTCCCGGCATAGAACGCGGCCAGCGCGCGCGACAGGTAGCCGACGTCGCTGGCCGCGAGGTTCAGGCCTTTCGCGCCGGTGGGCGGCACGATGTGCGCCGCGTCGCCGGCGAGGAACAGCCGGCCGAAGCGCATCGGCTCGGCGACGAAGCTGCGCAACGGGGCGATGCTCTTTTCCAGCGACGGACCGGTGACCAGCGACTCGGCCGCTTCGCGGTCGAGCCGGCGCCGCAACTCGGCCCAGAACGCCTCGTCGCTCCAGGCCTCGACCTTGTCGTCGATGGGGCACTGCAGGTAGTAGCGGCTGCGGTGCAGCGAACGCATGCTGCACAGCGCGAAGCCGCGCTCGTGGTTGGAGTAGATCAGCTCGGGCGACACCGGCGGCGTCTCCGACAGCAGGCCGAGCCAGCCGAAGGGATAGACCTTTTCATGGACCTGGATCGCGCCGGCCGGCACGCTCGCGCGGCTGACGCCGTGGAAGCCGTCGCAGCCGGCGATGAAGTCGCACTCGATCTCGTGGGTGGCGCCGGCCTGTTGGTAGCGGACCCGCGGATGCGCGCCGTCGAAGTCGTGCAGGCTGACGTGCTCGGCCTCGTAAATCGTCTTCAGGCCCGCCGCATCGCGCGCGTGCATCAGGTCGCGCGTGACCTCGGTCTGGCCGTAGACCATCACATGCTTGCCGCCGGTCAGCGTCTTCAGGTCGATGCGGTGGCGCGTGCCGCCGAAGCACAGCTCGATGCCATCGTGCAGCAGGCCTTCACGGTGCATGCGCTCGCCGACGCCGGCGGCGTCGAGCAGGTCGACGGTGGTCTGCTCGAGCACACCGGCGCGAATGCGGCCGAGCACATGGTCGGCGCTGCGCTGCTCGACGATCAGCGCGTCGATGCCGGCGCGGTGCAGCAAGGCGCCGAGCAGCAGGCCCGCGGGCCCGGCACCGATGATCGCAACCTGCGCGCGCATCGCACGCACCTCAGAGCAGGTTGCGCAGGCTGGACTGCGCGTGCATCAGGGCGGGCAGGCAGTCGTCGATCAGCTGGTCCATCGACACCCGCGCCGCGTGCACGCTCACGTTCATCGCCGCGAGCACGTCGCCGCGGTAGTTGCGCAGCGGCACCGCGATGGTCCGCAGGCCGAGCTCGAGCTCCTGGTCCACCGCGGCGTAGCCTTGGGCACGCGTGCGCGCCACTTCGATGCGCAGCCGCTCGCCGTGGGTGATGGTGTTCGGCGTCAGCGCAGTCAAGGTCTGGCGCGCGATCCAGCCGTCGATCGCGTCCTGCGGCAGCGCGGCGAGCAGCACGCGCCCGTTGGCGGTGCAGTAGGCCGGCACGCGCGTGCCCGGCTGCAGCGTGGCCGACACCATGCGTCCGGCGCTGGTGGCGGCAATGCAGATCACGTCGGCACCGTCGAGCACGCTGGCGGCCGACGCCTCTTTCAGCGCGAAGGCGAGCTTGTGCAACTCCGGCTGCACGATGCGCGGCAGTCGCGCCGAATGCATGTAGCTTTGGCCAAGGCGAAGCACCTTCGGCGTCAGCGAGTACATCTTGCGCTCGCTGCTGACGAAGCCCAGGTGTTCGAGGGTGATCAGGTAGCGCCGCGCCGCGGCGCGGGTCAGGCCGCACAGCGCGGCGACCTCGCTCATCGTCAGCCGAGGGCGCTCCTGGTCGAAGGCAGCGATCACCGACAGGCCCTTCTCGAGGCCGGCGATCAGGTCGCGCTTTTGCGGGCCATTGGCAACTGCGCGGGTCGCGGCGAGCGGCAGGTCGGTGACCTCGCGCTCGATATCGGGAACCTGGCGATGGAAGGCATTCATGGGCGAGCGTTTCCGTGGATTCGGGCGTTTATCGCCCAGTCGATCGGTGATTCGCGTGCGATCGGGGGATGCACTTGGGCGATCAGGCTTAAATCTAGCCGAACCCAACGGAAATCGGTTCGCTATTCAAACGAACGTGCGAACACCGCGCTATCGCGGAAGCTAGG
>DASXQQ010000324.1:0-10957 GCA_036507085.1 Piscinibacter sp. | reverse complement strand
GCGCTCGCCGCGAAACTGCATGTCTCGGGGCCGCTCGCGATGGTGGTGGCGGGCCTGCTGATCGGCAACCACGGGCGCGCGCTGGCGATGTCGGACACCACGCGCCACCACCTGGACATGTTCTGGGAGCTGCTCGACGAGATGCTCAACGCGGTACTGTTCGTGTTGATCGGGCTCGAGGCGATCGTCATTCCGTTCGCGCCCGGCCTGCTCGTCGCCGCCGCGGTGGTGATCGCGGTCACGCTGGCCGCGCGCGCGCTGACGGTGGGCGCACCGGTCGCGCTGTGGGGCCGGGCCTTCGGGCTGCCCCCGGGCTCTTGGCTGGTGCTGACCTGGGGCGGCCTGCGCGGCGGCATCTCGGTCGCGCTCGCGCTGTCGCTGCCGCTCGGGCCGCAACGCGACCTGGTGCTCGCGCTCACCTATTGCATCGTGGTGTTCTCGATCCTCGTGCAGGGCTTGAGCATCGCTCGCGTGGTGCGCCACGCGATGCGCTGATCTCAGGCGAGCACGCGCAACAGCCAGCGGTTCAAATCGACGATTTCCTGCGCGCACACCGAGTGCTGCATCGGGTACTCGTGCCACTCGACCGGGTGGCCGAGTGCGATCAGCGCGTCGCGCGAGGCGACGGCGCCGGCCAGCGGCACGATCGGGTCGCTGCGCCCGTGGGCCAGGAAGATCGGCGTGTTGCGGTTGGCGGGGCTGCGCTCGGCGGCGAGCGTGCTCGCCAGCGGCAGGTAGCCCGACAGGCCGACCAGTCCGGCGAGGCTTTCGGCGTGGCGCAGGCCGGTCAGCAAGGTCATCGCGCAGCCTTGCGAGAAGCCGGCGAGCACGATGCGCGACGCCGGGACGCCGCGCGCTTTCTCGCGCGAGATCAGCGCCTCGACCGCGGCCTGCGAGGCGCGCAGGCCGGCCTCGTCTTCGCGCCGCGCGAGGTCGGTGCCGAGGATGTCGTACCAGGCGCGCATCTCGTAGCCGCCGTTGATCGTGACCGGCCGCGTCGGCGCATGCGGAAAGACAAAACGCACCGCACCCACCGCGCCCAGGTCGAGCTCTTCGGCGATCGGCACGAAGTCGTTGCCGTCGGCCCCGAGGCCGTGCAGGACGATGAGGCTCGCGCCCGGGTTGGGCGCGGTTTCGAGTTCGATGGATTCGAGTGACATGTCGGAATCGTACCCCCTCAGTCCGACTGAGCTTGTCGAAGGACGCCGCGATCGAGCATCGCGTGGTGGTGGCTCAAGAACACTTGGCCCGTGAACCACTCCGTCCAGCCGCCGGCGCGCAGCGCGTCGAGCACCGGCCCTTTCACTTCGCTCAGGTCGAGGCGGATGCCGTGCGCGGCGAGCATCGCATGCAGCGCGCGCAGGGCCTCGAGGCCGCTGAAATCGATGCGATTCACCGGCGACATCAAGAGCACCAGGCGCCGCGTGTCGGGGTGGCTCTCTCGGTAGTGGGCCAACTGCTGCTGCACCACGTCGGCGAGCGCTCGCGCGTTGGTGAACAGCAGACTCTCGTCGATGCGCAGCGCCATCACGCCGGCGGTGAGCTGCACCTCATGGCGGTCGACGTTGCGGTAGTGCTCGGTTCCGGCCACGCGCCCGATCAGCGCGACATGCGGGCGCGCGGTGCGTTGCAGCAGCAGCGCGATCGACGCCGCCACGCCGACGCCGAGCGCCCAGGTCACGCCCTGCAGCACCGTCAGCGCGGCCACCGCGCTCATCAGCACGCCTTCGCTGCGCGAGTAGCGCCAGGCCTCGCGAAACGGCCGCCAGTCGAGCACCGGCAGTACCGCAACGACGATGGTCGCGGCGAGCACCGCCGCCGGCAGCGCGGCCAGCGGCCGGCCGAGCAGCAGCAGCACCCCGCCCATCAACGCCGCGGTGAACACGCCGGCCATCCGCGTGCGGGCGCCGGCGTCGAGGTTGAGCAGGCTGCGGGTGAAGCTGCCGGCCACCGGCATGCCCGCGCTCAGCGCCGCCGCGAGGTTGGCCGCCGCCAGGCCGGCGAGCTCGCGCCGCGGCTCGATGCGCGCGCCGTCGCGGCGGGCCAGCGACTCGGCCACCACCAGGCTGCTGACGAAGGCGACCAGCGCGATCAGCAACGCACTCGGCAGCATCCGCCACCACAGCGTGGCGTCGAGCGGCGGCAGCGCGATGGCCGGCGCCAGTTCAGGCAGCGCCCCGACGAGCCGAACGCCATGGGCGCCGGCGTCGCCGAGCGTCGCGGCAACGATCGCGAGCACCAGCACCATGAGCGGCGCCAGGCGCGCCAGCAGCGTCGCACGCGCCGCGCTCATGTGGCGCGCGAGCCAGGCCGACGCATGGCGACGCGCCAACCACAGCGCGAGCCAGGCCGTGACGCCGTACAGCGCGGTCAGCGGCGACCACCGCGTCTGCGCGCCCCACCACGAGCCGAGGACCTGCGGCAGGTTGGAGCCCTGGGCCGACGCACCGAGCAGCACCGGCAGCTGGCTCAGCGCGATCGACAGCGCCGCGCCGGTCTCGAAGCCGCGCAGCACCGGCACGCTGAGCAGCGAGGCGAGCGCATCCAGGCGCAGCACGGCGGCGGCGGCGAGCAGCAAGCCGACCTCGGCCGCCAGCACCAGCGCGGCGTGCGTCGCACCGACATCGGCCGGCGCCTGCGCGAGCGCTTGCGAGATCATCAGCGCGAGCACCGCCACCGGGCCGATCCCGAGCAACGGGCTCGAGCCGAACGCGGCGTAGGCCACGAGCGGCAACAGGCTCGCGTACAGGCCCACCTGCGGCGGCAGGCCGGCGAGCAGCGCGTAGGCGAGGCTCTGCGGAATCAGCAGCACCGCGACGATCGCCGCGGCGAGCAGGTCGTGGCGCAGGGCACCGGCGGCGTAGGCGCGCAGCGCGCCGGCGGCATCAGCGCGCATCGACGGCGGTCCGGGTACGGTGGATGGCGGGACGCCTCATCGCTTTGAGTGTATCGACGCGCCCGTCGTACAGTCTCGGCTTCAGTCTGCCGACCCGCCCCCTCCCGATGACCGACGCTCCGCGCTCGCCCCGCCCCGCCATCAGCTGCGTGATGCCGGCGTTCAACGAGGCCGCCAACCTGCCGGTGGTGCTGGCCGAGGCGACGCAGCAGCTCGCCACACTGACCGACCGCTGGGAGCTGATCGTCGTCGACGACGGCAGCCACGACGCAACGCCGGCGGCGATGCTGCCCTGGCTCACCCGCCCCGGCGTGCGCTACGTGCGCCTGTCACGCAACTTCGGCAAGGAGGCAGCGCTGACCGCCGGCATCGACCGCGCCGAGGGCGAGGTGGTGCTGCTGATGGACGCCGACGGCCAGCACCCGCCGACCTTGCTGCCGCGCATGCTCGAGGCCTGGCTGCGCGGCGCCGACATGGTGTGCGCCGCACGCGCCTCGCGCGCCGACGAAGGCTGGCGCAAGCGCATCGGCACGCGGCTCTTCTACCGCCTCGTCAACGCGAATCCGTCGGTGCAGATCCCGGTCGATGCGGGCGACTTTCGGCTGATGGACCGGCGCGTCGTCGACGCGCTGAAGTCGCTGCCCGAGCGCAACCGCTTCATGAAGGGCCTGTACGCCTGGGTCGGCTTTCGCAACGAGATCATCGACTACCTGCCGGCGGAACGGCTGTCGGGGCAGAGCCGTTTTTCGATGAAGAGCCTGACCCGCCTCGCCTTCACCGGCATCACCGCCTTCACCAATGTGCCGCTGCGGCTGTGGAGCGGCGTCGGCGCGCTGATCGCGCTGGGCGCGATCGGCTTCGGCCTGTGGATCGTCGTCGCCCACGTCATCGCGGGCCACGACGTGCCCGGCTGGGCCACGCTGGTGACCAGCCTGATGTTCTTCAGCGGCGTGCAGCTGCTGTCGATCGGCATCCTCGGCGAATACGTCGGCCGCATCTTCGACGAGGTGAAGCAGCGGCCGGTCTACATCGTCCGCGGCGAAGCGGGATGCGGCGCGCTCGACGCACCGGCTGAGCCGAACGCATGAGCCACGCGCCCTGCGCGCTGCACGACGCAGCGTGGGCTGAAGCCCACCCTACAGGCGGCGGCGAGGATACCGAATGAGTTCGTCGCCGCGCGTGCTCGCGGTCTGCGCCGACGACTTCGGGCTCGCGCCGGGACTGTCGCGCGCGGTGCTGCGGCTCGCGCAGGCGCAGCGGTTGAACGCGATTTCCTGCTTGACCAGTGTCGCGCACTGGCGGGCGAGCGCCGCGCTGCTGCGCGAGTTGCCGGACACGGTCGACGTCGGCCTGCATTTCAACCTGACCGAGGGCGAGCCGCTGAGCCTCGAGCTGCGGCGCGTTTGGTCGCGCTTTCCGGCGCTGCCGCCGTTGATCGCCCGCGCCCATTTGCGCGCACTGCCGCGCGAGGCGCTGCGGGCCGAGCTGGTGGCGCAATGGGCTGTGTTCGCTGACGCCGTCGGGGGCGAGCCGGCCTTCGTCGACGGTCACCAGCATGTGCACCATTTGCCGCTCGTGCGCGAGCTCGTGCTCGATGCGGTGGCGCGCGCGAACCCGCGGCCGGCCATTCGCAACACCGCGCGCGTCATCGGCCCGGGCTTTGCCGTGAAGCGCGCGCTGATCGCCGGTACCGGCGCTCGCGCGTTGCAGCGCGCGCTCGCGCAGCGCGGCATCGCGCACAACCCGGCGCTGGTCGGCGTCTACGACTTCGCGGCGAGCGACTATCGGTCACTGATGCAGCGCTGGCTCGCGGCCTTGCCGCGCGACGGTGCGCTGCTGTTCTGCCATCCGGGCGAGCCCGACGACTGCGGCATGCCCGACGCGATCGCGCCGGCGCGCCAGCGCGAAGCGGCTTACCTTGCGAGCGACGCGTTCGGCGACGACCTGACGACGGCCGACGTCGTGCTCGGCCGCGTCTGGCACACCCTCGGGTCGCCTTAGCGAAAGGTCCAGTGCCGGTTGATCGCGAAGGTCAGCAGCAGGCTCAGCAGCGTCGCCAGCACCTGCGCCGCCAGGTAGTGCCAGCCCAGGCGCACACCGGCACCGACGACGACCATGCCGAGCAGCGCACCGGCGAGCGCCGTGCCCTGGAACTTGACCCAGGCCGGCGCGACCTCGCCTTCGTGCGCGAAGGTGAACCCGCGGTTGCCGAAGAACGCGACCTGCGCACCGACCACCGCGCCGAGGCCCGAGCCGAGCCAGGCCGGCCAGTGGCCGAGTTCGACGACGAGCGCGAGCAGCGCGTAGTGCGCCGCCGTCGCGAGCACGCCGACCAGTGTGTAGCGGGCGAAGCGCTGCATCGTCAGCAGCGCCGCGCCGGCGCGCGCACCAACTGCACATCGCGGTCGGCGTGGACCGTCACGATGCCGGGCAGGGTCGCGAGGCGCGCGGCGGCGCCCGGGCGCAGCACGAACCACACCGCCTGCGAATGGCAGCCCAGTTCGCCGAGGCGATCGAGCGGCCACAACAGCTCGCGGGCGCGCGCCGGGTCGAAGCGCGCGGCGTCGACGAGCTCCTTGCGCCAGTTGTCGCGCAGCGGCAGTTCGGGGTCGGCCCAGTCGCTCGCGACGATCACCGGCTGTTTCAAGCCCGCATAGAACGGCAGGTCGTAGAACATCTCGTCGACGAAGACAACGCGGTCCCCGGGTGCGATCTGCGCCGCGAGCACCGCGGCGGCGGGCTTGCTCGAGTGCGGCGCCTTCCACGCGAGCCCGGCGACGGCGGCCAGGCTGACCAGCGCCGACACGGCAAGCGTCGCGACGAAGCCGCGCCGATGCCGCGCTGCCGCCGTGCCGATCAGCACGCACCACGGCGCGAGCGCCGGCAGCACATAGCCGACCAGCTTGGACGCCGGCAGCGAGAAGAAGCCGACCACCGCGACGATCCACCAGGCGTACAGCGCGAGGCGCCAGCGATCCGGACCCGCGCGTTCACGCCAGGCGTCGCGCAGCGCTCGAGGCAGCCAGCCGCTCCACGGCAAGCTCAGCAGCGGCAGCACCGCGAGGTAGAACCAGGCCGGCTGCGCGTTGTTGAAATTCGTCTGCGCGAAGCGACGGAAATGCTGCTCGATCACGATGTAGTCGAAGAAGCCCGGGTAGCGCTGCTGCATCAGCGCGAACCAGGGCAGCGCGACGGCCACGAACACCAGCAGGGCGAGCGGATGCACAAGCCGCAGCACGTCGCGCCAGCGGCCTTGCACGAGCAGCCAGGGCCCGACGATCAAGGCCGGCAGCACCAGCCCGATCAGCCCCTTGGCGAGAACCGACAGCGCGGCCAGCGCCCAGGCGGCGGTGATCCAGCGCAGCGTCGGCTTCGTGTCGTCGACTGCGCGCACGAAAGCGAGCACCGTCGCGCTGATCAAGCCCCCGACCAGCATGTCGAGGTTCGCGTATTGGCCGCCGACGAAGAAGAACGGGCAGCTCGCGAGCACGAGCAGCGCAGCAACAGCCGTGCGCGCACCATGCCAGCGCCGAACCGCGAGGAACAGCGCCGCACCCATCACCCACGCGCCGACGAAGGGCGCGACGCGGGCGCTGAACTGGCTCACGCCGAGCAGCGCCATCGCCGCCATGTCGAGCCAGTACATCAGCGGCGGCTTGTGGAAGAACGGCAGGCCGTTGAGCAGCGGCGTGAGCCCGTCGCCGAGCAGCATGTCGCGCGCGACGGTGGCGTAGCGGCCCTCGTCGGGCAGCAGCAGCGGGCGCACACCGAGTGTCGCGAGCAGCCACAGCGCGAGCAGGCCAAGGGCTCGCCCAGGACGGGTCCAGCGGGTATCGAAGGTCGGTGCGGATTGGTTCACTTGCGAATGCGGGCGGCGCGTACCGCCGCGCATTACACCACCCGCGCGTCGGGCCTCAATCCACCTTGGCCCCCGACACCTTCACCACCTGCGCCCACTTCTTCGTCTCGGCCGCGATGAAGGCGGCGAACTGCGCCGGCGTCATGCCGCTCGGGATCGCGCCTTGCGACAGCAGCCGCTCCTTCAATGCCGGTGTGGCGAGCGCCTTCGCGCTCTCCTGCTGGATGCGGTTGACGATGTCGCCCGGCGTGCCCGCGGGCGCGAGCAGGCCGAACCACGAGCTCGCCTCGAAGCCCGGTACCGGCCCCGCCTCGGCGATGGTCGGCAGCTCGGGCAGCGCGGCGCTGCGCTGCGCGCTGGTGACGGCCAGCGCCTTCAGCTTGCCGGCCTTGATCTGCGGCAGCGCCGACGGCAGGTTGTCGAACATCAGGTCCATCGTGCCGCCGATCAGGTCGAGCAGCGCCGGGCCGGAGCCGCGGTACGGAAAGTGGACCATGAAGGTACCGGTCATGCTCTTGAACAGCTCGCCGCTCAGGTGGATCGAGGTGCCGTTGCCGCTCGAGGCCATGTTCAGCTGGCCCGGGTGCGCCTTCGCGTAGCGGATCAGCTCGGCCACCGAATGGATCTTCGTCGCCTCGGCCTTCGCCGGGTTCATCACCAGCACGTTGGGCACGCCAGCCACCAGCGTGATCGGCGCGAAGTCCTTGATCGGGTCAAAGGGCAGCTTGGGGTACACCGACGCGTTGATGCCGTGGGTGCCCACCGTGCCCATCAGCAAGTTGTAGCCGTCGGGCGCCGACTTGGCGACCATGTCGGCCCCGACGTTGCCGCCGGCGCCGGGCTTGTTGTCGATGATGAACGGCTGGCCGAACGCCCGGCCGAGCTCCGGCGCCAGCGCACGCGCCAGGATGTCAGTGGTGCCGCCGGGCGCGAACGGCACGACGATGCGCACCGGCTTGGTGGGCCAGCCGGCCTGGGCGAACAGCGCGGTCGGCAGCAGGGCGCTGCCGGCGAGGGCCAGGACCTGGCGGCGATGGACAAGCATGACGGTCCTTCTTCGATGTGGAAGCAGCCTGCAGTGTGTGACAGATGCCACACCTCGCCCACCGGACTTGCCCGGTGGCAGCCACCACCCTGTAAGACCTGACGTCTATCCAGCGCGCGCGGGTTCGGGCACCGTCGGGTTCATGAGCCACCCGACGTCCGCCCCGCTCACCTACCCGGCGCTGAGCGCCATCATTCGCCGCGTCCAATCGCGCTTCATCCGCGGGGCTTCGGCGGTCGAGGTGTTCGACCCGCTGCTGACCGACCTGCTCGAGTTCACCGGCAGCGACTACGGCTTCATCGCCGACGTGCTCGACGACCCCGCCGACGGCCACCGCTTCGTGCGCATGATCGTGATGACCGACATCAGCTGGAACCACGTCACGCGCGCGATGTTCGAGCGCCACCGCAGCGGCGAGCAGGCATTGGAGTTCCACAACCTGGCGACCCTGTTCGGCGCCGCCGTGACGAGTGGCGCGCCGGTGATCGCCAACGAACCGAAGGCCGACCCGCGCCGCGGCGGCCTGCCCGGCGGCCATCCTGACATGGCGTCGTTCCTCGGCGTGCCGCTGTTCCACGGCGGCGACATGGTCGGCCTGGTCGGCCTCGCCAACCGCCGCGGCGGCTACGACGACGCACTGGTCGAATTCCTGCAGCCGCTGTTCGCGAGCGTTGCGGCGATCCTCGGCGCGGTGCGCTCGGAACAGGCGCGGCGCCAGGCCGAAGCGGCGCTGCGCGACAGTGAGGAGCGGCTGCGCACCACCTTCGAGATGGCCGCGGTCGGCATCGCGCACGTCGCGCTCGACGGCCGCTTCCAGCGTGTCAACCGCCGTCTGTGCGAGATCCTCGGCCAGCCGCGCGACAAGCTGCTGGGCCTGCGCCTGGAGGAGCTGACGCTGGCACCCGACCGCGGCGTCAACACCGAGTTGGCGCACCGCCTGCTCGGCGGCGAGGTCGCGAGTTACACCGTCGAGCAGCGCTACCGGCATGCCGACGGCAACACGGTCTGGGCCACGCTGACGGTGGCGCTGGTGCGCGACGCGCACAGCGCGCCCGACTACTTCATCGCGGTGATCGAAGACATCACGGCACGCAAGGACACCGAGGCGGCGCTGCTCGCGGCGCGCACCGCCGAGCGGGCGAACGCGGCAAAGACCGAGTTCCTCTCGCGCATGAGCCACGAGCTGCGCACGCCGCTGAACGCGGTGCTCGGCTTCGCCCAGCTGCTGCAGCTGGATGCGACGCAGCCGCTGACGCCGCAGCAAAAGGTCCGCCTCAGCCACATCGAACACGCCGGCGCGCACCTGCTCGCGATGATCAACGACGTGCTCGACCTGTCGCGCATCGAAAGCGGCGGCATGCCCTTGACGACCGAGGCGGTCGCGTTGCCGGTGCTGGTGCAGGAATCGCTCGCGCTCGTCGCCACCGCGGCACGCGACGCCGGCGTGCGGCTCGAGCTCGCGCCGCCGTCCCCTGCCGACGGGGCCGACCACGCGCGCGCCGACCACCTGCGGCTGCGCCAGGTGCTGGTCAATCTGCTCAGCAACGCGATCAAGTACAACCGCCCCGGCGGCGCCGTCACGGTGCGCTGGCGCGCCGCCAGCAGCAGCACGGTGCAGCTGCAGGTCAGCGACACCGGACGCGGACTCAGCGCCGAGCAATGCGCCCACCTGTTCGAGCCGTTCAACCGGCTCGGCGCCGAGCGCAGCGGGGTCGAGGGCACGGGCATCGGCCTGGTCGTCACGCAGCGGCTGGTGCATTTGATGGGCGGCGCGATCGGCGTCGACAGCGTGTCGGGCGCCGGCAGCTGCTTCAGCGTGTCGCTGCCGGCGGGCGACCCCGAAAGCGGCACGCTCGCCACCGTGCCGGGGCTGGCCGACGTCGCGCCGCCCGCGACCGGTCGCTCGCGCACGATCCTCTACGCCGAGGACAACCCGATGAATGTGCACCTGGTGCGCGAGGTGCTGGCGATGCGCGAGGACTGCCGCCTGCTGGTCGCGCGCAGCGGGCGCGAGGCGCTCGCGCTGGCGCGGCGCGAAAGGCCCGACCTGCTGTTGCTCGACATGCACCTGGGCGACATGAGCGGCGTGCAGGTGATGCAGCGTCTGCTCGGCGAAGGCGCGATCGGCGGCGTGCCCTGCATCGCGGTGTCGGCCGACGCGATGCCGGCGACGATCGAGATCGCTGCGCGCGCCGGCTTCAAGGCCTACCTGACCAAGCCGCTCGACGTCGATGCGTTCCTGCGCTGCGTCGACGAGCTGCTGGTGCGCGCGCCGGCGCGCGCCTTCGGAGCCTACGAGACCGCGTGATCGGCGGTGGGCCCCGGCGTCTGCCGCAGGACGACCCGGCCCTCGCGCCAGTGGCGGTCGAAGTCGGCCTCGATGGCTTGCAGCGAGCGCGCATCGGCGGCCGACGCCGACACCACGCCGACCGCGCGGTTGCGGCCCTGGCTCTTGGCGGTGTGCAGCGCCATGTCGGCGAGGTTGAGCGCCTGCTCCCACGGCACCGGCACGCCGTAGGGCGGTAGCGGGAAGCGCGCATAGCCGATCGACGTGGTGACCCGCAGCGCCTGGCCGTCGACGTCGACGGCCGTGTCGCCCACGCTCGCGAGCACGCGGGCGGCGAGCTGGTCGGCCTGCTCGGTGCTCAGCCGCTCGGCGACGATCAGGAACTCCTCGCCGCCCCAGCGCACCACCAGGTCGTCGCCGCGCACGGCATCGTTCAGGCGCCGCGCCACCTCGATCAGCACCCGGTCGCCGGCGGCGTGGCCGTGGCGGTCGTTGACGCGCTTGAAGTGGTCGAGGTCGACCAGCAGCAGTGCGCCGGAAAATCCCGCCCCGGCGCGCGGCGACGCCTGCATCACCGCATGGAAGTGGCGCCGGTTCGCCAGGTGGGTCAGCGGGTCGCGTTCGCTTTGCACGCGCAGCCGGGCATGGCTCGCTTCGAGCTGGCGGTGGGTCTCGCGCACGCGCCGGTACAACAGCACCGCGAGCGCGACCGACAGCGCCATCACCGCCGCGGCGAGCAGCCAGATGCGCTGCACCAGGTCGCGGTTGGCGAGCGCCGCGGTCTTGACCGCGTTGTCGCGGTTCAACAGGTCGATGCTGCGCTGCTTCGCCTCGGCGTCGTAGCGCGCCTGCATCTCCTTCAGCGCGGCG
>DASXQQ010000323.1:0-8727 GCA_036507085.1 Piscinibacter sp. | reverse complement strand
TTGGAGTGAACCATCGCTGGATTGTCGGTTCGACACACGGCACTCCCATCGGTATGGTAATTTTCGCCCTTCCGCGATGGGCGGACTTTGCAAGGGTGTCGCTTCGTTGAAGCCGGTGTTGCGATCGTTGCGCTTGTTCCTGCTGGTGTGGTCGGTTCTGCTGACCCCGCAGATCGCGCTCGTCCATGCGCTGTCGCACACACTCGCCGGCAACGTGGGGGGCACAGCCGCCGACGAGCGCCAGCAGGCGAGCGACAAGGTCTGTGACAGCTGCCTCGCGCTCGCCCAACTCGGCGCCGCGCTGCCGACGCAGTTCGACTTCGCCCTGCCCGGCGACGCAGTTGCCGCGTTGCCGTCGACCGCCGTCCACACGGCCGAAGTTCAGCCGCTGTACGCGTTTCATGCGCGTGCGCCGCCTGCCTCGTTGATCTGAGCGTTCGCCCTCTCGGGCTTCATGCCGGCGCGTTCGTTCGCGCTCGGCCGTTCACATCATCCGCAGGATCTCATCCATGTTCACCCACCGCATGGCGGCCGCCGGTCTCGGCCTGGCCGCCCTCGTTGCCACCCCGCTGCACGCCGTGGCAGCACCCGCCAGCGCAGCCGACGAGCTGCAACAACTGAAGAACCAGATCGCCGAGATGCGACAGGCCTACGAGGCCCGGCTGCAGGCGCTGGAGCGCCGCATCGGCGACTTGCAACAAGGCGCGCAGCCGACCGCCGCGGCGCCGGCGGTCGCGCCGCCTGTGGCGTCCGCGACGCCAGCCGCCCCGCCGTCCAGCGAATCGCCGCGTGGCGCGGCCGCGTTGGCCTCATCGTTCAACCCCGCCATCTCGCTGATCCTCAACGGTACCTACGCCAACCTCTCGCGCGATCCAGCCGATTACCGGCTGCAGGGCTTCATACCGAGCGGCGGTGAAGTCGGCCCCGGAACTCGCGGTTTTTCGCTCGGCGAATCGGAACTCACGCTGTCGGCCAACGTCGACCCGACCTTTTCCGGCCGGTTGACTTTCGCGCTCGCCGGCGAAGACGGCGTCGGCGTGGAGGAAGCGTTCTTCGAACGCCGTGGCCTTTTCAACGGCGCGACGCTCAAGGCGGGCCGCTTCCTGTCGTCGATCGGCTACCTCAACATCCAGCATGCCCATGCCTGGGACTTCGTCGACGCGCCGCTCGCCTACCAGGCCTTCTTCGGCGGACCGCTGAAGACCGACGGCGTGCAGCTGCGCTGGCTCGCGCCGACCGATCGCTTCGTCGAGCTCGGCGCGGAAATCGGCTCGGGCGCAAGCTTCCCCGGCAGCGACACCGGCCGCAACGGCGTCGGCTCGACCGCGGTGTTCGCGCATGTCGGCGACGACATCGGCGACAGCGCGAGCTGGCGTGTCGGTGCGTCGTACCTGAGACACCGCGCCGCCGACCGCGCCTACGACGACAGCAATGCCGCCGGCACACCGGTCAGCAACGCCTTCACCGGTCGCAGCGGCACCTGGGTGCTCGACGGCATCTACAAATGGGCGCCGGGCGGCAACTCGACGCAACGCAACCTGAAGATCCAGGGCGAGTATTTCCGCCGCACGGAGAACGGCACCTTGAACTACGACACGGCGTCGCAGGCCGGCGGGCCGTTCAGCGGCGACTATCGCAGCCGGCAAAGCGGCTGGTACCTGCAGGCGGCGTATCAGTTCATGCCGATGTGGCGCGTCGGCGCGCGCTACGACCGGCTCGATTCCGGCACGCCTCGCCTCGGCCTCGTCGGCACCAATGGCTTGACCGGCGCCGACTTGCCCGTCCTGCAAAGCCACCGCCCGTCGCGCAGCACCGTGATGGTCGACTACTCGCTGTCGGAGTTCAGCCGCTTCCGGTTGCAGCTCGCCGCCGATCGCAGCGGCCCCGACGGCACCGACCGCCAGCTCTTCCTCCAGTACATCATGAGCCTCGGTGCCCATGGTGCGCATTCGTTCTAGGAGTCCGCCATGAGATCGCTCCTGAAAACCCTTCTGATCGCCGCCTTGGCCGGCGCCGCGCTGCAGGCGCAAGCCGCCCTCAACGTCGTCGCCTGCGAGCCCGAATGGGCCTCGCTCGCCAAGGAGCTGGGCGGCGACAAGCTCAATGTCTCGTCGGCCACGACCGCCTTGCAGGACCCGCACCGCATCGAGGCCCGGCCCAGCCTGATCGCGCGCATGCGCAACGCCGACCTGCTGGTGTGCACCGGCATGGAACTCGAGGTCGGCTGGCTGCCGGTGCTGATCCAGCAGTCGGGCAACGCCAAGCTCTCGGTCGGCTCGCCAGCGGTGTTCGAGGCCGGTCGCTTCGTCACGCCGCTCGAAGTGCCGAGCCGCCTCGACCGCAGCGAGGGCGACGTGCACGCCGCGGGCAATCCGCACATCCAGCAGGACCCGCGCAACATCGCCAAGGTGGCGAGCGCGCTGGCCGCGCGGCTGGCGCAGATCGACGCGGCCAACGCGAAGGTCTACCAGGACCGCTTGCAGAGCTTCGCAGCGCGCTGGACCGCGGCGACACAGAAATGGGAACAGCAGGCCCAGCCGCTCAAAGGCGTGGCCTTCGTGGCGCACCACAAGAACATGGGCTACCTGGCGAACTGGCTGGGCATGCGCGAGGTCGCGACGCTCGAGCCCAAGCCCGGTGTCGAGCCGAGCGCCGGCCATTTGAGCGAGCTCGTCAACCAGCTCGCGCGGCAACCGGCCAAGCTGGTGATTCGCGCCGCCTACCAGGACCCGCGCGCGTCGCAGTGGATGAGCGAGCATGCGCACATTCCCGCCGTCGCGCTGCCCTTCACCGTGGGCGGCAACGACAAGGCAAGCGACCTGTTCGGCCTGTTCGACAGCACCGTCACCCTCTTGCTGGAGGCCGTCAAATGAGCTGGAGCGCCATCGACTTCATGATCCTCGCGCCGGCCTTCTGCGCCGGAGTGCTGGTGCTCGCGACGCATGTACCGCTGGGCGCGCGGGTGCTGCGCAAGGGCATCGTCTTCATCGACCTGGCCATTGCGCAGATCGCCGGTCTCGGCGTCATCGCTGCCGGGCTGATGGACATCGAGCCGAGCGGCTGGCAGGTGCAGGTCGCCGCCGCGCTGGCGGCGCTGGCCGGTGCGCTGCTGCTCGCCTGGACCGAGAAGGTCTGGCCCGAAGTGCAGGAGGCGCAGATCGGCGTGCTGTTCGTGCTGGCCGCCACCGCGGGTATCCTGCTGCTGGCGAAGAACCCGCATGGCGGCGAGCACCTGCGCGACCTGCTGGCCGGGCAGATTTTGTGGGTCAGCTATGCGCAGCTCGCGGTGCCGCTGGCGGTCACGATGATCACGCTGGCGGTGCTGGCCGCGCTGCGCGGCCAGCTGTCGCAACTCGGCTTCTATGTGCTGTTCGCGGTGGCGGTGACGGTCTCGGTTCAACTCGTCGGCGTGTACCTGGTGTTCGCCACGCTGATCGTGCCGGCGCTCGGCGTGCGCAACCATCCGCTGCGCCGCCGCCTTCCGCTCGCCTACGCGATCGGTGTGCTCGGCTATGCGCTGGGGCTGCTGCTGTCGTCGGCGCTCGATCTGCCGTCGGGCGCGCTGATCGTCTGGTGCCTCGCGGTGTCGGCAATGGCGACGCATGCGGTGGCGCCGCGACGGGTGGGTCACGAACCGGTTGGAAACTTGGCGACGCCCACTGTGTCTCGCTGATCGCGAAGGTTCAAGCCAACAACTTGCGCAGCGCGTCTTCGCCAATGACCGCCACCCCCAGTTCGCGCGCCTTGTCGAGCTTGCTGCCCGCTTCTTCGCCCGCAACGACGTAGTCGGTCTTCTTCGACACCGAGCCCGACACCTTGCCGCCGGCCGCTTCGATCAGGTCTTTCGCCTCGTCGCGGGTCAGCGCGGGCAGGCTGCCGGTCAGCACGAAGGTCTTGCCGGCGAGCGGCTTTGGACTCGTGTCGGCCGTGCCCTCGTGCTCGTCCCAGCGGATGCCGCAGGCGCGCAGTTGTTCGACGACCTCGCGGTTGTGCGGCTGGTCGAAGAAGGTGCGAATGCTTTGTGCGACGACCGGGCCGACGTCATTGACCTCGAGCAGCTGCTCGACACTCGCATCGACGATGCGGTCGAGCGAGCCGAAGTGCTTGGCCAGGTCCTTGGCCGTGCTCTCGCCCACCTGGCGGATGCCGAGCGCGAACAGGAAGCGCGCGAGTGTCGTCTGCTTGCTCTTCTCGAGCCCCGCGACCAGGTTGCGGGCGCTCTTGTCGGCCATGCGTTCGAGTGCGGCGAGCTTGGCGACACCCAGTTTGTAGAGCTCGGGCAAGGTGCGGATGAGCCCGCTGTCGACCAGTTGATCGACCAGCTTGTCGCCGAGGCCTTCGATGTCCATCGCACGCCGGCCGGCGAAATGCAGGATCGCTTCCTTGCGCTGCGCGGGGCAGAAGAGCCCGCCGCTGCAGCGCCAGTCGACCTCGCCTTCCTCGCGTGTGATCTCGCTGCCGCAGACCGGGCATTTGCCCTGGAGGCGCGCGTAGATGTCGAACCGTTCGGCGCGCTTCACCCCGTCGGCCGTCGCATGCACGACACCCACCACCTCCGGAATCACATCGCCCGCGCGCCGCACGATCACCGTGTCGCCGATCCGCACGTCCTTGCGGTCGATCTCGTCCTGGTTGTGCAGCGTGGCGTTGCTCACCGTCGTGCCGCCGACGAACACCGGCGCGAGCTTGGCCACCGGCGTGAGCTTGCCGGTGCGCCCGACCTGGATCTCGATGCCCTGCAGCGTGGTCATCTGCTCCTGCGCCGGGTACTTGTGCGCCACCGCCCAGCGCGGCTCGCGCGAAACGAAGCCGAGTCGCTGCTGCAGCGCGCGCGAGTTGACCTTATAGACCACGCCGTCGATGTCGAACGGCAGCGCATCGCGCTTCTCGCCCATCGCGCGATAGAACGCGACCAGCCCGGGGGCGCCCTGCGCCACCGTGCGGTCCGGCGACACCGGCACACCCATCGCCGCCATCGCGTCGAGCAGCGCGCTGTGCGTGTCCGGGATGTCCCAGCCGCGCACCTCGCCCAGGCCGTAGGCGAAGAAGCTCAAGGGCCGCTTGGCGGCGATGGCGGGGTCGAGCTGGCGCACCGCGCCGGCGGCGGCGTTGCGCGGGTTGACGAAGGTCTTCTCGTTCTTCGCGCCGGCCGCGATCAGCGCGCGCTGCCGCTCGTTGAGCGCCTCGAAGTCGTCGCGACGCATGTAGACCTCGCCGCGCACCTCGATCACTGCCGGCACCTCGCCGCGAAACTTCAGGCGCAGCGGAATCTGCGCAATCGTGCGGATGTTTTGCGTCACGTCTTCACCGGTCTCGCCGTTGCCGCGCGTCGCGGCTTGCGCGAGCACGCCGCGCTCGTAGCGCAGGTTGATCGCGAGGCCGTCAAACTTCAGCTCGGCCGCGTACTCCACCGGCGCTTCGTCCGGCGTAGCCCCAAGCTCGCGCCGCACCCGCGCATCGAAGGCCTCGGCGCCGCTCGCTTGCGCGTCGGTCTCGGTGCGGATCGACAGCATGGCCACCGCGTGGCGCACCGGGGTGAAGCCGTCGAGCACCTTGCCGATGACGCGCTGCGTCGGCGAGTCGGCCGTCAGCAACTCGGGATGCGCCGCCTCGATCGCCTGCAACTCCTGGAACATCCGGTCGTACTCGGCGTCGGGAATCTCCGGCTGATCGAGCACGTAGTAGCGGTGCGCGTGGTGCTGCAGCTGCTCACGCAGCTCGGCGGCGCGCGCGGCCAGGTCGGGCGCCGTGGCAGAGAGGTCGGTGTGGGTCATCGAAGCGAATGAAGTGGCGACTGGCGGCAAAGCGCAGCCGCAAGCATGCCATGCCCGATGGCAGCCCTACGCGCCTTGGGCCCGCCAATGCGCGTCGGACAAGCGGTACAGACAATGCAGGCGAAGGGGACTGCCGACTGGCACGCCGGGGTGCTCGAAGGTCGTGCCGGAATCGCGCATGCCGATGCGTTCCATCACCGCGCGCGAGCGCAGATTCTGGACCGCGGTGAACGACACGATCTCGGGCAGGCGCAGCCGCTCGAATCCGATGCGCAGCGCCCCCTGTGCGGCCTCGGACGCGTAGCCCTTGCCCCAGTGCGCGAAGGCGAGCCGCCAGCCGACCTCGACGCAAGGATTGAACGGCAGCGCCGCCGTCGGCACTTGCAGGCCGACGAAGCCGATGAACTCGTCGCCGTCCAGCGTCTGCGCCGCCCACAGGCCCCAGCCGCGCTCGGCGATCTGCTCGCGCCAGCGCGCGAGTGCGGCGTCGCTGACCGCGCGCTCGATGGGGGCGGGAAAGAACGCCATGACCCGGGGGTCGGCGTTGAGCGCCGCGAACGGCTCGCGATCGGCGTCGCACCACTGGCGCAGGCGCAGGCGCCGGGTGGTGAACTCGATCGCCGTCACCTGAGCTTGCTGGGCTTGAGGTCCCGAACCGCCGCCCGCTTGGCCTTCGTGGCCGCGCGCTGATACGCGGTCTCGGCCTTCTCGCGAAGTTCAATGGCTTTCGCGAGCGCGAGCTTGTAGCGCTCGATGCTGTAGGTGTTCTCGGTGCCGATGTAGACGCTGCGGCGCCGCGGCAAATCCCCGAAGCGCGGAATCGACACCGACAAGCTGCAGTCGCGAACCGTCGAACGCGCGCGCTGGCGCACGATCGGACCGGAGATGCCGACCGGCAGATCGCTGGTCTTGTTTTCGCTGGGCTCGCGCTGCAGCCGCGACGGCGCGGGCAGCTTGGCAATGCGCTTCAGCAACTCCTGGGTCGCTTGAACCAGCGCGGCGCTCGCGCCGCTTCCATCGGGCGTGTGATCGGAGAACAGCTTGGTGCCGCCATAGCGCAGCTGCCAACCGTGGGTCGCGCGGTGGTCGATGCGCTGGATGCCTTGCGGGACGGTAAAGCGCTTGCCGGTAAAGATGACGACGTCTCTGACTTTCATGAGATTCCTCGATGCTGCGTGATGAACCTCCCTCGGTTCGCAGTGTAGTGTCGCACCCGGCCGCTTCAGCTGAACAAGCGCCGCGCCGCCGCCGACCCGGCTGCCAGATCGCGTGACTCGAGCGTCCGGTACAGCTGTTCGAGTTCCTTGCCGATGGCCGCGAACCCTTCCGGGCTCAGCGCGCGAGCGTTGTCGTCGACGATGCCGGCATCCATCCCCAGCGACAGCGCCTGCGCACTGGCCTGCCAGGCGACGAAGGGCTCGGCCTTCGGGTCGGTCTGCGGCACGTCGAAGCTCAGCGTCACGTCGCGCACCGCGGCGCGGTGCGGGTCGTCGGCCAGCGCGGCCTGCGAGTCGAAAGTCAGCGTGAGCACCGGCGGCGCGCCCTCTTCGGTGGACGGCAGCACCAACCGGCCCGGCACGACGCCGGGCACGAAACCGTGGCGCGCGGCGTGCTGCTGGATGTAGCCCACGCTCCATGCGGCCGATCGCGCCTGCAGGTGCACCGCGAGCTGCGCATCGTGCTCGCCGGCAAACGCATCGAGCTCGCGCGCACGGGCCACGACGTCGAGCATGTCGGGGACGTCGGCCCGCGCGCCGATGGCTTCGGCGAAGGTCTCGACCTTCTGCACGAACTCGGAGTATTCGATCTCGTTGAGCGCGCCGGTGCGGTTGGCCAACTGCACGCCGGCCTGGAACTCGCTGTAGCGCTGGCCCGGCGCCGCGGCTTCCCATTCGCCGTTCTCCGCATTCAGCCCTTCGATGATGAACGGCTTGCTGCCGGCGCGCCGCGTCGGCGGCAGGTGCATCAACACCATCTCGCCGCTGACCGGCGCTTCGAGCGCGAGCGGAGCGATGGCGTCGATCAGCGCATCGAGCCTCGCCACCGCGCGCTTCGCGACGCGCGGCGGTTCCAACCCGGCGGCAGGTGATTCGCTCGATGTTCCCGGCACCGTCTCCAGGGTCGGCTCGTGCGGCTCGCTGCGCGGCAGCGCCACCGCGGCGCGCCGCGGGCCGGCCTTGCGGGCCTGCCAGGCGCCATGGGCCACCACGCCGGCGAGCACCACACCGCCGAGCGCGGCCAGTGCGACGGTGAGGCTGCTCGTCATCGCGATTCGCGAAGGCTCATTGGAGTACCTTCGTGCTGCGCACTCCGGTATTCGCCCAGGGACCCGAAGGGGCCCCTTCGTGGCCCATGGCGGCCCGGCGCGCTCATTGGGTAACCTCCGCGCTACACGCTGCGGTATTCGCCTTGGGAGCGGCCCGGCGGCTCATGCCGCCTCGGCCATGCCGACCGCCGCTTCCATGTCGACCGCGACGATGCGCGACACGCCCTGCTCCTGCATCGTCACACCGATCAACTGCTCGGCCATCTCCATCGCGATCTTGTTGTGGCTGATGAACAGGAACTGCGTGCCCTTGGACATCTCGGTCACCAGCTTGGTGTAGCGCTCGGTGTTGGCGTCGTCCAGCGGCGCGTCCACCTCGTCGAGCAGGCAGAACGGCGCCGGATTCAGCTGGAAGATCGCGAACACCAGCGCGATCGCCGTCAACGCCTTCTCGCCGCCCGACAGCAAGTGGATGGTGCTGTTCTTCTTGCCAGGCGGCTGCGCCATCACCTGCACGCCGGCGTCGAGGATCTCGTCGCCGGTCATCACCAGGCGCGCGTTGCCGCCGCCGAACAGGCTCGGGAACATGCGGCCGAAATGCTCGTTGACCTGGTTGAAGGTGCTGCCCAGCAGGTCGCGCGTTTCGAGGTCGATCTTGTGGATCGCGCCTTCGAGCGTGGTGATCGC
>DASXQQ010000322.1:0-4869 GCA_036507085.1 Piscinibacter sp. | reverse complement strand
TCGGAACCCTTGCCGCCGTGGTGGCCGTCTTCGATGTACTTCTTCGCGTTGTCCCAGGCGCCGCCGCCGGTGCACATCGAGATCGCGACGAACAGGCCGGTGACGATGGTGCCCATCAGCAGGCCGCCGAGCGCCGCTGGGCCGAGCAGCAGCCCGACGACGATCGGCACGACCACCGGCAGCAGGCTGGGGATGATCATCTCCTTGATCGCCGCCGCGGTCAGCATGTCGACCGCACGGCCGTATTCGGGCTTGCCGGTGCCTTCCATGATGCCCTTGATGTCGCGGAACTGGCGCCGCACTTCCTCGACCACGCTGCCCGCCGCGCGGCCCACCGCCTCCATCGCCATCGCGCCGAACAGGTAGGGCACCAGGCCGCCGATGAACAGGCCGACGATGACCTTGTGGTTCGACAGATCGAAGCTCACCGTCATGCCGCGCGCTTCGAGGCCGTGGGTGTAGTCGGCGAACAGCACCAGCGCGGCGAGGCCGGCCGAGCCGATGGCGTAGCCCTTGGTCACCGCCTTGGTGGTGTTGCCCACCGCGTCGAGCGGGTCGGTGACGTCGCGCACGCTCTTGGGCAGGTTGGCCATCTCGGCGATGCCGCCGGCGTTGTCGGTGATCGGGCCGTAGGCGTCGAGCGCCACGATGATGCCGGCCATGCTGAGCATCGAGGTCGCGGCGATCGCGATGCCGTACAGGCCACCGAGGTTGAACGAGACCCAGATCGCGATGCAGACGCAGATCACCGGCCAGGCGGTGGAGCGCATCGATACACCCAGGCCGGCGATGATGTTGGTGCCGTGGCCGGTGGTCGAG
The DNA here is from genome assembly GCA_036507085.1 of Piscinibacter sp. Classification (GTDB taxonomy): domain Bacteria; phylum Pseudomonadota; class Gammaproteobacteria; order Burkholderiales; family Burkholderiaceae_C; genus Albitalea. The sequence goes on along the minus strand of DASXQQ010000322.1, from coordinate 4,050 downwards.
GCCTGCGCCACGTGCTGCACCGGGCCGTAGTCGGTGCCGGTGTAGAACTCGGTGATCCAGACCAGCGCGGCGGTCAACGCGAGGCCGATGACGCAGGCGCCGAACAGGCGCAGCTGCGTGCCGGCGCCGAGCGCGTCGTCGGGCATCAGGCCGCGGGTGATGAAGAAGAAGCCGATGAGCGAGATCACGCCGGCGACGATCAGCCCGCGGTACAGCGCCGGCATCACGTTCCTCATGCCGGGCGAGGCCTTGACGGCGCTGCAGCCGATGATCGAGGCGATGATCGAGAAGCCGCCGAGCGCCAGCGGGTAGACCACCGCGGCCATCGGCGCCGACGCGACCACCAGCGCGCCGAGCGCCATCGTCGCGATCAGCGTGACCGCATAGGTCTCGAACAGGTCGGCCGCCATGCCGGCGCAGTCGCCGACGTTGTCGCCCACGTTGTCGGCGATCACCGCCGGGTTGCGCGGGTCGTCTTCCGGAATGCCGGCCTCGACCTTGCCGACCAGGTCAGCGCCGACGTCGGCGCCCTTGGTGAAGATGCCACCGCCCAAGCGCGCGAAGATCGAGATCAGCGAGGCGCCGAACGCGAGGCCCAGCAGCGGCTTCAGCACCGACGACAGTGTCTTGTCCGGGGTGAGGTTGCCGTTGCCGGTGATGAACAGGAAGAAGGTCGTCACCCCCAGCAGGCCGAGGCCGACGACCAGCATGCCGGTGATCGCGCCGCCCTTGAAGGCGACGGCCAGTGCCGGCGCGATGCCTTGCGTCGCGGCCTGCGCGGTGCGCACGTTGGCGCGAACCGACACGTTCATGCCGATGAAGCCGCAGGCGCCGGAGAGCAGGGAACCCAGAACGAAGCCCACCGCGGTGGTGCCGTCGAGGAAAACCGCGATCAGGATCGCCAGTACCACGCCGACCATCGCGATCGTGCGGTACTGCCGCGCCAGGTACGCGGCCGCGCCTTGCTGGATCGCGCCGGCGATCTCCTGCATGCGCGCGCTGCCGGCGTCTTGGCTCAGGATCCAGCTTCGCTGCACGAAGCCGTAAACGACAGCGGCCAGGCCGCATGCCAGCGCAAAATACAGCGCCACCGAGGTTGAAATCAACGGAATCTCCTTGTTCTGTCGGGGAACGGGTGGATGACGGCGGCCCGTGCAAAGCCGGTGGCCCGGCGGCGCGCGATCAGCGACGCATGCTACGGGAAGGCCCGTGACAAGGCAACGACGCCGCCATGGTGTTTTCCACCGGTGACATGCGCGACGATCCGAGTCAGGCGGGCGCAAGCGCCAGCCTTAAAATTCGGGTTTTCCCGAAACCCAGAGAGTTCCCATGAGCCTGCACAACGTGACCCCCGGCGACAAGGCCCCCGAGCAGTTCAACGTGATCATCGAGATCCCGATGAATGCCGACCCGATCAAGTACGAAGTCGACAAGGAAAGCGGCGCGATGTTCGTCGACCGCTTCATGAGCACGGCAATGCACTACCCGTGCAACTACGGCTACATCCCGCAGACGCTGTCGGACGACGGCGACCCGGTCGATGTGCTGGTGATCACCCCGTTCCCGCTGGTGCCGAGCGTGGTGGTCACCTGCCGTCCGATCGGCGTGCTGAAGATGGAAGACGAGGCGGGCGGCGACGCCAAGCTGCTGGCCGTGCCGATCGACAAGATCCTGTCGATCTACACCCATTGGCAGAAGCCCGCGGACATGAACGACCTGCGGCTGCGACAGATCCAGCATTTCTTCGAGCATTACAAGGACCTCGAACCCGGCAAGTGGGTCAAGGTCACCGGCTGGGAAGGTCCCGAGGCGGCGATGGCCGAGATCGTCTCCGGCATCGCGGCGTACCAAAAGGCTCTCGCGAAGTAGGCGACGAGGCAAGCGGCGGCACGCGGTTCTACACTGCGCCGTCGCTTCTTTCCTCGATGCCATGTCCTACCGCGCCGCCTGCGCCCTGCTGTTCGCCGGGGCACTCGTCCTTTCTTCTCCCGCACACGCGCAGCCGCTTCCGAGCGGCGTGAGCTCCGTCCGTTCGGTCGAGGGCATTGCCGAATACCGGCTCGCCAATGGCTTGCAGGTGCTGCTGGTGCCCGACGAGTCCAAGCCGACCACCACCGTCAACCTCACGGTCCATGTCGGGTCTCGGCATGAGAACTACGGCGAGTCGGGCATGGCGCACCTGCTCGAACACATGATGTTCAAGGGCACGCCGACGCACCGCAGCGTGTGGGCCGAGTTCCAGAAGCGCGGCCTCGCCGCCAACGGAACCACGAGCTTCGACCGCACCAACTACACCGCGCGTTTCTCCGCCGACGAGGCGAACCTGCGCTGGTACATCGACTGGCTGGCCGACGCACTGGTCAACAGCTTCATCGCACGCCGCGACCTCGACACCGAGATGACGGTGGTTCGCAACGAAATGGAACGCGGCGAGAACAGCCCGGAGCGCACGCTGTACAAGAAGACGCTGTCGGTGATGTTCGACTGGCACAACTACGGCCGCGACACGATCGGCGCGCGCGCCGACGTCGAGAACGTCGACATCCCGCGCCTGCAGGCGTTCTATCGGCAGTACTACCAGCCCGACAACGCCACGCTGATCGTCGCGGGGCGTTTCGCGAAGGCGGCCGTGCTGGCCGACGTGGCGCGCTCGTTCGGCAAGCTTCGCAAGCCGACGCGCACGCTGCCGACCTTCTACACGCTGGACCCGACGCAGGACGGTGAACGCAGCGTCACGCTGCGCCGCGTCGGCGGCGTGCCGATCCTGTTCGCCGGCTACCACGTGATGCCGGCCGCCGATGCCGACTTCGCCGCGGTGGAGTTGCTGGCACTGGTGATGGGCGACACGCCGTCGGGCCGGCTGCACAAGCGGCTGACCGAGAAGCAACTGGCGGCCTCGACCTTCGCGTTCGCGCAAGGCATGGCCGATCCCGGTTTCATCATCTTCGGCACGCAGCTCGCGCCGGGCCAGGACGTCGAGCGCGCCCGCTTCGAAACGCTGATGACGGTTGAATCGGCCGCGCGCGAACCGGTCAGCGAAGAAGAGCTGCAGCGCGCCCGGGCCAAGTGGCTCAACAACTGGGAGCAGGCCTTCACCAATCCGGAATCGGTGGGCATCGCGCTCAGCGAATCGGTGGCGCAGGGCGACTGGCGGCTGTTCTTTCTGCTGCGCGACCGCGTGCGCGAGGTCAAGCTTGCCGACGTGCAGCGCGTCGCTGAGCAGTATCTTTTGCGGGACAACCGCACGCTCGCCACCTACCTGCCGACCGAGCGGCCGGTGCGCGCGCCGGCGCCGGCGGCGGCGGACGTCACTGCGCAGTTGAAGCAGTTCAAGCCGCAGGCCGCGGCCGCGGTGGTCGAAGCCTTCGAGGCCACGCCGGCCGCGATCGATCGTCGCACCCAACGCTTCAGCGTCGGCGGCGTGCAGGCGGCATTGCTGCCCAAGCCCACGCGCGGCGGCGCGGTGCATGCGACGCTGACGCTGCATTTCGGCGACGAGAAGAGCCTGTTCGGCCAGGCCGAGGTGGCCGACATGGTCGCAAGCTTGCTCGACAAGGGCACGAAGACGCTGACGCGCGAACAGCTGCAGGATCGTCTCGACCAGCTGAAGACCGAGCTGAGCGTCAACGGCGGCATCGGCGAGGTCAGTGTAAGCCTGGTGTCGCGTCGCGAACACCTGAGCGCGGCGATCGCGCTGGTCGGCGACATGTTGCGCAACCCGGCGTTCCCGAACGATGCGCTCGACGAAGTGAAGCGCCAGGCGATTGCCGGCATCGAGCAGCAGCGCAAGCAGCCGCAGGCGCTGGCGGCCAACGCGCTGGCCCGCTGGGGCGACCCGTATCCGCGCGGCGACGTGCGCCATGCGCGCAGCTTCGACGAAATCGTGAGCGACGTGAACGCGGTCACGCTCGAGCAGCTGCGCGCCTTTCATGCACGCTTCTACGGCGCCACGCGGGCCGAATTCGGCGCCGCCGGCGACATGGACGTGGCTGCCGTGCGCCAGGCGCTGCAATCCGCGTTCGGCGACTGGCGCAGCGCCGTGCCCTACAC
>DASXQQ010000321.1:0-3150 GCA_036507085.1 Piscinibacter sp. | reverse complement strand
GCGCCGCTTCTACATCTTCGACCTGGTGCTGTACCCGCAGGACTTCATCTACCTGACGGGCATCCTCGTCCTCGCCGCGTATTCGCTGTTCTTCTTCACGGCGGTGGGCGGGCGGTTGTGGTGCGGCTACGCCTGCCCGCAAACCGTCTACACCGAGATCTTCCTGTGGGTCGAGCGTCGCATCGAGGGCGAACGCGGCGCGCGAATGAAGCTCGATGCTGGCGCGTGGGACGCCAACAAGCTGTGGCGCAAGGCCGCCAAGCACGCGCTGTGGTTGACGATCGGCCTGTGGACCGGCTTCAGCTTCGTCGGCTACTTCACGCCGATCAAGACGCTGTGGGCCGAGTCGTTCACCTTGTCTTTCGGCCCGTGGGAATGGTTCTGGGTCAACTTCTATGGCCTCGCGACCTATGGCAACGCCGGCTTCCTGCGCGAGCAGGTGTGCAAGTACATGTGCCCCTATGCGCGCTTCCAGAGCGCGATGTTCGACCGCGACACGATGATCGTCAGCTACGACGCGGCACGCGGCGACCCGCGCGGCACGCGCGCACGCAGCACCGACCTCGCGGCCGCCAAGCTCGGCCACTGCATCGACTGCGGCCTGTGCGTGCAGGTCTGCCCGGTGGGCATCGACATCCGCGACGGCCTGCAGTACGAATGCATCGCCTGCACCGCCTGCATCGACGCCTGCGACGGCGTGATGGACAAGATGAAGTACCCGCGCGGCCTGATTCGCTACGCCACCGAGAACGGGCTGGTGAAACAGTGGACGCGGCCGCAGATGATCAGGCAGGTGCTGCGACCGCGGGTGCTGATCTACGGCAGCGTGTTGATCGCGATCTCGGTCGCTTTCGTCGTCAGCCTCATGCTGCGCCACACCCTGAAGGTCGACGTGGTGCGCGACCGCACGACGCTCGCGCGCCTGGTGGACCAGGGCCGCATCGAGAACGTGTATCGCTTGCAGCTGATGAATGCCACGGAACAGGCGCAGCGCTATCGCGTGGCCGTGCTGGGCATCGCCGGTGTCGAGCTCGCGAACACAGCCGACGTCGATGTGCTGCCCGCGCAGGCGCGCTGGGTGACCGTCGCTGTGCGCGTGCCGCCGGATTCGGCGCGCTCGCTCGGGCCCGGCGCCCATCCGATCCGTTTCCAGGTCTCACCCGCGGCCGATGCGTCGACCGCGGTAGCCGAAAAGTCGACCTTCGTCGTTCCACGTTGAACTGAGGAGACGCCGTGAATCAAAACATGCTCAAGCCGGTACTGCCCTGGTGGCGCGTGCCCATGGTGTGGCTGGTGATCGCCGGCCCGGCGGTGGTGGTGGCGGCAAGCATCGCCACGTTCGTCATCGCGCTGCGCGGCGGCGACTCGCCGGTGCGCGAAGCCGCGGCGCCGCAAGCCGAGACGATGACGCCTGCGACACTGGCGCGCAACCATGCGGCCGCAGCTCGTCGCTGACACCGCGATGCATGGCGTCGCGAACCCGCCACGGCGGTCTTTGCGGGACCGGATGCTACTGATCCTGTGGCCCGCCTTCGTGATGGCCGGCGTGCTGGAGATGCTGGTGTTTGCCGTCGTCGACCCGAGCACGATGCACTGGTTCGGCGCCGATCCCATCGACTGGTCGCGCAGCGCGGTCTACTCGGTGACCTTCTTCATCTTCTGGGGCGTGATCGCGACGGCGGGGGCGATCACCGCCTTGCTCGAGGAGCCAGGTCCGACCGCGAGTGAGAAGGAAAGGCGGCCCTGATCTGCGCTGAGGCCGTCCTTTGGGACGGCATGCCTTACCACACAGCTCCCCCGCGCCCCCTCCGAGAGGGGGCTCCCGCATGTTCGACGACACCACCCAGCCCTCCTCCGAGAGGAGGGCTCCAGCTTGTTTGACGAGCCGGCCTTGCGGCCGGCAACACCTCGCGTGTCGCACAGCGTCTTCGCCGTCACCCACTTGGCGAAGGTCGTCAAACAAACTGGAGCCCCTCTCGCGGAGAGGGGCTGGGGAGAGCCGTTGAACATGCTGGAGCCCCCTCTCGGAGGGGGCGCGGGGGAGCTGTGCGTTAAGTCATGCCGTCCGAAGGACGGCTTAGCATGGGTGGCAGGCCAGGGGAGCCAATCAGCAGCTCGCCCCGTTCACCAGCTTCTGCAAGGCCGTCTGGTCGAGGATGCGGATCTGCCGTTGCTTCACCTGCAGGATGCCTTCCTCCTGGAACTTCGAGAAGCAGCGGCTCACCGTCTCCAGCTTCAACCCGAGGTAGGTCCCGATCTCCTCGCGCGTCATCCGCAGCACCAGCGACGACGGCGAGAACCCCCGCGCCTGCAGTCGCTGCGAGAGATTGAGCAGGAACGCCGCCAGCCGCTCCTCCGCGCGCATGCTGCCCAACAGCAGCATCACCCCGTGGTCGCGCACGATCTCGCGGCTCATGATCTTGTGGAACTGGCGCTGCAGGTCGGTGAACTCGCGCGACAGGTGTTCGAGCTGGCCGTAGGGAATCACGCAGACCTGCGAATCCTCCAGCGCGACGGCGTCGCAGGTGTGGCGGTCGGTGCTGATGCCGTCCAGCCCCAGCAGCTCGCCGGCCATCTGGAAGCCGGTGACCTGGTCGCGCCCGTCTTCCGACGACACGCGCGTCTTGAAGAAGCCGGTGCGCACCGCATAGACCGCTTCGAACGGATCGCCGCTGCGAAACAGCGTGTCGCCGCGGTGCACCGAGCGGCGCGTGGCGACCATCGTGTCCAGGCGCTCGAGCTCCTGTTCCGAAAATCCAACCGGCAGACACAGCTCGCGCAGGTTGCAGCTCGAGCACGCGACTTTCAGCGACTCGGCCTTGATCGGCGTCACGACGGGGTGGGCGGTCATGGGGAAGGGCAGCTCGTGATGTGGCTCAATACCGGTCATTGTTCGGCCACGACCGCGCATGGGCTTTGCGCCAGGTCAAGGTCGGCCGCGATGCCCGTGGGCAACATGCTGAGCCATGTCCGCAGCCCCCTTGACCGCGCGCGCCGACGCGCCCCCCGTGCTTTCCGAAGCGCTGCTCAGGCGCTTCGACACCCCGGGCCCGCGCTACACCTCGTACCCGACGGCCGACCGCTTCGTCGAGGCGTTCGGCCCGGCCGACTGCCTGCGCATGCTGAACCAGCGCGCCGAGCGCGCCACGG
>DASXQQ010000320.1:0-30771 GCA_036507085.1 Piscinibacter sp. | reverse complement strand
GGCGTGCAGGTCGGCGAGCTGCTGCTCGAGCTGCTCGCGGTGCGCCGCGAGCACGACCAGGAACTTGCGCAGCTGTGCCTGGGTGTCGCGCGGCGACTCGTACATGTCGACGAGTTCCTTCACCTCCGCGAGCGTCAGGCCCAGGCGCTTGCCGCGCAGCGTGAGCTTCAGGCGCGTGCGGTCGCGCGCGGTGTAGACGCGGTTGCGGCCGCTGCGCTGCGGCGCGAGCAGGCCGCAGTCTTCGTAGAACCGGATCGCGCGGGTGGTGAGGTCGAACTCGCGGGCGAGCTCGCTGATCGTGAAGGTCGGCGCCGACGAGGGCGACGCGTGAGCGACAGCAGGTTCGGGCATGGGCAGTTAGACTGGGTGGCGGTTGACGTTTACGTAAAGTGTAATGGCCTGGAAGCGATCGATGAATGCACTCGAACAGCAATTGAACTATCCGCTCTCCGACGCGCTGCCGGAGCCCGGCCGCACGCTGGAGGTCGCGCCCGGCGTGCGCTGGGTGCGCATGCAATTGCCGTTCGCGCTCGACCACATCAACCTCTGGCTGCTGCGCGACGCGATCGACGGGCGGCCGGGCTGGACCATCGTCGACTGCGGCATCACCAACGACGCCACCCGTGCCGCCTGGGAGCAGGTGTTCGCGGGCGAGCTCGGCGGCCTGCCGGTGCTGCGCGTCATCGTGACCCACATGCACCCGGATCACCTGGGCCTCGCGCATTGGCTGACCGAGCGCTGGAACTGCCGTCTGTGGATCAGCGCCACCGACTACAACGCCGCGCGGCTCGCGAGCCAGGCGACCACCGGCTTCGGCGGCCAGGCCACCGCGCTGTTCATGGCGAGCCACGGCCTGACCGACCCCGTGGCGATGGAGAAGATCAAGGCGCGCACCAACTACTACGCGAGCATGGTGCCGAAGGTGCCGGAGCGTTTTCGCCGCTTGCTGGCCGGCGACGCGATCCGCATCGGCGAGCACGACTGGACCTGCCACGTCGGCTACGGCCATGCGCCGGAGCACATGTCGCTGCACTGCCCCGACCTCGGCGTGCTGATCTCCGGCGACATGGTGCTGCCGCGCATTTCCACCAACGTCAGCGTGATCGACCTCGAGCCCGAGGCAAACCCGCTGCCGCTGTACCTCGATTCGCTGGAGCGCCTGCGCGCGCTGCCCGCCGACACGCTGGTGCTGCCGTCGCACGGCCGGCCGTTCCGTGGGCTGCACACCCGCATCGACCAGCTGCAAGCCCACCACGACGATCGCTATGCCGAAGTGATGGCCGCCTGCGCCGAGGCGCCGCACAGCGCGGCCGACATCCTGCCGGTGATGTTCAAGCGCCCGCTCGACCTGCACCAGACCACCTTCGCGATGGGCGAATCGATCGCCCACCTGAATGCGCTGTGGCATGCGGGCAAGTTGGTGCGGCGCGTCGACGCGGCGGGGATTTTCCGGTTTTCGCCGGCTTGACCGACGCTCAGTCCGCCCAGAGGCTGCGAGTTTTCTTCGCGATATCCGATTTCCGTTCGCACTGAGCCTGTCGAAGTGCCTGCACACCCGGTCGCAGGGCTTCCTTCGACAAGCTCAGGACAATCGGAAATTAAGCTCAGCCCGAACGGGAGTTGGATACGTACGGCGAAAGACTCTCAGCTTCTCAATCGAACACCGGCAGCACGTCGCCCTTGAGCGTGCCGCGCGCCTGCTCGTAGTCGGGCAGCACCGAGCGCACCACGTCCCAGAAGCGCGGGCTGTGGTTCATTTCGCGCAGGTGCGCGAGTTCATGCGCGACCACGTAGTCGATGGTCGGCAGCGCGAAGTGAATCAGCCGCCAGTTCAGGCGGATCGAGCCGTCGGCGCTCGCGCTGCCCCAGCGGGTCTGCGCCGACGACAGGCTCAGGCGGGTGTAGCGCACGCCCAGCTGCTGGGTGAAATGGCGGCAGCGCTCTTCGAACACCCGCTTGGCCTGGCGCTGCAACCAGCTCTGCACCGCGTCGCGAATCTGCTCCGGCGTCGCGGTCTGAGGCAGGCCGATGTGCAGCGTGAGCCGGGGAATTCCGGGCAGCGCGGTCGCGTCGGTGTTGAGCAGCGCGCCGGTGGCGCGCGGGTCGAGCACGATGATCACCGGCTCGCCGAGAAAGGGAATGCTGGTGCCGTCGCGCCAGTCGACCCGCGCCTGCTGCAGCCGCTGCTGGCGCTCCTGCTGCTCGCGCAGCTTGCGCAGGATCCAGCCGCCCTTCTCGCGCAGCGCGTTCTCGATGTCGGCGATGACGACCCATTTCGGCGCACTCACGCTCAAGCCTTCGGCGCCGACGATGAAGCCGATGCTGCGCCGGCGCACGCGCTTCAACGCATAGGCGACGAGGTGATCGTCGAGGCGGATCTCGCGCGAGGCCTGCGGGTGACGCAGCACACTCGGGTTGACGACGGGCGGCGCGCGATCCGGCGGCGGCACCACCGCGACCGGCGCGCTCTGCGGCGCCGGGGCCTCGAACAGCGAGTACTGCGCGGGGTCGGAGCCGGTGAGGGGTCGCGTCATGGGCCGCGAGTTTACGGGGTGGCCGTGGTGGCTGTGATATAGGCCTCGGGGTCGAGGCGGCGCATCTCGGCTTCGATCCAGGCCTCGATCTCGCGCATCATTTCGTCCGGCTCGCGCCCGGTCGACGGGATCATCCGGCCGATCGACACGTCGATCACGCCGGGGCGCAGCATGAACGATTTGCGCGGCCAGCAGCGCGCCGAGGTCACCGCGATCGGTACCACCGGCGCGCCGGTGGTCACCGCCAGGCGGGTGGCGCCGGCCTTGTAGGTTCCTTGGCTGCCACGCGGCGTGCGCGTGCCTTCGGGGAACATGATCACCCAGTTGCCGCGCGCCAGCAGTTGTCGCCCCTGCTCGGCCACCTTGTTCCAGGCCTCGGTTCGCTTGCTGCGATCGATGTGGATCATGTCCAGTCGGCCGATGGCCCAGCCGAAGAACGGGATCAGCAGCAGCTCGCGCTTGAACACGTAGCACAGCGGGTGCGACATCAGCGTCGGAAAGGCGAAGGTCTCCCAGGTGCTCTGGTGCTTGGGCGCGAGGATCAGCGGCGCCAGCCGGTCGGCCGACGGCAGATGCTCCATGCCCTGCACGCGGTAGCGCACGCCGCAGATCACGCGCGCACCCCAGATGCACAGGCGCAACCACGTGATGCACACCCAGTACACCGGGTCGCCGCGCACGAAGATCGACAGCAGCAGCGCTGCAACGGCGAAGGGCACGACGGTGACGGCCATCCACAGCACGAACAGCAGCGAGCGCAGCGACCACCCAACCCGCCGCATCAGCCGAGCGCTCCGAAGCCGGAGTCGGTCTCGCCGGTGACGCCGCGCAGCTTGCGCTCCTCGCGGATCATCGCTTCGGCGAAGGCGCCGAGGTCGGCATGCACTTGCGTGCCCGGCAGATGCTTGAGCATCGCAGCGAGCTGCGCATCGTCGATCCGCCCGCACTTGCCGGTGCGCACGAGGTGGGTCTTGCAACCGGCCGCCGCGCCGGCCTGCACGTCGCGCAGCGAGTCGCCGACCAGGTGCACCTCGGGCAGCTCGACGCCGTAGCGCTCGCCGATGAGTTCCATCAGGCCAGGCAAGGGCTTGCGGCATTCGCACTGGTCTTCGGGGGTGTGCGGGCAGAAGAACACCGCGTCGATGCGCCCGCCCTGCTTGGCGAGCAGCTGGTTCATCTTCAGGTGCATCGCATTGAGCATCGCCATGTCGAACAGCCCGCGGCCGAGCCCCGACTGGTTGGTTGCGATCACCGTGTGCCAGCCCGCATGGTTGAGCCGCGCGATTGCCTCCAGCGCGCCCGGCAGCGGCACCCACTCTTCGGGCGACTTCACATAGTCGTCGCGGTCTTCGTTGATGGTGCCGTCGCGGTCGAGGATGATGAGTCTCATGCTCGAGCCTCTTGCGCGCGGCGGCGGGCCCAGGCGACGAGGCGCTCCACCGGTTGCTGCGTCGCGTCCAGCGCACGCAGTCTGTCTTCAAGCGTCGATGCTTCGATCATCCTGTGCCTCAGCAACGCGCGCACGAAATCCGCGTCCTTGTCGCGGCCGGCCACGCATTTCGACACCGCAAGATCATGCATCTCGGGGCAGATCGCAGTGATCGGGCCGATGTAGTACAGCTGCGCGCGATCCATCCAATCGGCGGGCATCACGGCGGTCTCGGGACCGACACCGTCAGCGTGATAGCCAAACGTCTCGTGGAAGCTGGACAGCGCGCCGATCGCGCCGTCGATCAGGTCTGCCTTCTCCGGGTGCATCGCTGGGTAGAGATCGATCTCGCGAGACGCGAGCAAGTCGGCCGGTGCGTTCGGGTGCGGAAGCAACACCGCCTGGCTGCCAACCACCACGAATGATTGCTCCTGGATGATGGCGGCAGCCGCGCGCAGCACGTGTTCCAGCTCTTCGCGCTTCATGCCGCGTGCCGCGCTTCGCGCAGCAGTTCACTGCGTTCACGCTGGGAGATCAGCACGCCCAGCGGTGACATGCTGCGCAGGGTGGCCGCATGCTCGTCAGCGCCACAAGTCGCCTGCTCGATGCGATCGACGCCATCCGCGAGGAGCCGCTCCCATTCGTCCCAATAGCGATCGGATCGGGTCGAGCCAGCCTGTTCGCGCCAACGGCGCAGCAGGCTCACCGCTTGATCGATCAACTCCGGTTGCTCGCGCAGGCGCTCCACCGCCACGCGGTGCGCCGCGAGCGTGAATGCATTGATCTGGTCCTGGCGGTTCATGCCGCTGATTATCGGCGGCGCCGCCTCAGGCCGCCAGCTTCGACAGATCGGCGACGCGATTCATCGCCGCGTGCAGCGTGGCCAGCAGACCAAGGCGGTTGGCGCGCAGCGTGGGGTCGTCGGTGTTGACCATCACCGCATCGAAGAAGTCGTCGACCGGCGCCTTCAGCGCGGCCAGCGCTTGCAGCGACGCGGTGTAGTCGCCGCGGTCGAAGGCGTCATCGGCCTGCGGCTTCACCGCCGACAGCGCCGCACCCAGCGCGGCTTCGGCGGGTTCCTTGAACAGCTCGCGGTTCACCACCGCCTCGAAGCCGATGTCGGACTTCTTCAGGATGTTGCCTACGCGCTTGTTGGCCGCGGCCAGCGACGCCGCTTCGGGCAGCGCCGCGAACGCGCGCACCGCGGCGAGCCGCCGGGGCACCTCGGCCCAGCGCTCGGGGCGCGCCTCGACCACCGCCTCGACTTCCTGCGCGCTGTAGCCGGCCTCGCGCAGGTAGCCGGTCAGGCGCTCGCGCAGGAAGAAGCCGACCTCGGCCTGCGCCTGGCCGTGCGTCGCCGGGAAGGCCTTGAAGGCGTCGCCGATCAGCGGCGGCAGCTCGATCGGCAATTCGCGCTCGATCAGCAGTCGAATCACGCCGAGCGCATGGCGGCGCAGCGCGAACGGGTCCTTGTCGCCGGTGGGCACCTGGCCGATGCCGAACAGACCGGCGAGCGTCTCCAGCTTGTCGGCCAGCGCGACGACGACGCCGGTCGCGCTGCGCGGCAGCTCGTCGCCGGCGAAGCGCGGCTTGTAGTGGTCTTCGATCGCGAATGCGACCTCGTCGGGCAGGCCGTCGTGCTTGGCGTAGTAGCCGCCCATGATGCCCTGCAGCTCGGGGAACTCGCCGACCATGTCGGTCAGCAGATCGGCCTTGGCGAGCTGCGCGGCCTGGTCGGCGCGCGCGGCGAGCGCGGCGTCGCCGAGCCGCTCGGCGATCGCCTTGGCGATCGCGCGCACCCGCTCGACGCGCTCGCCCTGGGTGCCGAGCTTGTTGTGATAGACCACCTTCGCCAGGCCCGCCACACGCGACGCGAGCGGCTTCTTGCGGTCCTGATCGAAGAAGAATTTCGCGTCCGCCAGGCGCGGCCGCACCACCCGCTCGTTGCCGCCGATGACCCGGCTCGGGTCGTCGGGGCGGATGTTGCTGACGACGAGGAACTTGTTCGTCAGCCTGCCCGCCGCGTCGAGCAGCGGGAAGTATTTCTGGTTCGCCTTCATCGTGAGGATCAGGCATTCCTGCGGCACCGCGAGGAACTCGGGCTCGAACTGGCACAGCAGCACGTTCGGCCGCTCGACCAGCGCGGTCACCTCGTCGAGCAGCGCGTCGTCGGCCACCGGCGCGAGGCCCAGCGGTGCCGCCGCCGCATGCAGCTGGCGCACGATCTCGCCATGGCGTGCGGCGAAGCTCGCCGTCACCGCGCCCTGCTCTTCGAGCTGCTGCGCATAGTGGTCGGCGTCGCGCAGCACCACCGGGTCCATCGCCGCCTCGAAGCGGTGGCCATGGGTTTCGCGCCCGGCGGCCAGCCCGAGCACGCGCACCGGCACCACGTCGGCGCCATGCAGCGCCACCAGGCCATGCGCCGGGCGCACGAAGTCAACGCTACTCCAGCCGTCGTCGAGCTGGTAGCGCATGACCTTCGGGATCGGCAGCTTGGCGATCGCATCGGCCAGCGCCGCTTGCAGCCCCTCGGCCAGCGTCGCGCCCTGGGCCACCGAGTCGAAGAACAAGGCCTCGGCCTTGCCGTCCATGCGACGCTCGAGCCGCGGCACGACCGAGGCGTCGGCGCCCTGGCTCGCGAGCTTCTTCAGCAGTGCCGGCGTCGGTTGTCCGTCGGCGGTCAGGCCCACGCTCACCGGCATCAGCTTTTGCGACAGCGCCCGGTCGTCGGCTTGCGTGCGCACCGCGCTGACATGGGCGGCGAGACGGCGCGGCGACGCGAACGCCGTCACCGCCGAATACTCGCTCGCCAGGCCTTGCGCCTTCAGCCCCTCGGCCAGGGTGGCGGCAAAGGCCTCGCCGAGCTTCTTCAAGGCCTTCGGCGGCAGTTCCTCGACGAAGAGTTCGACCAGCAGGTTCTTGTGGCTCATTCAGGCGGCCTTCTTCTCGATCTGTGCCAGCGCTTCCTGCGCCCACTCGCGCGGCGCCATCGGGAAGCCGAGGCGCGCCCGGCTGTCGACATAGCTTTGCGCCACCGCGCGCGCGAGGTTGCGGATACGCCCGATGTAGCCGGCGCGCTCGGTCACGCTGATCGCGCCGCGCGCGTCGAGCAGGTTGAAGGCGTGGCCGGCCTTGAGCAGCTGTTCATACGCGGGCAAGGCGAGCTGCTGCGCCATCAGGTGCTGCGACTGCGTTTCGTGGCTGGCGAAGGCGCCGAGCAGGAAGTCGACGTCGCTGTGCTCGAAGTTGTAGGCGCTTTGCTCCTGCTCGTTTTGCAGGTAGACGTCGCCGTAGCTGAGGCCCTCGGTCCAGGTCAGGTCGTAGACGCTGTCCACACCCTGCAGGTACATCGCGAGGCGCTCCAGGCCGTAGGTGATCTCTCCGGTGATCGGCTTGCAGTCGATGCCGCCGACCTGCTGGAAGTAGGTGAACTGCGTGACCTCCATGCCGTTGAGCCAGACCTCCCAGCCCAGGCCCCAGCAGCCGAGCGTCGGGTTCTCCCAATCGTCCTCGACGAAGCGCACGTCGTTGGCCTTCAGGTCGAAGCCCAGCGCTTCGAGCGAGCCGAGGTAGAGCTCGAGAATGTTCGCCGGCGCGGGCTTGAGCACCACCTGGTACTGGTAGTAGTGCTGCAGCCGGTTCGGGTTCTGGCCGTAGCGGCCGTCCTTGGGGCGGCGACTGGGCTGCACGTAGCCCGCCTTCCACGGCTCGGGGCCGAGCGCGCGCAGAAAGGTCGCCGTGTGGCTGGTGCCGGCGCCGACCTCCATGTCGTAGGGCTGCAGCAGCGCGCAGCCTTGCGCGGCCCAATAGTCTTGCAGGCGCAGGATGATTTGCTGGAAGGTCAGCATGAAGGGTGGGTGACGGCGGAAACCCGCGATTTTACGGGGCGTGCGGCGCGACGACGGGGCGCTTGCGCAAGAGCGCCAGCACGGCCACCGCGAAAACCAGCAGCGGCAACAGGCTGTAGCGGCTCGCCCACCAGGCGAAAGGCGTCAGGCCGTCGCGCCCTTGCACCGCGGCTTCGAGCACGCCGCGGGTGTGTGCTCGAAGCCCGTGCGTGACCTGGCCGCGGTGGTCGATGACGACGGTGGCGCCGGTGTTGGTGGCGCGCAGCATCGGCCGCTGGAATTCGAGCGCGCGCGCGCGCGAGATCTGCAAATGCTGGCCGATCGCGATGGTGTCGCCGAACCAGCCGATGTTGCTGATGTTGGCGAACATCGTCGGTGCCTGCGCCGCCTCGCTGAAGCGCGCCGCGAGCTCCTCGCCGAACAGGTCTTCGTAGCAGATGTTGGGCGCGACGCGCTCGCCCTTGACGGCGAACGATGGCGCGTTCAGCGCACCGCGGTTGAAGTCGCCGAGCGGGATGTTCATCATCCGCGTGAACCACTTGAAGCCAAACGGGATGAACTCGCCGAACGGCACCAGGTGGTGCTTGTCGTAGCGGTACTCGGTGTCGCGGCCCGGCGCGAAGCCGACCGCCGAGTTGGTGTAGCCGGCATCCTCGTCGCCGAGCGGCACGCCGAACAGCGCGTGCGTGGCACCGCCCGAAAAATGCGACTTCAACTCGGGCCAGAACTCGGGCGGCATCTGCTGCGGCAGGAACGGCACCGCGGTTTCGGGCGCGATCACCAGGTCGGTTCGCGCGGCGAGCAGCGCGCCCACGTGCCACTCCAGCGCCGCCGCCTGGTGCTCGGTCGCGAACTTTTCTTCCTGCGGGATGTTGCCTTGCAGCAGGGTCACCGTCAGGGTACCGGTGGGCCGGGTGAACGAGGCAGGGCTCGTCAGTGCCAGCGCGCCGAGCACCAGCGCTGCAACCGCGACGCCCACCCATCGATGCGCAGCGTGCGCCAGCGCGAGCGCCGCCCAGGCCGCGAGCGCCGCCGCGACGAAGCCGATGCCGTACACGCCGATCCACGGCGCCAGCGCCGCGAGCGGTCCGTCGAGCTGCGCGTAGCCCGAGGCGACCCAGGGAAAGCCGGTGAAGATCACGCCGCGCGCCAGTTCGGCGAGCAGCCACAGCGCACCGAACAGCAGCGCGTTGCGCCCCGCGTGTGCACTGCGCCATCGCGCGAAGGCGGCGAGCGCGGCGGCGAGGTACAGCGACAGGCAAGCGCTCAAGCCCAGCACCGCCAGCACCGCCATCCAGGCCGGCAGCCCGCCGTAGCGGTGCATGCTGATGAACAGCCACCAGGTGCCGGCGACCAGCCAGGCGGTGCCGAACAGCAGGCCCAACACCGCGGCGCGCCGCGGCCCGGCGAGCGAGGCGCGCCACGCGAGCGCCGCGAGGCAGGCGAGCGGCAGTCCCCAGAGTTCGGTGTGGACGTAGGCGAGCGTGTGCAGCGCGCCGAGCGCCGCGACGAACAGCAGCTCGACCGCGAAGCGGACGCGCGGCGCCAGCGCGCGCGGCCGCGACAGCGCGGCGCCGGTGGGCAGCGCCATCAGGCGCCGTCGCTGCCGAGCGCTTCTTCGGGCGCCCGGGTGACCTTGAACCAGCGCACCGCGCCGCCGCGGGTGAGCATCACGGTGAACAGCAGGCCGGCGAGCGGCACCGCCTCGCCGCGCCGCGGCACGTGGCCCAGCTCGTGCGCGACCAGGCCGCCGATGGTGTCGAAGGCGTCGAGCGGCAGCGCGGTCGCGAAAGCCTCGTTGACCGACGCGATCGGGGTGTCGCCGGCGACGCGCTGGCTGCCGTCGGCCAGGGTGTAGATGCTGCTCTCGCCGTCTTTCTCGTCGAACTCGTCCTCGATCTCGCCGACGATTTCTTCGAGCACGTCTTCGATGGTGAGGAGGCCCGCGGTGTTGCCGAACTCGTCGATCACCATCGCGAGGTGGTTGCGGTTGGAGCGGAAGTCGCGCAAGAGCTCGTTCAGCCCCTTCGATTCGGGCACGAACACCGCCGGGCGCAGCAGCGTGCGCAGGTTGAGCTCGGGTGCGCGCTGCAGCTTGAGCAGGTCCTTGGCCATCAGGATGCCGATGACGTTGTCGCGCTGGCCTTCGTAGACCGGGAAGCGCGAGTGGCCGGTGGCGATGACGAGGTGCAGCAGCTCGTCGTAGGGCGCGTCGATGTCGAGCAGGTCCATGCGCGGGGCGGCCACCATCACGTCGCCGGCGATCATGTCGGCCATGCGGATCACGCCTTCGAGCATCATCCGCGACTCGGGGGCGATGACTTCGCGGTCCTCGGCGTCGGCCAGCGACTCGATCAGCTGGTCGCGCGAATCGGGCCCGGGCGTCATCAACTCGACCAGCCGCTGGAACAGGTTGCGCCGCTCGGCGCGATGGGGCTGGCGCTCGGCGCCCTTGGGGCGGCCGTGGTGG
This sequence comes from Piscinibacter sp., assembly GCA_036507085.1. Classification (GTDB taxonomy): domain Bacteria; phylum Pseudomonadota; class Gammaproteobacteria; order Burkholderiales; family Burkholderiaceae_C; genus Albitalea. The sequence continues at coordinate 20,490 of DASXQQ010000320.1, read as the reverse complement.
CCTGAATGGGGCTCGGACATCGCGCCAGCGCGAAAGTGGAGATGGACGGAGATTACCCGATCGCCAGTGTCACTTGACAGATGTGCTAGCTTGAAGGTTTTCGAGCCGCCTCCATATGGATCGGCTCGACCGAGCACAGGACTGCACCCAAATGGCCCTCATTCCCGCCACCATCCTCACCGGCTTTCTGGGCTCCGGCAAGACGACGCTGCTCAAGCGCGTGCTGACCGAAGCCCATGGCCAGAAGATCGCCGTGATCGAAAACGAATTCGGCGACGAGAACATCGACAACGAGATCCTGGTGTCCGACACGCGCGAGCAGATCATCCAGCTCAACAACGGCTGCGTCTGCTGCACCATCCGCGAGGACCTGCGCACCACGCTCGCCGACCTGGCCGAAAAGCGCCGCAAGGGCGAACTCACGTTCGACCGGGTGGTGATCGAGACCACCGGCGTCGCCGACCCGGGCCCGGTGGCGCAGACCTTCTTCATGGACGACGAGATCGCCGAGAGCTACCTGCTCGACTCGATCCTGACGCTGGTCGACGCCAAGCACGGCGACCGCCAGCTCGACGAGCGGCAGGAGGCGCGCCGCCAGATCGGCTTCGCCGACCAGATCTTCATCAGCAAGACCGACCTCGTCGACGAGGCGACCGTCGATGCGCTCACCCACCGCGTCAAGCACATGAACCCGCGCGCGCCGCAGCGCAAGGTGCACTTCGGCGAGGTGCCGCTCGCCGAGGTGTTCGACCTGCGCGGCTTCAACCTCAACGCCAAGCTCGACATCGACCCCGATTTCCTCACCGGCGACGCGCACGATCATGACCACGATCACGAGCATGAACACGGCGAGGACTGCGACCACCCGCACCACCATGCGCACGACGACGACGTGAAGTCCTTCGTGTTCCGCTCCGACAAGGCCTTCAACGCGGCCAAGCTGGAGGACTTCCTCGGCGCGATCGTCCAGGTCTACGGCCCGAAGATGCTGCGCTACAAGGGGGTGCTGAACATGAAGGGCACCGACCGCAAGGTGATCTTCCAGGGCGTGCACCAGCTGATGGGCAGCGACCTCGGGCCGAAATGGGTGCCGGGCGAGAAAAAGACCAGCAAGATGGTGTTCATCGGCATCGATTTACCGCGCGACATTTTCCTGCAAGGGCTGGAGCAATGCCTGGTTTGAGGCGATCGAGCCGAGCTCGAACCGCGTGAATGAATTAGTGCCGCGGCGCCGGCGCAACGTGGCTACAATCCGCGGCGCCCAAATTCGCCCCGCGATGAAAAACACCGTGGTAAGAGCGGGTATAACCGCCATTGCGAGGAGACTCACGTGAGCAAAACCCCGGCAAAGAAAGCGATCCCCAAGAAGCCCGCCGCCAAAGCGGCCGCGCCGGCCAAGAAGGCAGCGCACAAGGCCGCGACCAAGCCGGCGTCGAAACCCCCTGCCAAGCCGGCGCCGAAAGCGGCCCACAAACCCGCCGCCAAACCCGCCCACAAGCCCGCCGCCAAGGCGCCCGTGAAAAAAGTCCCCGTCAAAGCGCCCGTGAAAACCCCCATCAAAGCAGCACCCGCGCCGCACCCGCATGCGGGCGCGCCCAAGCCCGTGCTGAAAGTGGTTGCCCCGCATCCGCCGGCACCGCCCGCCAAGAAGGCGCCCTCGGTGCGTGCCAGCACGCGCGCCCACCAGGTCGCACCGGCCGCCGCGCCGTTGCCGCCGCCGACCTCCCGATTCGCCGACCGGTTCGCGCCGCCTCGGCCGCCCACCCGACAAATGAACAACCTTGCCGTAGATACCCCCAAGCACACCCACAAGGCCGACCCGAAACTCGCCAACGCCTGGAAGACCAAGGCCGGTCGCGAGCTGAGCGAAGCCGAACTGCTCGCCATGCCCGACAGCGAGTACATGAACGACAAGCAGCTCGACTTCTTCCGCGCCCGGTTGCAGGCGCTCAAAGACGACCTGCTGTCCAATGCCGGCGAAACCACCGAGCACCTGCGCGAAGACACGTCCATCGTGCCGGACCCGGCCGACCGGGCCACGATCGAGGAAGAGCACGCGTTGGAGCTGCGCACCCGCGACCGCGAGCGCAAGCTGCTGAAGAAGATTTCGCAGTCGCTGGGCCGCATCGAGGCGGGGGATTACGGTTTCTGTGACGAAACCGGCGAACCCATCGGCTTGGGTCGCCTGATCGCGCGGCCCACCGCTACACTGTCCCTCGAAGCGCAGCAGCGCCGCGAGCTGAAGCAGAAGATGTTCGGCGACTGAGCGTTCGCCCCCGCACCTGCGGCGCAGGTGCAACCGTATCCCGTCATGGCCGAGCCCAAAGACACGACAAGCTTCTTTCGCAAGGTCGTCAAGTTCGTGGCCAACCCGGCCACCGAATGGAGCGATTTGGACCCGCCCAACCCGGAGGCGCGGGAGACCGAGTTCGCCAAGTCGGAACTGAAGGCGATGATCGAGCGCAAGCGGCGCAACGACTTCGTCCGCAAGCGCGAATTCGACATGCTGCGCAAGGTGCGCCGCGAGGGCCTGTCCAGCGAACAGCTGGCCGCGCTCGGCGGCTCGTCACGCATCGACGACTCCGAAGCCCGGCTGCAGGACAGCGGCGCCAAGCCCGACGTCGGCGTGAAGGCCAAGATCGACGAGATCGAGCAGCAAATGGTGGGCGACGGCTACGCCGGCTCGCAACGTCGCACGCCCGAGTTCTACAACGCGCGCACCCAGCCGGTGCCGATGGAGGCGGCGCGTGCCACCAAGGCGGGCGTGCTGCCCGAAGGCGGACGCGTCGTCGACACCGGGCCGGGACACGCGGTAAACCCGGCAGCCGCGCCGGCCGCGGTGGTCATGGGGCCGGGCATGTCGCCGCTGTCGCCGCTGTCGCTCGATGCGGCGTCGGATGACTTCGCCCACCCGTTCGCGGTCGAGGTCAATGAAGTGGCCCACGACCCCGACCTCGACGAGGCGGTGATCGCGTTCGCCAACGCCGATTTCGAACAATGCGAGCAGGCGCTGTCCACCCTGACCAGCTACAGCGGCGAGCGCGCCCAGCACGCCGAGACCTGGCTGGTGCTGTTCGACCTGTACCGCGCGATCGGCCAGCAGAGCAAGTTCGAGAGCCTCGCGCTCGACTACGCCCAGCAGTTCGGCTGGTCGGCGCCGCAGTGGTTCTCGATGCCCAAGCTGGTCGCCGAAGCGGCCACCGACGATCGGCCCAACCCCTCGCGCATCGAGGGCCAGGTGGGCTGGGTCTGCCCCGAATGGTTCGACGCCGATGCGGTGGCCAAGCTGCGCTCGCAGACGCTGCAGATGCCGCTGCCCTGGGTGTTCGACTGGAGCGCACTCAAGGGCATCGACCCCGAGGCCTGTGCGCGCCTGAGCGAATTGTTCCGCCACTGGATCGGCCAGAAGCTCGACATGCGCTGGATGACCGGCGAGCGGTTGTTCACCGTGCTGCTCGACGCCGCGCCCACCGGCGTGCGCGACGCCGACCCGGCCTACTGGCAGCTGCGCCTGGACGCGCTGCGCATGACCAACCGCCCCGACCAGTTCGACGAAGCGGCGATCGACTACTGCGTGACCTACGAGGTCTCGCCGCCGTCATGGGAGCCGGCCGTGTGCCAGGTGCGGGTGAGCGGCTCCGAGCGCAGCACCAGCTCGCCGCCGCTGTCGGTCGTGAGCGAGGTGTCCACGAGCTTCGTCGAGTCGCAACTCACCGAAGACACGAACCTGGTGCAGGTCGCGAGCGTCGAGCTGTCGGGCCAGTTGGTCGGCGACATCGGCGAGACGGTGAAGAAGATGGATGCCGAGCTCGGCACCGCGGCGATCGTCAACGTGTCCTGCGCCAAGCTGATCCGCGTCGACTTCATCGCCGCCGGCGACCTGCTGAACTGGGTGCTGGCGCGGCGCAGCGAGAACCGCGCGGTCAGTTTCGTCGAGGCGCACCGACTGGTGGCGCTGTTCTTCGGGGCGATGGGCATCACCGAGCACGCCAAGGTGAAGGTGCGTACCATTTGAGCCTGGCCGGCGCGCGGGCTTGATCGCCGCACCGGCGCCCGCATCTGCCTCCACGATGGAAAACTACCACGGCACCACCATCCTCAGCGTGCGCCGCGGCAACCTGGTCGCCATCGGCGGCGATGGCCAGGTGACGCTGGGCAACGTGATCGTCAAGGCCTCGGCGCGCAAGGTTCGCAAGCTGTATCGCGACCAGGTGCTGGCCGGCTTTGCCGGCGCCACCGCCGACGCCTTCACGCTGTTCGAACGCTTCGAGGCCAAGCTCGAGAAACACCAGGGCCACCTGGTGCGCGCGGCGATCGAGCTGACCAAGGACTGGCGCACCGACCGCGTGCTGCGCCGCCTCGAAGCGATGCTCGCAGTGGCCGACAAGGACGCGTCGCTGATCATCAGCGGCAACGGCGACGTGCTCGAGCCCGAGCAAGGCATCATCGCGATCGGCTCCGGCGGCGCCTTCGCCCAGGCCGCCGCGCGTGCGCTGCTCGAGCACACCGAGCTCGCTCCGGCCGACATCGTCAAGAAGTCGCTCGAGATCGCGGGCGACCTGTGCATTTACACGAACCAGCACCACACGATCGAAACACTCTGAGTGTTTCGAGTGAATCGTGATTCCCGGTGCGTGACCACGGATCACCCTCATGAGCATGACCCCGCAGGAGATCGTCTCCGAGCTCGACCGCTTCATCGTCGGCCAGCAAAGCGCCAAGCGCGCGGTGGCGATTGCGCTGCGCAACCGCTGGCGCCGCCAGCAGGTCGACGAGAAACTGCGCGGCGAGATCATGCCGAAGAACATCCTGATGATCGGCCCCACCGGTGTGGGCAAGACCGAGATCGCGCGGCGCCTGGCCAAGCTCGCCGACGCGCCCTTCATCAAGGTCGAGGCGACCAAGTTCACCGAGGTCGGCTACGTCGGCAAGGACGTCGATTCGATCGTGCGCGACCTGATGGACATGGCCGTCAAGCAGGAGCGCGAGGCGGCGATGCGCCGCCACCGCACGCGCGCCGAAGACGCCGCCGAAGACCGCGTGCTCGACGTCCTGGTGCCGCCGGCGCGCAGCGATTTCGGCCTCACCCCGGCGGCCGCCAGCGACAACACCGCGCGCCAGACAATGCGCAAGCGCCTGCGCGAAGGCACGCTCAACGACAAGGAAATCGAGGTCGACCTCGCCGACCCCAAGCCGACGCTCGAGATCATGGGGCCGGCCGGCATGGAAGACATGGCTGAGCAACTGCGCGGCATGTTCGCCAACCTCGGCGGCGGCAAGCACAAGCTGCGCAAGCTCAAGATCGGCGAAGCGATCAGGCTGCTGACCGACGAGGAAGCCGCCAAGCTGGTCAACGAAGACGAGATCCGCAGCACGGCGCTCGCCAACGCCGAGCAGAACGGCATCGTGTTCATCGACGAGATCGACAAGGTGACCTCGCGCTCCGGCTCCGAACTCGGCGGCGCCGAGGTGTCGCGCCAGGGCGTGCAGCGCGACCTGCTGCCGCTGGTGGAAGGCACGACGGTGAACACCAAGTACGGCATGGTCAAGACCGACCACATCCTGTTCATCGCCTCGGGCGCGTTCCACATGACCAAGCCGAGCGACCTGATCCCCGAACTGCAGGGCCGCTTTCCGATCCGTGTCGAGCTCAGCTCGCTCGGCGTCGACGACTTCGAGGCGATCCTCACCCAAACCCATGTGAGCCTGGTCAAGCAGTACCAGGCGCTGCTCGCCACCGAAGGCGTGACGCTGGAGCTCACGAGCGACGGCATCCGCCGGCTTGCGCAGATTGCCTTCGACGTGAACGAGCGCACCGAGAACATCGGCGCGCGGCGCCTGTCCACCGTGATGGAGCGGCTGCTCGACGAGGTGAGCTTCGATGCGCCGAACCTGGGCGGACAGACAGTCTCGCTCGGCGGCGCCGAGGTCGATGCCAAACTGGGCGAACTCGCCAAAAACGAGGACTTGTCGCGCTACATTCTGTGACATGAAGGCCTACCAGATCGATCGGTTCGACGGCATCGACGGCTGGTCGCTGCGCGAGCGCGAGGCGCCGCAGCCCGGACCGAACGAGGTGGTGCTGCGCGTGCGCGCATGCGCGTTGAACTACCGCGACCTGCTGATCCTGCGCGGCCGCTACCCGGTGCCGGCCACGCCCGGCGTGGTGGCGTTGAGCGACGGCGCCGGCGAGGTGGCCGCGGTGGGCGCCGGTGTGACGCGCCTCGCAGTGGGCGACCGCGTCGCCTGCAGCTATTTCCCGCGCTGGCTCGACGGCCGGCTCACCCCCGAACTGGCGATGGAGCAGTTCGGCTGCACCCGCGACGGCATGCTGGCCGAGTATGTGCTGGCCGACGAGCAGGCGGCCGTCAAGATCCCGCCGCACCTGTCGTACGAAGAAGGCGCCACCCTGCCCTGCGCGGCGGTGACGGCCTGGTCGTCGCTGACCGGTCCGCGGCCGGTGCTGCCCGGCGAGACGCTGCTGACCATCGGCACCGGCGGCGTCGCGCTGTTCGCGCTGCAGTTCGCCCAGCTGTTCGGCGTGCGGGTCATTGCGCTCACCTCGAGCGAGCCCAAGGCCGACCTGCTGCGCTCGCTCGGCGCCGACGAGGTGGTGAACTACCAGGCGCAGCCCGATTGGGAGGGCGCGGTGCGCCAGCTCACGCGTGGCCGCGGCGTCGATCACGTGGTCGAGACCGGCGGCGTGCGCACGCTCGCGAAGTCGCTCGCCTGCAGCGCGGCGGATGGCCACGTCGCGCTGGTCGCCACGCTCGGCGCCGGCGGCAGCATCGACGCGCGACAGTTGGCGAGCATGGGGATGGTTCACCGCGTCTTCGTCGGCAGCCGCACGAGCTTCGAGGCGATGAACCGCGCGATCCAGGTCCATGCGCTGCGCCCGGTCGTCGACCGCGTGTTCCCGTTCATGAAGGCGATGGAAGCGCTGCTGCACTTCGAGGCGCGCCACCATGTCGGCAAGGTCGTCATCGCGGGAGCGTGACGCGGCTCAGAGCGCGAGCCGGTGCGATTGCAGCGCGAGCAAGCCTTCGAAGATCAGCGCGTCGACCGTCTCGAACGCGAGGTCGGTGATGATCGGCGCGAGCTTGACCGCCGCCCCGCCGGTCATCAGCAGCACCGGCTCCTCGCCGGTGTGCGCACGCAGCCGGCGGTAGATGCGCTCGACGGCGCCGGCCATCGCGTGGGCGCCGCCGCTCATCAGCGCGTCGCTGGTGTTGGTGGGGAAGTCGACCACCTCGCCGGTCGGTGCCTTCAGTCCGGCGGTGCCCATCTCGAGCGCGCGCAGCATCAGGCCGAAGCCGGGCAGGATCAGGCCGCCGAGAAACTTGCCGCTGGCGTCGAGCGCATCGACGGTGACCGCGGTGCCCACCATGACCACCAGCGCCGGCCGCGGCGGCCCCATCGTCAGCACGCGGTGGCGTGCACCGATCAACGCGACCCAGCGGTCGGTGCCGAGGCGGTTCGGGTGGTCGTAGCCGTTGGTCACGCCGGCGGCATGCGCCGACGACACGACCCAGCGCGGCACGATGTCCCAGATTTCCATCTGCTCTTCGACGCGGCGCTTGACGCCCTCGCCGGCGACGATGCTGCCGAGCATGCTGGCCGGCGCTCTGAGATGCTTCCACTCGGTCTCGGCCAGGTTGTCGATGGTCTCGAGAAAGACCGCGCCGTGCGCCAGCAGCCCCGCCCCCGGCTGCGGCGACGCGTACTGCGCCCACTTGAGACGGGTGTTGCCGACGTCGATCGCGAGGAAACTCATCGCAGTCAGGGCCTGTCAATAGGTCTTAGGCAAGGCCGAGTCGGTGCGCGTGGCCAGCAACTGGCGCACGCGGCGCAGCGTCTGCTGCGCGGCGAGCGAACGGTAGGGCTTGGTGATGCGTGCCTCGACCTCGTCCATCAGGCCGGCGAGGGCCGCGCGGGTGCGCGCGCGCTTGAGCCGCAGCAGCGTCAAGGACCCGGCGAGCGGCGCCTCGGTGCGCACCGCACGCATCAGGATGGCGCGGGCCTCTTCGAGCGCATCGTCGGTCGGCTCCTCGATGCCGATTTGCTGCAACACCGAGTCGGAGACCGCATCGCCGAGCATCGAGTCGGTGATCACCGACTCCGGCTGCAGGGTGCGCGACGCCGGCAACACCGAATCCGCCGCGTCGGCCGGCGCTTGCGGCTCGATCGCCGCCAGCGGGATGTCGACATGCAGCGGCGTTTCGTCGACCGGCGGCGCGACGTTCAGAACGACCGTCGGCTGGGGCAGCAGGATCAGGCCCAGCTCGAGCAGGTCATCGAAGCACTGGTCGGGAACGCCCGCCTGCACCGCCAGGTGGCGCACCTCGTCCTCGTTGCGCCGGCCGTCGACCAGCAGCAGCACGGTGCGGTGGCGCTGGCTGACCCGGCGCTGGCGGCTGCTCAATTCGGCCTGGCCGTCCGGCGTCTTGACGGGGATGAGAGGCAGGGCCATGGATCACTCCTTCTTCGGCGGCAGACGGGGCAAGGTGCGCCCGCGATGCCGTGTCCCAACGGCCGCGATTGTGACGGAAACGAGCGCCCCGCGTCCCGCCGGTAAGTCACGAATCGCCGGTTGAGCGCGAGCACGACCGGCCGGGGGCGATACACTCGCAATTGACGTATACGTCAATCAGGCCGTTTTTCGGCACGAGGACCCCGCGTGGCCAACCGCACCCCCGACCTTCAGGACTTCCAGCACCGCAGCGCTTTGCAGGCGAAGGCGAAGCGCTTCGAGCTGTCACGCTTCGACCCCGCGGCCAAACCGTTCTCGTCGGGCGACAAGCTGCGCGACAGGGCCCGTGTCGACGCACTCGCGCTGAAGATCGACCAGTTGCAGGACATGTTCTATGCCGACCGCCGCTACCGGCTGCTGGTCGTCCTGCAGGGCACCGACACCAGCGGCAAGGACGGCACGATCCGCGGCGTGTTCGGCCAGACCAGTGCGCTCGGGGTGCACACCGTCGCCTGGAAAGCGCCCAGCGAGGACGAGCGCGCGCACGACTTTCTGTGGCGCATCCACCCGCGCGTGCCGGCCAACGGCGAAGTGGTGATCTTCAACCGCAGCCACTACGAAGACGTGCTGGTGCCGCTGGTCAACGGCTGGATCACGCCCGAGCAGACCCGCCAGCGTTACGCCCAGATCAACGAATTCGAGCGCATGCTGGTGGAAACCGGCACGCTGGTGCTGAAGTTCCTGCTGCACATCTCGAAGGACGAGCAGCGCGCGCGGCTGCAGGCGCGGCTCGACGACCCGACCAAGCACTGGAAGTTCGCCGCCGGCGACCTGGAGGTGCGCAAACAGTGGGACGCCTACCAGCAGGCCTACAGCGACGCGATCGCCGCCACCGGCACCGAATGGGCGCCGTGGACCATCGTGCCGGCGGACTCGAAGACCCACCGCAACCTGATGGTCGCCAGCGCCGTCAAGCTCGCGTTCCAGGGCCTGAAGCTGCGCTATCCGCCGGGCGACCCCGCGCTCGCCAGGATCAAGGTGCCCTGAGCCCCGCGCTCACGCGTCACGCATCACGAATCACGCTTTCCCAGGAGACACCGCATGACCGACCTGTCCGCCGAATTCAAGGCCCTGGCCGAATACCGCCCCACCCACAAGGTGCGCTTCGTCACCGCGGCGTCGCTGTTCGACGGCCACGACGCGGCGATCAACATCATGCGGCGCATTCTGCAGGGCATGGGCACGGAGGTGATCCACCTCGGCCACAACCGCTCGGTCGACGAGGTCGTCACCGCCGCGCTGCACGAAGACGTGCAGGGCATCGCGATCAGCTCCTACCAGGGCGGCCACGTCGAATATTTCAAGTACATGGTCGACCTGCTGCGCGAGCGCGGCGGCGAGCACATCCAGGTCTTCGGCGGCGGTGGCGGGGTGATCGTGCCGGCCGAGATCGCCGAGCTGCAGGGCTATGGCGTCACGCGCATCTACAGCCCGGAAGACGGCCAGCGCATGGGCCTGCAGGGAATGATCGGCGAGATGGTGATGCGCAGCGATGTCGATTTGTCGGCGTACGCGCCGAAGGACCTCGCCGCCCTTCGCGGCCAGAGCGAGGCGCATTGGCGCGAGAATCCGGACAAGCACTGGCGTGCTTTGGCGCAGCTGATCACCGCGCTCGAAAACGGCAAGGCCCCGGACGCGCTGAAGCGCGCGCTGCATGCCGAAGCGAAGAAAGCGAAAACCCCGTTGCTCGGCATCACCGGCACCGGTGGCGCCGGCAAGTCGTCGCTGACCGACGAGCTGATCCGGCGCCTGCGGCTGGACCAGGACGATGCGCTGCGGGTTGCGGTGATCAGCATCGACCCGTCGCGCCGCAAGAGCGGCGGCGCGCTGCTCGGCGACCGCATCCGCATGAACGCGATCGGGCCGTGGAGCGCGGGGCCGCGCGTTTTCATGCGCAGCCTCGCGACGCGCGACTTCGGCAGCGAGATCAGCCAAGCGCTGCCCGACGTGCTGGCCGCGTGCCGGTGCGCGGGCTTCGACCTGATCGTCGTCGAGACCTCGGGCATCGGCCAGGGCGACGCGGCGATCGTGCCGCTGGTGGACGTGCCGATGTATGTGATGACGCCGGAGTACGGCGCGGCGAGCCAGCTCGAGAAGATCGACATGCTCGACTTCGCCGAGTTCGTCGCGATCAACAAGTTCGACCGCAAGGGTTCGCTCGACGCGCTGCGCGACGTGGCCAAGCAGGTGCAGCGCAACAAGGAGGCGTGGAAGAAGAAGCCCGACGCGATGCCGGTGTTCGGCACGATGGCGAGCCGCTTCAACGACGATGGCGTCACCGCGCTGTACCAGGCGCTGCTGCCGCGGCTCGCGGGGCTGGGGCTGAAGGTTCGCGAGGGCAAGCTTCCGGTCGTCGAGACCCGCCACAGCACCCACCAGGTGCCGATCGTGCCGGGCGCGCGGGTGCGCTACCTGGCGGAGATCGCCGACGGCGTGCGCGGCTACAAGCAGCGCGCGCGAGCGCAGGCGCGGCTCGCACGCGAGATCCAGCAGCTGCGCGAAAGCGGCCGCATGCTGGGCGAGGCGAACCCCGACAAGAGCAACGCGGTCGAGGCGCTGAACGAGCTCGCGGTCAAGCGCGAGGCCACGCTCGACCCGCACGCGAAGAAGCTGCTCGCGATGTGGCCGCAGATGCGCAAGTCCTACGCCGGCGACGAGTACGTGGTGAAGATCCGCGACAAGGAGATCCGCACCGCACTGACCACGCAGTCGCTGTCGGGCACCAAGATCCGCAAGGTCGCGCTGCCGACCTACGAGGACCACGGCGAGATCCTCAGGTGGCTGTTGCTCGACAACGTGCCCGGCAGCTTCCCCTACACCGCCGGCACCTTCGCCTTCAAGCGCGAGGGCGAGGACCCGACCCGCATGTTCGCCGGCGAGGGCGATGCGTTTCGAACCAACAAGCGCTTCAAGCTGCTGTCGTCGGGCATGGCGGCCAAGCGCCTGTCCACCGCGTTCGACTCGGTCACGCTGTACGGCAACGACCCCGACCGGCGACCCGACATCTATGGCAAGGTCGGCAACTCGGGCGTGTCGATCGCGACGCTCGAGGACATGGAGGTGCTGTACTCGGGGTTCGACCTGTGCAGCCCCAGCACCTCGGTGTCGATGACGATCAACGGGCCGGCGCCGACCATCCTCGCGATGTTCATGAACACCGCGATCGACCAGCAGATGGAGAAGTTTCGCGCCGACAACGGCCGCGAGCCGACCGACGACGAAGCGCAGAAGATCGCGGCGTGGGTCAAGCAGAACGTGCGCGGCACCGTGCAGGCCGACATCCTGAAAGAAGACCAGGGCCAGAACACCTGCATCTTCTCGACCGAGTTCTCGCTGAAGGTGATGGGCGACATCGCCGAGTACTTCGTGCACCACCAGGTGAGGAACTTCTACTCGGTGAGCATCAGCGGCTACCACATCGCCGAGGCCGGCGCCAACCCGATCAGCCAGCTCGCGTTCACGCTGTCCAACGGCTTCACCTTCGTCGAGGCTTACCTGGCGCGCGGCATGCACGTCGACGACTTCGCGCCGAACCTGAGCTTCTTCTTCAGCAACGGCATGGACCCGGAGTACACCGTGCTTGGGCGCGTCGCGCGGCGCATCTGGTCGGTGGCGATGCGCGACCGCTACGGCGCCAACGAGCGCAGCCAGAAGCTCAAGTACCACGTGCAGACGAGCGGCCGATCCCTGCACGCGCAGGAGATCCAGTTCAACGACATTCGCACCACCCTGCAGGCGCTGATCGCGATCTACGACAACTGCAACAGCCTGCACACCAACGCCTTCGACGAGGCGATCACCACGCCCACCGAAGACAGCGTGCGCCGCGCGATGGCGATCCAGTTGATCATCAACCGCGAGTGGGGCCTGGCGAAGAACGAGAACCCGAACCAGGGCGCATTCATCGTCGACGAGCTGACCGAGCTGGTGGAAGAAGCGGTGCTGAAGGAATTCGAGAAGATCGCCGAGCGTGGCGGCGTGCTCGGTGCGATGGAGACCGGCTACCAGCGTGGCCAGATCCAGGAAGAGAGCATGCACTACGAGATGCTCAAGCATACCGGCGAGTACCCCATCGTGGGCGTCAATACCTTCCGCAACCCGCATGGCGACCCGGTGCCGGAGCACATCGAGCTCGCGCGCTCGACCGATGACGAGAAGCAGTCGCAGCTCAAGCGCCTGGCCGAGTTTCATGCGCGCCATGCGGCCGAGGCGCCGGCGATGCTCGCGCGGCTGCAGCAGGCCGTCATCGCCAACCGCAACGTGTTCGAGGTGCTGATGGACGCGGTACGCGTGTGCTCGCTCGGTCAGATCACCAATGCGCTGTTCGAGGTGGGCGGGCAATACCGGCGCAGCATGTAGCCGTCACGGCGCCGACGCCGCTTTCGGCGCGGGTTCCAGCACCATGCCGATGCGCCGTCGCAATCGGGCCGCCTCGTTCGCGTCGCCGGCCGCCTCGGCGCGCAGCGCCTGCACATTCAGCCAGGCCAGCAAGGGCCGGCTCCAGCCCTGGGCCGAGGCGGTGTCGACGGCCAGCGCCGTCACCGCCGGCTGGGCGCGCGCGCTGCGCAGCAGCACCCCAGCGGCCACCAGTCTCGACAGGGGGTCGGGGATGCGGCTCAGCGCGTCGACCGAGCCGCTGCCCGCGGCCACGTCGCGGTGCTGGGTCGGCAGCAGCGCCGCATCCTGCGGCCGGAGCTGGCCGGCCAGGTAGTCGGCATAAGCGCGCTCCGCGGCGCCGGCATCTGGCGCCAAGGCCGCAAACCCCGGGCAGTCCTCGAACACCAGGCTGGCGACGCGGGCGGCGCAGCGCATCAGCTCGGTGCGGGCCAGCAGATCGGCGCGCCCGGTGCGGGCCACTTCGGCGCGCGCCCGAGCAAACTCCAGCGCCTCGAGCCTTGTGTTGCCCGACAGGTAGGCCGCCGTCGCGCGTTCCATGGCACCCTGGGCGTTCATCTGCCAATCGGGCGGCGGTGGCCCGCCGGCGCATGCGACCAACAAGGCCGCCACGCTCATCGCCGCAAGAACGTCGCGCAGCGTCATGGCAGCTTGAGCTCCGTGTCACGCTTGAACGGCCACTTGCGGTTGATCTCGTTCACCAGGTGCTCGACCTTGCGCAGGCTCGCATCCACCTCGGTCCGCAGCGCCCCGAGGTCGGTGGTCGCCTCGCGCGTGTTGGACGCGATCGCCTGCGCTTCCTGCAGCACGGCATCGACCTTCTTGAGGCTGCTGCGCGCGTCGGCCAGCAAGCCGTTGAGCTGCACGACCGCGGCGCGGCTTTCGCTCGCCACGCCGTTGGGCCCGAACACCTGGGTGTCGGCTTTCAGCACCAAGCCGTCCAGACGCGCCAGCAGCGCGTTGGTGCGGTCCAGCGTGGTCAGCAGCTTCTTCGCTTCAGCCTCGTTGCCCATCAGGACGCCGAGTGCGCCGCGCGGTCCGTTCAGCGCCTCGGTGGCGGTTTGCACGTTGCGCAGCGTGTTGGCGAGCGCCGCGTCGGCGGCCGTCAGCGCAGTGAGGTTGGCCACCAGGTCGCGCACGCTCGACATCAGGCGCGGGATCTCCGCCGACGCGTCGCCGCTCAAGACCTTGCGCACCGCGCCGTCAGGCAAGGCTGGGTCAGTCAGGATGCCGCTGAATGCCCGCAGCCGGGTTGCACCGACCAGACCGCTCTCCATCGTGAACACGCTGGACTCGCGCAGCCAGTGGGCGTCCTTGCGCGGCACGTCGACGACGATGCGGGCATTGCCCTCGTCCGACAACTCGATCCGGTTCACGCGGCCGATCGGAAAGCCGGCGAAGGTGAGGTCCATGCCCACCACGACGCCTTCGGAATTTTCGGCCACGAGGACCAGCGTCTGGGTGCGCTCGAACGCGCCGCGGGCATACAGCACGTAGGCCACCGCGGCGCCGATCAGCAGCAGCACCCCGAGCAGCAACAGCCGCGCCTTGCGGTCGAGGTCGGGGGCCGGTGCGGCGTCGTCGGTGCGAGCTTCCATGGGTTCGTGGGCGTGGGGGGGCGGTCAATAGTAATTGCCCACCAGCGATCCGACCTCGACGAGCAGGATCACCGCCAGCAATCGCGCCAGGCGCGTGAGGTCGGCGTTGGCCAGCGTCGCGCCGGCGGCGATCTCGCGCGGGGTGGTCACCATCGGCACGACGGTGACCGCCAGGCTGAAGCACAGCGTCTTCAGGACGAAGATCAGCGTGATGACCGGGTTGAACACCTGGCCGACCGCGCGCGTAAAGCCCGCCAGGCCCCAGGTCGAAAACCCATACACCGAGAGGTAGGTCAGTGCCAGCGTCACCGCGCTGCTCACGGTGGCGAGCGTGACCACGGCGAACACGCCGGCCATCACCCGCGGCAGCACCGCATCGCGCACGAGATCCTCACCCGCAGGGCCCCGCGCCCGCAGCGCGCGAACCGTGTCGCCCGCGGCCAGGCTGTAGCGAACGGCAACGAACAGCGCCGCCGACAACGGAATCAGTTCCAGCACCAGGGTGCGCACCAGCACGTCGAGCGCGTAGCGCGACAGGCCGTAGCTGATCGCCGTGGCGAGCACGATGCGGATGATGACCAGGGCGATCAGCGCCGAGATCACCGTGAAGCTGCGCAGCAGTGGCATCGTGGCGCGATAGATGCTGCGCACCATCGCCTGGCGCGGGGCGCGCCGGTAGCTCGAGGGCGAGAGCGCCAGCACCATCACCTGCGCGCCGAAATGGATGACCTGCCACCAGCCGCCCCACCACTGCCGCACGGCGCGCGCCCACTGGCTGGGGTCGGATCGTGGTGGCGACAATGGGGGCATGGGTCTCGGGGGTGACGGCCGACCCCGCGAGTGTAGGTGCAGGGGCCGGCGTCCCCGCGCGGCAGCTACTGCGGCGCGATCACCGGCGCCGGCACCGCGTACACCAGGTCGCGCAGCGCCAGGCTGATCTGCGGCACGTAGGTGATCAGCATCAGGCAGCCGAGGATGACCAGCACGAAGGGCAGCAGGTGCCGCACGATCTGGTCGAGCGAGACGCGCGCCACCGTGCAGGCCGCGAACAGGTTGACGCCGAACGGCGGCGTGATCATGCCGAGCGCGAGGTTCACCACCATGATGGTTCCGAAGTGCACCGGGTCGATGCCGAAGTGGCGTGCCACCGGCACCAGGATCGGCGCGAGCACGATGATCGCGGCCGAGGTCTCGATGAACATGCCGATCACAAACAGCGCCGCGTTGACGCCGAAGAGGAACCAGCCCGGCGATTGCAGCACCTCGGTCAGCCAGGCGCCGATCGCGTCGGGCACGCCGGCGCGGGTGATGAGAAAGGCGAACAGGCCGGCGTTGGCGATGATGAACATGATCACCGCGCTGGAAATCACCGACTTGCGAAAGACCGGGAGCAGGTCCTTGAGCTCGATCTCGCGGTGGATGAACAGGCCGACGGTGAGCGCATAGAACACCGCCACCACCGACGCTTCGGTGGGCGTGAAGATGCCGCCGTAAATGCCACCGAGGATGATCACCGGCATCAGCAGCGCCCAGCCCGCTTTCAGCGTCGCAGGACCGACGCGCAGGCGACCGTCGCCGTCTTGCTTGCCCCAGCCTTTGAAGCGGCAGAACAGGTGCACGAAGAGCATCAGCGCGCCGCCGATCAACAGACCCGGGCCGAAGCCGGCGATGAACAGTTCGCCGATCGACACCTCGGCCGATACGCCGAACAGGATCATCGGGATCGACGGTGGAATGATCACGCCAAGCTCGGCGGCGGTGGCCTGCAGCGCGGCGGCGTAGTTTTTCGGATAGCCGTGGCGGATCAGCGCCGGGATCAGCACCGAGCCGATCGCGAAGGTGGTCGCCACCGACGAGCCCGACACCGCGGCGAAGATCATGCAGGTCAGCACGCAGGTCATTGGCAGACCGCCCTGCACGCCCCCGACGATCGATTTGGCGAAGTCCACGAGCCGGCGCGAGATGCCGCCGGTCTCCATCAGGTTGCCGGCAAGGATGAAGAACGGAATCGCCGCGAGCGGGAACTTGTCGATCGCGGTGAACATTTCCTTCGGTGCGACGACCAGGCGGCCGGGGTCGAACAGCGCGAGCCCGAGCATCGCCGAGCCGCCGATCGCCACCGCGATCGAGATGCTGAGCGCGAAGGCGAGCAGCATGGTGACAAGAAGGGTGATCGACATGGCAGGGTCTTCGCTGGAAGCTCGCGAAGCGGCGCATCACTGCGCCGTCTCGAGCTCCTCGTTGATCGGATCGAAGTGGTGGCCGAGCACGGCGACGATCGCCAGCGCCGCACCGACCGGCAGTGCGGCATAGGCCCAGGCCATCGACAGCTCCATGCTGGCGAAGGTCTGAAAGCGCACCCGCCACGCGAGGTCGATGCCGAACCACAGCAGCACGCCGAGGAAGGCGAGCGAGCTCACGGTGATGATCGTGCGCACCGCGCGCTGCCAGGCGCCGCGCGAGCTGCGCAGCATCAGGTCCACCGACACCAGCGCGCCGCGCCGGAACGCGACCACCACGCCCAGCATCACGCACCAGATCAGCAGCCGGCGCATCGACTCTTCGGTCCAGGTCGACGGCTGCGAGAACACGAAGCGGCTGAGCACCTGCCACATCCCCAGCACGCAGATGATGGCCAGCAGCACGCAGGCGAGGTTGAGCGCCAGATCGGTGATCCACCGATCCAGGCGCAGCAAGACGGTTCGCATTGAGTTCTCCTTGTCCAAGACACTCACCCAACTCCGTTCGCACTGAGCCTGTCGAAGTGGCCGATCGTCCTGAGCTTGTCGAAGGGACTGAGCCTGTCGAAGTGCCCGTGCAGGCGCGGAGCACGGCTTCGACAAGCTCAGCCCGAACGGATTGGGTGGCATGCAGTATTTCCGACCAATCCTGAGCTTGTCGAAGGACAGGCTCAGTGCGAACGGAGGGGTGTCGGCAAGCCCGCTTACTTCACCGCCTGGATCGCGGCGATCTTCTCGGCGCCGAACTCCTTCGCGTAGTTCGCGTAGGCCGGCGCGACCGCCTTGCGGAAGCTGTCGCCATTGACCTGCTCGACGACCTGCATGCCGTCCTTCTTCAACTGGGCGATGCCGTTGGCCTCGTCGTCGTTGACCTTCTTGCGCTGCGCCGCGCCGCCTTTTTGCGCCGCCACGACGAACGCCTTCTTGTCGACCTCCGACAGCTTGCCCCACACCGCGGGCGACAGGATCAGCACCGCCGGCGAGTACACATGACCGGTCAGCGACAGGTGCTTCTGCACCTGCGAGAACTTCGACGCCAGGATCACGGGAATCGGGTTCTCCTGCCCATCGACCGTGCCCTGCTGCAGCGCGGTGAACAGCTCCGGAAACGGCATCGGCGTGGGCAGGATGCCGAAGGTCTTGTAACCCTCCATGTGGACCTTGTTTTCCATCGTGCGCATCTTCAGGCCGCGCGCGTCGTCGGCGTTGACGATGGCGTGCTTGTTGTTCGTCATGTGGCGAAAGCCGTTCTCGGTCCAGGCCAGGCCGATCAGGCCCTTGGCCTGCATCTTCTTCAGGATGTCCTGGCCGATCGGGCCGTCCATCACCTTGCGCGCATGGTCGTAGTTGCGAAACAGGAACGGGATGTCGACGACCTTCACCTCGGGCACGAAGTTGCCGAGCGGCCCGGTCGAGGTGTTGACGATGTCCTGCGTGCCGAGCTGCACCGCCTCGATCTGCTCGCGCTCGCCGCCGAGCGCCGAGTTCGGAAACTGCTGGCACTTGTAGCGGCCTTGCGTGCCCTTCTCCATCTCGTCGCAGAACACCGCCGAGCCCACGCCGTAGTGCGACTCCTTGCTGGTCGCGTAGCCGAGCTTCAGCACCGTCTGCGCCGAGGCGGCGCCGGCCAGCGCGAACAGCGCGGCGGCAATCAGCGTGCGGGAGTGAATGCCTGTCGTCATGCCTGTCTCCTTGTGATGATGGAAGCGGGGTGGTCTTCGATGTACTGCGCAACGATGCTGCGGAAATCGACATCGGGTCGCAGCCCGAGGCGCAGGCTGCGGCCCGCTTCGATGCGCGACGGCCAGCCGCCGACGATACGCTCGATGTTCGGATCGCGCTCGAAGCGCACCCGCTCGCGCGCTTGCGCGCCGGCCACCGCTTCGAGCGCGTCGAGCATCTCCGACACCCGCACCGTGAGCGCCGGCAGATTCAGCGCGGTGCGTCCGCCGAAGGCGTCCCGCTCGGCCTCATAGACGGTGATCAGGCCCTCGATCGTGCGGGCCGGCGAGGCGAGCGCGACCGCCGTCTCGGGCGCGACCGGGCACACCGCCTCGAGCCCGGTCAGCGGCTCGCGGATGATGCCGGAGAGAAAGCCCGAGGCCGCGGCGTTGGGGCGGCCCGGGCGCACCGCCACCGTCATCAGGCGCGCGCTGCGGCCGTCGATGAAGCCCTTGCGCGTGTAGTCGGCGACCAGCTGTTCGCAGATGAACTTGTGGATGCCGTACGAAGACTGCGGCGTCGGCAAGGTGTCGTCGCGCACCACCGGCGGCAGCGGCAGCGCCGGGTCGCTGCCGAACACCGCGACCGAGCTGGCGAAGACCAGGCGCGGTGCGTTGCCGGCGGCGCGCAAGGCGTCGAGCAGCGCGCGCGTGCTGTCCAGGTTCGACGCGAGGCCGAGGTCGAAGTCGGCCTCGCATTCGGCCGACACCGCCGAGGCGAGATGGAACACGCCGTCGAAGCGCTCCTCGCGCAGCGCCGCGCATTGCTCGCGCAGCGCGCCGACGCGTGGCTGCACGCGCGCATCGGCCAGCAGCGCCGCGCCGGGCGGCACCAGGTCGGCGAGCACCAGTCGCTCGATCGTGCGGCCAGCCAGCGTGCCGCGTGCGAGCAGCGTGCGGGCGAGCCGCGCGCCGATGAATCCGGCGCCGCCGGTGATCAGCAGTTTCATGGCGGTTCAGCGATTGACGAGTCGGGCCGGCGTGCGCAGCACCGCGACCGCGCCGAGCACCAGCATCGCGGCGAGCACGTACATGCCGGACTGGGTGCTGTGGGTCAGGTCTTTCAGCGCGCCGACGAGGTAGGGGCTGACGAAACCGGCGAGGTTGCCCACCGAGTTGATCATCGCGATGCCCACCGCGGCGGCGGCACCCGAGAGGAACGAGGTCGGCAGCGACCAGAACAGCGGCGCGCAGGTCAGCACGCCGGCCGCGGCCAGCGACAGCGCGGCCACCGCGACCACGGTGTTGTCGACGAACGAGGCGGCGATGACGAAGCCCGCCGCGCCGAGCATCGCCGGGATTACCAGGTGCCAGCGCCGCTCGCGCCGCGCGTCGGCGCTGCGGCCGAACAGGTTCATCGCGATGACGGCACAGACGAACGGGATCGCGCTCAGCAGCCCGATGTTCAGGTTGCCCTTCACGCCGGTCGCCTTGATCAGCGTGGGCATCCAGAAGGTCAGGCCGTACTGCCCCATCACGAAGGCGAAGTAGATCAGGCACATCAGCCAGACACGGCCGCTCTTGAAGACCGCGCCCAGCGAATGCTCGCTCTGCGTGCCGCGGTGGTCGGCGCGGATCTCCGCCTCGAGCACGCGCTTTTCCGGCTCGGTGAGCCAATGCGCATCGCGGATGCCGTTCTTCAGATACAGCAGCACCAGCACGCCGATCAGCAGCGCCGGAATGGCCTCGAGGATGAACATCCACTGCCAGCCCTGCAGGCCGGAGCTGCCGTGGAAGGCGTCCATGATCCAGCCCGACAGCGGGTTGCCGAAGATGCCCGCGACCGGGATCGCCGACATGAACACCGCAATGATGCGGGCGCGCCGGTGCGCCGGGTACCAGTAGGTGAGGTACAGGATGATGCCGGGGTAGAAGCCGGCTTCCGCGAGGCCGAGCAGGAAGCGCATGAAGTAGAACATCGCCGGCGTCTTCACGAACACGAACGCGGCCGACACCAGGCCCCAGGTGATCATGATGCGGGCGATCCAGATGCGCGCGCCGATGCG
>DASXQQ010000319.1:0-7259 GCA_036507085.1 Piscinibacter sp. | reverse complement strand
TGACTCGCCAGCAGCACGCTGCCGCCGCGCCGCGCATGCTCGAGTAGCAATTGGTTCAGGCAGGCGACGCCATCGGCATCGAGCGCATCGAAAGGTTCGTCGAGCAGCCACAGCGAGGGCTCGTTTTCCACCGCCAGGCGCGCCAGCGCGACGCGTCGCCGCTGGCCTTGCGACAAGCTGCGCACCATCGCATCGCGACGGCTCGCCAGGCCCATGCGAGCGAGCGCGCCGTGAACGGTCGGCGCATCGCAGGCGCGGCCCTGGATGCGCAACAGGAACGCCAGGGCTTCGCTTGCGCTCAGGTCTTCCTTCAATGCATTGGCGTGGGCGATGAACACGAGTCGCCCGTCGAAGAGGATCTTCCCCCGCTCGGGTGTCGACAACCCCGCGGCCAAGCGCAGCAGGCTCGTTTTGCCTCGGCCGTTCTGCCCCCGCACCCAGACGATCTGCTCGGCATGCAGTTCGAAATCGAGCGCGTGAAAGAGCAGCCGATTGCCGCGCCGGCAAGCGAGGTCGACCGCGCTCAGGCGCGGCGCGGTGGCGTGCGATGCGGCGTGGGGCTGCAACAAGAGGGCTTCAACTCAGAGAGGCGAAGTCGACAACGGCAGCAAGACTCGGGCCGTCATCCAAGTGCCGCGCTGCGGTTGCCCTTACACACATCTGACGCATCTCCTCGCAAACGCGAGCAAAAAGAGTCGCTGTCGTCCGCGCTACGGTCGCCGGCGAGCCGAGCAACTGCCAACTAGTGACGTTTTTCAGCGCGCCGCGCGGCCCGAAGCGCCGGGCACATGACCTGCGTGTGGCGCCGCCGTCACGGACATCGCGTGAATCAAGAAACAACGAACCGGAGGATCTCCATGTGGTTCGGCACATCGGACGCTCGCCAACGCAGCGTCGGCTTCGTCCCCGGCTTCGATCGGCGGGCTGCGCGTGGCGACTGGATCAGCCGCGAGGAAGCCATCATGGGGACCTCGGTGCGGGTCGAGCTGTGGGCCGACGATCGCGCCGGCGGTGAGGCCGCCATCGCGGCGGTGATGGCCGAGATGCACCGCATCGACCGCGCGATGAGCCCGTTCAAGCCCGACTCCGAGCTGTCGCGCATCAACCGCGACGCCGCGGCGAAGCCGGTGACCGTCAGCGAAGAAATGCTGCGGCTGCTCGCGCGCGCACATCGATTCTCCGAACTCTCCGGCGGCGCGTTCGACATCACCTACGCGAGCGCCGGCCACCTCTACGACTATCGGCAGCGCATCAAGCCGAGCGACGACGCGCTCGCGCAGGCACGTGCCGCCATCGGCCACCGCCATCTGATCCTCGACGCCCAGGCGCGCAGCGTGCGCTTCGCGCGCGCGGGCGTGCGTATCGATCTCGGCGGCTTCGCCAAGGGCCATGCGGTGGACAACGCCGCGGCGATCCTCGAACAGCGCGGCATCCGCCACGCCTTCGTCAGCGCCGGCGGCGACAGCCGCGTGCTCGGCGATCGCCGCGGGCGTCCGTGGACGATCGGCGTGCGCCATCCGCGCCGCCCCGGCGAGGTGGTCGCGGTGCTGCCGCTCGAAGACGCCGCGATCTCCACCTCCGGCGACTACGAGCGCTACTTCGAATCCGACGGCGTGCGCTGCCACCACCTCATCGATCCGCGAACCGGCCGATCGCCGAGCAGCGTGCACAGCGTGACCATCCTCGCCCCCGACGGGCTCACCAGCGAAGCCCTGTCGAAGAGCGTGTTCGTGATGGGCCTGGACAAAGGCATGCGGCTCGTCGAGTCGCAGCCCGGCGTCGACGCCGTGGTCGTCGACGCTGCCGGTGTCTTGCATTACTCGTCCGGGTTGAGCTGCGGTGCGGCGAAAACCCGCCAATGAGGACTCAGGAGGCAACATGAACAAGCTTGACGGAAGGGGCGCATTCGCGCTCGCGATGGCGGCGCTGGCGACGGCGCTCGCCGGTTGCGGCAGCGGCAGTTCCAGCGACTCGGGCACGGTCACGGTGGCGGGCGACGTGGCGCTCGCCTACGTGAAGCGGCCCAATACGATCAGCATGAATCCGACCAACGGCGCACCCGGCGGCACCGGCGGCGACCTGATCATCCGCGAGAAGTCGTCGCCCAGCGCGCCCGAGCACAACATCACCGCGCCCTTCACGCAAGGTGCGGGCGACGCGTCGGACCCGGAAGTCTCCTACGACGGCAAGAAGATCATCTTCTCGATGCGCTGCCCGGCGGCGAACACCGCGACCATCGGTGGCCAGCCCGCGTGCACCGGCCGCTGGAACGTCTGGGAATACGACATGAGCACCGGCGGGCTCACCGGCGGCACGTTCCGGCGCCTGACGAACTCGGCGCAGGACGACGACGTCGATCCGGCCTACCTGCCGGCGGGCCGCGGATTCATCTTCAGCTCGAATCGCCAGACCAAGTCGAGGATCAACCAGGCGCTCGGGCAGACCTATTACGCGCTCGACGAATACGAGCGCGAGCGGGTGTTCAACCTGCACACGATGGATGCCGACGGCCAGAGCATCGCGCAGATCTCGTTCAACCAGAGCCACGACCGCAATCCGGTGGTGCGGCCCAACGGCGACATCATGTTCTCGCGCTGGGACCACGTCGGCGGGCGCAACCACTTCAAGGTCTTTCGCGCCAAGCCCGACGGCACCGACCTGTTCGTCCTCTACGGCGCGCACAGCGAAGGCAACAGCTTCCTGCACCCGCGCGACATGGACCCGAGCGGCCTCTACAAGGGCTTCCTCGCATCGGACCTGATGCCGCTGTCGCGCACCCATGAAGGCGGGGCGCTGGTGTTCATCGACGCGGCCAACTATTCGGAGCAGAACACCCCCGCCAACGCGAGTGTGCCGACCCAGGGCGGCCAGCAGCAGGTGACCCAGCAGCCGCTGAACATCGGCGGCGGCCTCTCGACCTATGGGCGCGTCACCACGCCGTACCCGCTGTGGGACGGCACCAACCGCGTGCTGCTCGCCTACAAGCCCTGCGAGGTCACGCGCAACGGCGTGGTCGTCGCCTGCGCCACCCTGACGAACGACGAGCTCACGCGCCTGGCCGACGAGAACCGCCTCGCTGCCGACGCCGCGGCCGACACGGTGCAGGACAACGTGCCACCGGCGTATGCGATCTACATGTTCGATCCGGCGCAGCAGACCTGGCTCATCGTCGCGGCGCCGCCCGCGGGCTTCATGTACACCGACCCGATCCCGCTGCAGCCGCGCACCGAGCCGAACGCGACCGATCCGACCCCTGTCGACACGAGCCTCGCGCAGCAAGGCCTCGGCCTGCTCGAAGTGCGCAGCGTCTACGACACCGACGGCCTCGGCCGCATGGGCGACGCGGTGCTCGGCGCCGCCGATCTCGCCGCGGGCTGCAGCACCGCGATCGCCAAGACCGCGCCGACCGATGCGCTCGACACGCGGCCGCTGGTGGCCGACCTGGCGCGCATCAAGAACCCGGCCGACCCGGCCTACGGCTGCGCGCCGGCGCGCTTCGTGCGCGCGGTGCGCGCGGTGGCGCCGCCGTCGAGCACGATGGGTCTGCGCAGCGCGATCGGCGAAACCGAATTCGAGATGCAGCAAATCCTCGGCTACGCCCCGATCGAGCCCGACGGCTCGTTCAAGCTCGCGGTCCCGGCCGATGTGCCGATTGCGCTGGCGGTGGTCGATGCGCAGGGCCGCGCCTTCCAGACGCACACCAACTGGATCCAGGTGCGACCGGGCGAACGCCGGACCTGCGACGGCTGCCACAGCCCGCGCCGCGGCGGCGCGCTCAATTCGGGCGCGGTCGTCAACACCCTCCCGGCGGCGCTGCGCACGGCGCTCGCGAGCGCGCACCAGTCCGGCGAGACGATGGCGGCCACGCGCGCCCGGCTCGATCCGACGTTGCTGAGCCTGACCGCCGACATGCTCTACACCGATGTCTGGGCCGACACCAGCCAGAGCGGCGTGACGGCGCGCGCCTCGATCGCGATCCGCTACAGCGGCAACGCGAATGCGGCCGACGATCTGGCCACCGCCGTGCCGAGCAACGGCATCGTCAACTACCCCGAGCACATCCAGCCGCTGTGGACGCGCAACCGCGGCGCGAACACCTGCACCGCCTGCCACAGCGACCCGGCCAAGCTCGACCTGAGCGCGACGCTCGCCGGCACCGGCCGCCTCGCGTCCTATGAGCGCTTGATGATCGGCGACCCGGTCATCGATGCCGCCACCGGCCTGCCGGTGACGCGCATCGAAGAAGGCGTGCCGGTGGTGGTGCGCCAGCCGGCGCTCGTGGACACGATGGCCAGCGAAGGCGACGCGCTGGGCCTCACGCGCAAGAGCCGCCTCGCGGAAATCCTGTCCGGCCAGAACCTGATGGCCGACAGCGGTGCGCGGGTCGCGCATCCGAGCCCGCCCGCCTCGGCGCCCAACCATGCGACGCTGCTGAATCCGGCGGAGAAGCGCCTGGTCGCGGAATGGATCGACCTCGGCGGCAAGTACTACAACGACCCGTTCAACGGGGCCAGCGGCGTGCGCACGATCACCACGCTGAACCAGACCACGTTCACCGCCCAGGTGTTCCCGATCCTGCGCACGACCTGTGCGGCCGGTTGCCACCAGGCGGTGGGCAGCACCGCCACGCCCGCGGGCACGAGCTTCCGCCGCAACCGCTTCGTGCTCACCGGCGATCCGGACGGCGACTTCAACGTCACGCTGACGATGATCAGCGACACCTGCAATCCGGCGTCTAACTTCCTGCTGAGCAAGCCGTCGACGGTGCCGCACCCGTCGGGCGCGATCGGCCAGACAACGCCGGTGCTGGCGCCGGGGAGCACGAACTACAACGCGATCTTCAACTGGATCGCCGGAGGGTGTTAGACGGCATGAGGTTCTTGCATCTTTCCCGGCTCGGCGCCCTGTGCGGCATCGTGTTGGCGCTCGCGAGCTGCGGCGGCTCGGGCTCGAACCCGCTCGGCAACCCGCCGCTGGTGAGCAACCCCACCGGGGCGTCGGGGCAGCGCCTGGCCTTCGCCTACTTCCAGAAGTGCATCAACCCGATCCTGATCGCGCAACTGCCGATCACGGTGAACGGCGTCACCTCGACCAACACCTGCGCCGGCTCCGGCTGCCACGACAACGCCACCGGCACCGGCGGCGCGTTTCGGGTCGTGCCGTCGGCGCAGCCACTGGACCTCGCCGATCCGGCCAACACGCCCGACGTCATCCGCGCCAGCGACATGTACAAGAACTTCTATTCGGCCCAGGGCGAGGTCGTGCTCGGCTCGACGACGCAAAGCCGCTTGCTCGCCAAGCCGCTGCTGCTCAACGTACTGCACGGCGGCGGCCTGATCTTCGCGAACGACCAGGACCCGAACGTCAAGCTGATCCAGTACTGGATCAGCCATCCGGCGCCGCTGGGCCAGGACGAGTTCAGCGTCGCGACCTACAGCATGTTCACCCCGGCCGATCCGGCGACCGGTACGTGCAATACCCAATGAGCCGGCTGCTCGTTCGCTGCGGGCTCGCCGCCTGCGTGATCGCGGGCGCGATGGTTGCCGCGCCGGCGCGCGCCGCGGATGCCGATGCCGACGCCGAGCGCCTGCAGGTTACCGACCCCTACCTCGAGCTGCACACCGGGCCGGGTCGCGGCTACCCGGTGTTCTTCGTCGCGGCGCGCGACGAATGGATCGTCATCGAGCTGCGCCACACCGATTGGTACAAGGTGCGCACGGCGGGCGGCAAGCAAGGCTGGGTCCATCGACGGCAACTCGAGAGCACCTTGACGGCGGCCGGCGGCAAGAAGACCTTCCGCGACCTGATGCTCGACGACTACCTGACGCGCCGCGTCGAGCTCGGCGCGTCGTGGGGCCGATTCAAGTCGGAGCCGATGCTCAAGCTGTGGACCAGCTACAAGCTCGCCGACACGATCGCGCTCGAGGGCACGCTCGGCCAGGTGCAGGGCGTGTTTTCCGGCACCGACTTCTGGCACCTGAACCTGCACTCGGAGCCGTGGTCGGACCGGCGACTGTCGCCGTTCTTCGGCATCGGCTTCGGCAAGTTCAGGAACATTCCGAACCTGAGCCTGGTGGGTGCGACGCCGACCGACGCCAAGCTTGCGAACGCCACCGTCGGCGTGCGCTACCACCTGACCGACCGCTTCGTCATGCGGGCCGACTACTCGATCTACACCGCCTTCATCGCGGACACGCGCTCGAGTGAATACCGCGCGTTCACGGCCGGACTCTCGTTCTTCTTCTAACGGCTCACGAGCAACCCATGCACATCAGAACAATCGCCCTCGCGCTGCTCGCAACCGTGTCGATGGCGGCGGCGGCCCAGGACCAGAAGCCGGCGAACGAGCAGGTCATCGTGCCGCAGGTCGAGCGGCGCGAGCTCAAGCTGCCGCGCTTCCCGTCCAAGGACTTCGAGCTCGGTGTCTTCACCGGCACCTATGCGACGCAGAACTTCGGCGCGAGCTGGGTCAACGGCCTGCGCCTCGGCTATCACATCAGCGAAGACATCTTCGTCGAGGCCGTCTACGCGCAGACCCAGGTCAGCGACGAATCGTTCCGGCAGGTGCTGCCGGGCGGCGTCTTCGCCGACAAGAAGGAAACGCTGAAGTACTACAACCTGTCGGCCGGCTTCAACGTGCTGCCGGGCGAGGTGTTCATCGGCAGCAAGCGCGCGAAGGCCACCTCCATCTACCTGATCGGCGGCGTCGGCAGCACCAACTTCAACCAGCAGCGCCGCCAGACGGTGAACTTCGGGCTGGGCACGCGGCTGCTGCTCGCAGACCGCTGGGCGCTGCAGGTCGACATGCGCGACCACGTCTTCTCGCTCGACCTGCTCGGCAAGCGCCAGAGCACGCAAAACCTCGAGCTGACCGGCGGCCTCACGTTCTTCTTCTGATGGCGGAGCAACGGATGCGTACGACCTGGCCCAATCTTCTTCGTCGCGTCGCCCTCGGCGCGGCGCTGGCGGTCTTCGCGACCGCGTCGGTGCCCGCCGTCGTGCCGACGACGCTCGCGCCCGACTTCACCTTGCGCAGCATGGGCGGGCCCAACCTGCGCCTGAAGGAACAGCGCGGCCGGGTCGTGCTGGTGAACTTCTGGGCGACCTGGTGCGGCCCGTGCCGCCAGGAGATGCCGCACCTGAACCGGCTCTACGACAAGTACCGCGCGTCGGGCTTCGTGCTGCTGGGCGTCAATGTCGACGACGACGCGCGCAAGGCGGCCGAGGTCGCGTCCAAGCTCGGCGTGACCTTCCCGGTG
>DASXQQ010000318.1:0-13550 GCA_036507085.1 Piscinibacter sp. | reverse complement strand
GCGTCGAGCATCAGGCCCACGTCGTTGAACTGCGAGCCTTCGCGCGGCTCCGGCAAGTCGATGCCGCAGGCGTCGAACCAGGTTCGCCAGGGCTCCAGCGGGCTGCGGATCAGGCGCGCGCGGGCGACCGACTCGGCGCTGGCGAAGCCGTCGAACGGGCCGAACTCATGCAGGTACTCCGGGCTGCACGCCGGGAACACCTCGTCGGACAGGATGCGCAGCTCCTCGACGCCGCTGTAGCCGCCGGCGCCGAAGCGGATCTCGAGGTCGGCGTCTTCCGCCGTCACGTTGAGCAGCGGAATCGAGACCTGCAGGATCAGCTCGACCTCCGGGTAGGCATGACGAAACAGCGCCAGCCGCGGCAGCAGGATCTCGCGCGAGAAGGTCGGCGTCACCGCCAGGCGCAGCTGGGTCACGCCCGGGTCGCTGCTCGCGCCCGGCGCCTGCGCGAGCGCCTTCAGCGCCGGCCGCACCTGCGCGAGGTAGGCCGCGCCGTCGGCGGTGAGGCTGAAGTCGGCGCGCGCGAACAGCTTGCGCCGCAGCTGGGTTTCGAGCTGGCGGATGCGGTGGCTGACCGCGCTCGGGGTGACGTTCAACTCCTCGCCCGCCTGGCTCACGCTGCGCAGGCGGGCCAGCGCCTCGAAGCTGAGCAGACACTGGATCGGCGGAATGCGCTGGCCGGCCATCGAGCCCGAGCGGTTCAGGCGCCGCCGAGGAACACCGTCAGCACGCCGGTGTAGCCGTAGAGGTGGTGGCGCGCGATCTCGCCGTTGGCGAAGAAGCCGACCAGCGGCACGTCGCCGAGCGCGTGGCGCACCACCGCGAGCTCGGCCGAGGGCGCGCCGAAGTGCGGACCGCCGCGGCCAGCGCAGCTCACGTAGACGGCGCCGGCCACGCGCCGCGCCGGGTGCGGCGCACGCTCGGCCTCGCTGCCCTGCAGCGCCAGCGCGGTGGCGAGCGGCAGCGTCTCGGGTTCCAGCTCTTCGCGGATCTCGCTGCAGATGCGCACCAGGTCGCGCCGCGCGGCGTCGACGTTGCGGCTGCAAAAGGCCAGGCGCTGGCCCGCGACCGCGTTGTCGCCGATCGCGACGCCGCGTCGCCCGGGGTCGAGCCCGACCAGGTGACGCACCCGGGTGTCGCCGCCGAACTGGCCGGGGCGTGCGAGCGCGTCCTCGTGCCGTTCGCTCAGGCCCACCAGCGTTTCGCGCAAGCGCGGCAGCGCTTCGCGCGGCTCCACGCCGTCGAGCGCCAGGTCGCGCAGCAGGCAGTCGAGGGCGGGTTCGCCGTCGAGCGCGACGACCACGTTGCGCTCGGCGGCGGTGATCACTCGCACCGGCCCGACCGGCTGGCAGCCTTGCGTCACCCGCGACACCAGCGCCACCTCGGGTGCAAACGCGACGCCCGACAGGCCGCCTTGGAACACGCCGTCGGCGATGTGCAGCGTACGGTTGCGCGCCGACGCGAGCCCGCCGAACAGGTAGCCGGTGGACGTGCGCTCGGCCATCTCGGCGATCAGCTCGCCGAGATCCGGCGTCACCGGGTCGGCGTGGATCTGCGCCGTTGCGGCCTCGAAGCCGAGCAGCGGCTGCGCACCCGAGAAGACGCGAAATTGCTCGCGCGGCAGGTCGCCGAGCATCAACGCGAGCCCGGGCTCGTCGAAGTATTCGACGCCGTTGGCGGCCACGCCCACACCGACCGTGCCGACCCAGGCGACGCCGGGCCAGCGCGCGCGCAACTCGGCGAGCAGCGCCTGCGCGTCGGCCGCGTAATGGTCGGTGAGATAGACCCAGCCGAGCGTCGTCTCGCCGGCATGATCGGCCGTGCCGCGCAGGGCCTCGAGCTGCGCGCCGGCCAGCGCCAGTGCGATGCGCCAGTCGGGATGGGTTGCGTGGGCGTGGAGAAACAGCTTCATTGCCTTGTCCGGCCTCCAGCGAGTGTGACGCAGCCGCGCTACCTCATGCGCGAGGGGTTTTCTTGCGCGGCGCGGCGGCGGCGGTCTTGCGCACCACCTTGCCCGGCACGGACGCGGCCTTCTTCAAGGTTTGCCCGGCGGCATCGACGCTCTGCTTGATCATCGTGCCGGCGAGGTTCTTCGCCGCGTCGGTGGCGCTGTCCTTCAACGCGCTCGCGGCGAGCTGGCTGAACTGCTTGGTCAGCGCGCCCCACCATTGCATCGGGTCGACGACCGGTGCGGGCGGCGGCGCCTTCGCTGCGCCCGACTTGGCAGCGCGCTTGGGCCCGGGTTGCGCGGAACGCTCGGCCGCCCCACCATCCGGGGCGGCCTGGGCCGCTGCGCGCGGCATGCGGATCTGCAGCGACTCGCGCAGGTCCTCCATCTGCACGTTCATCGTCTTCAGCGTCGACAGCGTCATGCGCTGCACTTCGAGCGCCTGAATCGTCGCGCCGAGCATGCGCGCGTTCTGTTCCAGCCAGAACTGCACCGTGCGCAATTCCTCGATGCGCTTTTCCAGCTCCTCGGGGTTCAGCGTCGGCGCCACCCACTGGCCGATGTTCGGCAGCGCCGAGCCGGCGTTCTTCACCAGCCCCTGCAGGAAGTCGAATCCGGGTACGAGCTTGGTGAAGCTGGGGGCGTCGGCCATGGGGTCTCCTTCGGGCTGATGTTGTGAAGACGATTGTGCATGCGCGGGCCAAGGAACGGTCGTGTTCACGGCTTGAACTCCACGCGCTCAACCTGGTAGCCGCGTTGGGCGAGCAGCGCCGGCAGGCCGTTGTGGCCGATCATGTGCAGGCTGCCGACCGCGGCGAAAACCGACTTGCCGCTCGCATGCAGCGCGTCGATCTGCGCGGCCAGCGCCGGGTTGCGCTCGTCGAGCAGCCGCCGGTGCATCGCGCGCTCGTCGGCGCTGTTCAGGCAATCGCACCATTGCGCATAGCGCTCGAGTTCGGCGAAGCGGCTGTCGGCCCACAAGCGGGCCAGGCGCACGAGCATCGGCCGCGCCTTGCCGCTTTCGAGCTCGGCCAGCGCCTGCTCGACGATGGCCTGCGTCTCTTCGCGGTTGCGGCCTTGCAGCACGTCGAGCTGGCGCTCGGGCGTCTCCAGCGACGCCACCGGCTTGTGCAGGCCGTGGGCCAGGCCGGCGATGACGAGGTCGATGCCGTAGGCCGGATCGAGCCCGTCGGTGCGCGCCGCCATGACGACCAGCGTCGTGGCCAGCATCTCGGGTGACATCGCGCTCGTCAACGCATCGGGCAGGCAAGCCGCCTGCAGCTGCGCGCGCAGCCGTTCGGCGAGCGCGGGCGGCAGCGCGCGATCGGCCTTCGGCGCCATGCCGGCACGCAGCCGCCGCAGGATGTCCGGGTCGAGCAGGTCGAGCTCGACCGCGACCACGTCGCTCGCGCGCACCGCGCGCATGAGCGTCGGTCCGGGAAATACCCAGTCGACGGTCGCCACATGCACCGTGCCGTAGAGGTACGAGGCGTGCCCGTCCTTGCGGATGCGCCACAGCAAGCCGCGGTCGCGCGCGGACTGCAGGCCGGCCTGGGTCTGCTGCGGCGTCAGGCTTTGCGCGGCGGGCGGGCAGCTCGCCGGCGTCTGCGCGAAGCCGTTGAGGCTCGCACCCAGGCAGGCGACAAACAGCAGTGCGACGAGGCGGAAGGATTTGCGCATGTCAGTGTGAAGATGAAGACCCGAGCTCGATCGTTAGCAGGCCGTCGCGCTGCCGCCAATGCAGGCGGCCCAGCACGTTCATGCCGAGCAGCGGCGCGTCCAGTCCGGGCAGCGCGGTGATGCGCAGGCGTTCGGCGTGCACGCCGCCTTGCAGCGTCACGTCGGCGCGCGTCTCCTGGCCGTGCACCACGCCGCCGGCGGTGTTCGACTCCACCTCGCCGGTCATCGTGAGCCGCAGCTCGCGCGCCAGCGCGGCGGGGATCGCGGTGCCGCTGGCGCCGGTGTCGACGAGGAAGTCGACCGCGTGGCCGTTGATCGTGCCCGGCCAGTGATAGTGGCCGTCGCTGCCGCGCTGGATTTCGATCACGCCCGATTCGACATGAAAGCGGGTCTGCTGCTGCTCGCGCAACCACCACTGGATGCCGAGAAAGACCGCGAGGCCGAGCAGCAGCCAGCCGGTGACGATCTTGAAGGAACCGGGGAGTTCGTGGCTCATGTCGGCCCCCAGGTCGCGGGGTACCGCGCCCGCCCCAAGGGCCACGAAGGGGCCCCTTCGTGGCCCCTGGGGTGAGCTTGCTTGGGGCGGCCCGGCGCGGCGCTCATGATGGTGACGCGGGACGACCGAGCTCAGGCCCGTTGGGCCACCCGCTGCTCGATCGCGCCGAACACGCTCATCCCGTCGCCGCCTTTCATTTCGATGCGGATGGTGTCGCCGACCTTCATGAATTCCGTCTTCGGCGCGCCCGACTCGATGGTCTCGATCGCGCGCTTCTCGGCGATGCACGAAACGCCATGGGTCCAGTCCTTGTTGCTGACGGTGCCGCTGCCGACGATGCTGCCGGCGCGAACGTTGCGCGTCTTCGCGATGTGGGCGATCAGCTGGCCGAAGTGGAAGGTCATTTCCGGGCCGGCGTCGCACAGGCCCACGCGCTGGCCGTTCCACACCGATTCGAGCTTCAGGTGCACCCGCCCGCCCTGCCAGGGCGGGCCGAGTTCATCGGGCGTCACCGCGACCGGGCTGAACGCGGTCGCCGGCTTGCTCTGGAAGAAGCCGAATCCCTTGGCGAGCTCGGCGGGGATCAGGTTGCGCAGGCTCACGTCGTTGGCGAGCATCAGCAGTCGGATGCTTTCGAGCGCGGCGTCGGGCGTGGCGCCCATGGACACATCACCGGTGATCACCGCGACCTCGGATTCGAAGTCGATGCCGTGCGCTTCACTGGCGCAGACGATGTCGTCGCACGGTCCCAGAAAGTCGTCGCTGCCGCCCTGGTACATCAAGGGGTCGGTGTAGAAGCTTTCGGGCATCTCGGCGTTGCGCGCCTTGCGCACCAGCTCCACATGGTTGAGGTAGGCCGAACCGTCGGCCCACTGGTAGGCGCGCGGCAGCGGCGCCATGCACTGGCGAGGATCGAAGGCGAAGGCATGGCGCGACTTGCCCTGGTTCAGCGTCTGGCTCAGGTCCTCGAGCTGCGGTGACAGGAAGTTCCAGTCGTCCATCACCTGTTGCAGCCGGGTCGCGATGCCGGTCGCATAATGGGCCGTGCTCAGGTCGCGCGAGACGACAACCAGTTGGCCGTCGCGCGATCCATCCTTGACGCTTGCGAGTTTCATGGGTCGGTGGGCGCAAACCGCCCGGGTGTTTCCAAGACCCTTCATTGTCGATGCTTGTGGACGAGCTTTCCGAACCCCAGTCGCTGCGCCCGCGCCCGCGGGTTTGGCTGGCGCTGGTGGCGGCGATCGCCGCGCTGCATGGTCTGCTGCTGGCCGGCCTGCCGTTCGGCGTGACCGAGCGCGCGCCGCGGCCGGTGCGCACGGCGCCGCTCGAAGTGCGCAGCCTCGCGCCGGCTGCGGCCGCGCCGGTCGTGCTCGCTGTCGAGTCGCCGCCGCCCGCGGTCGCCGTCGCGCCGCGGCCCGCGCCGCTGCGCCGCAAGCTGCGCGCGCCGGCCGCCACACCCCTCGCCGAGCCGATCGCGTTGGCCGATGCCGCCGCGCCTGCCGCAGCGACGCCCGAAGCGGACTCGCCGCCGATCGAGGCCACCTACCTCGTCGCCGCGGCCGGCGCCACGCCCCGGCCGGCCCCCGCGAGCGAGGCGCCGCCGCTGTACCGCACACGCATGCCGCCGCCGGCGACGCTGCGCTATGACTTGAAGCGCGGCATGCTCAGCGGCAGCGGCGAGCTCAGCTGGCGCCCGGCGGGCCACCGCTACGAGTTGCGCCTCGAGGGCCGCGTCGCCGGCCTCAGCATCCTCACCCAGACCAGCCAGGGCGGGTTCGACGAAGCCGGCATCGCGCCGGTGCGCTACACCGACCAGCGCCTTCGCGGCGGCGTGCAGGCGGCCAACTTCCAGCGCGAGCGCGGCAAGATCACTTACTCCGGACCGTCCAACGAATACCCGCTGCTCGCCGGCGCGCAGGACCGGCTGAGCTGGATGATCCAGCTCGCCGCCGTCGCCAGCGCCGAGCCGCAGCGGCTGGCGCCGGGCGGCAAGGTGGTGTTTTTCGTCTCGGGCGCGCGCGGCGATGCCGACGTGTGGGTATTCCGGTTTGTCGCTCGCGAGCGCATCAGCACCGACGCGGGGCCGGTGAATGCAGTCAAATTTACACGCGAGCCACGCAAGCCTTACGACACCCAGGTCGAGGTCTGGCTCGATCCGGCGCGCCAGTACCTGCCGGTGCGCGCCAAGCTGGCCGCACCGCCCAATGGAGACGCCCTGGAGCTGGTGCTGCGCGAGTTGCAATCTCCCCCCTGAGCGCGGGGAAATCGCCGCGGCGGTAGTCGCCGGGCTTGAAATTTGCGTTGTAGAACTCAGCTTCCCCCACAGAGGAGTTCTCATGCAAATGCTCTACAACTCGGACAGTTATGCGGTGGTCATGTTCGACATGACCGCTGACGCGTCCATCGGGGGAAGTGCCGACAGCCCGAGCCGCGGCGGCTACGAAATCGTCGACAAGTTCGCGCGCAAGGAAATCTTCATCGACGGTGCGCTCGCGCAAAGCTTCAAGGAGGGCGTCGAGGCCTTGATCGAGACCGAACCGTCCGAAGAAGAGATCGACGAATACCTCGCTCGCTTCACCTCGCTGATGCACCAGCCCGTCGTGCTGCACTGAAGCAAATTCTCTGCGCGCGCCGCTGTGAAGCGCTGCGCGTGCACAGCGTCCGTGGCGTCGTTCACGGAAGCCCATCCCTCGTGAGTTCACCCCGCGCCGGCCCGCTGTAAAAGGGGCTTGCTGCTTGGCGTGCGCTGCGCCAAGATGCTTCGCAGTGTCTCCCTGCAGGAGGTGCACATGGTCAAGAGTCTGAGCGACGCGCGCGT
This sequence comes from Piscinibacter sp., assembly GCA_036507085.1. GTDB lineage: Bacteria > Pseudomonadota > Gammaproteobacteria > Burkholderiales > Burkholderiaceae_C > Albitalea. The sequence goes on along the minus strand of DASXQQ010000318.1, from coordinate 6,608 downwards.
GGTGCTGTCTCCCGGCCTGAAAGAGGCGCCGGTGCTCGACCGCATGTGTTCGCAGTTCGTGCTGACGCTGACCATGCGTCACGTCGGACGCTTCAACCTGCGGCGCGACTGGAACAGCCTGCTGTCGCTGACCGGGCGCCATCTGGTGTGGCCGGTCTCGGTGCTGGCGCGCTTTCGCGAATTCCTCGCCAACCGCTGCCGCGGCAACGAGCAATGGCGCGGCCACGAGTCGCTGAGCCACGAGGTCTTCATGGAGCGCCACGGCGGCTGGCGCGGGCCCTACGAAGAAGCGACGCTGTTCTTCTATGTCGACGAGTACATCAAGGACGCGCCGAAGGATCTGCTGGCGGTGCTCGGCGCGACCGCCGACTGGCTGGACCGCAGCCTGAAGAAGGAATCGACGCTGGTCGAGAAGAACATCGACGCGCTCGCCGGCCTGCTTCAGTTGAACCCGGCCGAGCGCGCGCTGCTGCTGTACGGCACGCTCGCGCGCTACCAGCGCGACCTGCGCGGCCTGCTGGTCGAGTTCAAGGTGTCGAACGCGCAAGAGGCCTACGCGGCGATCGCCACCGTCGCCGGCGTCAACGAGACCGAGGTCGCCGAAGCGCTGCGCGCCGGCTCGCGGCTCGAGCGCATCGGCATGGTCGAGAACCTGATCTCCGAGCACAACATCACCGACCTCGCCGACCTGATGAAGGTCAGCGAGCAGTTGCCGCCGGTGCTGATGCGCCAGTACGAAGGCCCGTCGGACCTGATGGCGGTGTTCACCCGGCCGGCCACGCGCAGCGAGCTCGCGCCGGAGGATTTCCATTTCGTCGGCGACGACCAGAAGGTGCTGACCGCGCTGCTGCGCAACGCGGTGACGCACAAGGAACCCGGCGTCAATGTGCTGCTCTACGGCCCGCCCGGCACCGGCAAGACCGAGCTCGCGAAAGTGGCCGCGCAGGCCGCGGGGCTCGAGCTCTACGAGGTCGAGTACGCCGACCGCGACGGCAACTCGCTGTCCGGTCGCGACCGCTACCGCTCGCTGCAGATCAGCCAGGTGTTCCTGAAGGGCGGCCACAACGTCGCGCTGCTATTCGACGAGGTCGAAGACGTGTTCCCGCCGATCTCCACCGACGCGGCGCAGCTGATGGCGCGGCTCGATACCGGCGACGGCGCGCTGTCGGGCAGCGTCAGCGGCAAGGCCTGGGTCAACCAGATCCTCGAGACCAATCCGGTGCCGGTTATCTGGGTCACCAACCGCATCGAACAGATCGACCCGGCGTTTCGCCGCCGCTTCCAGTACCACCTCGAGCTGAAGAGCCCGCCGCCGGGCGCGCGCGAGGCGCTGGTCACGCGGGCGCTCGCGGGCGTGCAGGTGTCCGAGGGCTTTGCCGCCAAGCTCGCTGAGCGCAAGGGCCTCACGCCGGCGCAGGTGCGCACCGCGGTCAAGTTCGCGCGGCTGGCGGGCGAGGCGGGCGCCGTCGAGGCGCTGATCGAACGGCAGATCGGCAACGCCGATAAGGCGCTCGGCAACGCCGCCGGCCGCGGCGCGCGGCCGATGGTCACCGCCTATGACCTGGCGCTGATCAACACCGAATCGCATTTCGAGGTGCCGAAGATCGTCGAGGCACTGCGCCGCAAGGGCTTCGGCACGCTGTGCTTCCACGGCCCGCCGGGCAGCGGCAAGACGGCGCTGGCCGAGTACATCGCGCAGCAGCTGCAGCGTCCGCTGATGATCCGCCAGGCCTCCGACATCGTCAGCAAGTACGTCGGCGAGACCGAGCAGAACATGGCGGCGATGTTCGACGAGGCGCAGACCGAAGAGGCGGTGCTGCTGCTCGACGAGGCCGACAGCTTCCTGCGCAGCCGGCGCCTGGCCGAGCGCAACTACGAGGTCAGCGAAGTCAACGAGATGCTGCAGGGCATGGAGCGCCACGCCGGCGTGTTCATCTGCACCACCAACCTGTTCGACGAGCTCGACGAAGCCGCGCTGCGCCGCTTCACCTTCAAGATCCGCTTCAAGCCGCTGACCGCCGAGCAGCGCGAGGCGATGTTCGTCGCCGAGGCGCTGGGCGGTGACGCCGCCGGCCTGACCGACGAGCGGCGTGAGCGCTTGCGCCAACTCGATTCGCTGGCGCTCGGCGACTTCGCCGCGGTGAAGCGCCAGACCGACGTGCTCGGCGAGCCCTTCGAGCCCGACGAATTCCTGTCGCAGCTGGAAGCGGAGCACCGCGTGAAGCCCGAGGTGCGGCAGCGCCGCGGCATCGGCTTCCTGCATTGATCCTTTAGCTCCGGCATCACATCGCTTTGCGACATGAGCCTTCGCTGAAACGCCAGCGTTTCCTACAATGGCGGCATGAACGCCCCCGCCTACACCCGAGCCGCCCGCTTGCCCGACATCCTGCGCGAACGCATCGTCATCCTCGACGGCGCGATGGGCACGATGATCCAGCGCTACAAGCTCGGCGAGGCCGACTACCGTGGCGCGCGCTTCCAGGACCATGCTAAGGACCTGAAGGGCAACAACGAGCTGCTGCAGTTCACCCGCCCCGACGTGATCCGCGAGATCCACGAGCAGTACCTCGCGGCCGGCGCCGACATCATCGAGACCAACACCTTCGGCGCGACCTCGGTGGCGCAGGAGGACTACGGTCTCGCCCACGTCGCGCGCGAGATGAACGTGGCGGCGGCGCGCCTCGCGCGCGAGGCCTGCGATCGCTACAGCACGCCCGACAAGACGCGCTTTGCCGCCGGCGCGCTCGGCCCCACGCCGCGCACCGCGAGCATCAGCCCCGACGTCAACGATCCGGCGGCGCGCAACGTGACGTTCGACGAACTGAAGGCCGCCTACCTCGAGCAAGCTGCCGGCCTGCTCGAAGGCGGCGTCGACCTGTTCCTGGTCGAGACCATCTTCGACACGCTCAACGCCAAGGCCGCGATCTTCGCCCTCGACGAGCTGATGGAAGCCAGCGGCGAGCGCCTGCCGGTCATCATTTCCGGCACCGTGACCGACGCCTCCGGGCGCATCCTGTCGGGCCAGACGGTGAGTGCGTTCTGGCACAGCGTGCGTCACGCGCGGCCGCTCGCCGTGGGCCTGAACTGCGCGCTCGGCGCGACGCTGATGCGGCCCTACATCGAGGAGCTCGCCAAGGTCGCCGGCGACACCTGGATCAGCTGCTACCCGAACGCCGGCCTGCCCAATCCGATGAGCGAGACCGGCTTCGACGAGACGCCGGAGATCACTGGCAGCCTGGTCGAGGAGTTTGCAAAGGCGGGCTTTCTCAACATCGCCGGCGGCTGCTGCGGCACCACGCCCGAGCACATCGCGCAGATCGCGCAACGCGTCGGCAAGTACCAGCCGCGCTGCTTGCACGAGGCGACGTTCACGTCGCTGCTGGCGGCTTGAATTCAGCGAAGGAATGGTGGTGAGGCTTTGTTGGGGCGTTGAAGCCGTCCTGTGGACGGCATGACTTAACGCACAGCTCCCCCGCGCCCCCTCCGAGAGGGGGCTCCAGCTTGTTCGACGGCTCCCTCCAGCCTCCCTCCCTGAGGGAGGCTCCAGCATGAATGACGAGCCGGCCTGCGGCCGGCATGTGTCGCACGTCGCGCAGCGTGTTGGCCGTCGCGCCGCTTGCGGAGATGCGAAGAAACCGTTCGCCCTGAGGTATCGAAGGGCAGCGTGGACAGCGAGCAGGGCTTCCTTCGATACAGGACTGGTCGGACCTGCTCAACCAAGCTGCAGCAATCGCTCCAGGTTGAGTCGCAGCTTCACCTCGTGCGGCGCGACGCCGCCGCTGATCTCATGGCCCCTCACGCGGGTGTCGCGCACCGCCGGCTCGCCGAGCGGCGTGCCGTTGCGGCTGATCACGCTGGCCACCAGCGGTTCGTTGGCGCGGCGGCCGCGCCGCAGCACGAGCGCGACTTCGCTGCTGGCGAGCCGCACGTAGCTGCCCGGCGGATAAATGCCCAGTGCCTTGATGATCGCAGCGCCCGCTTCGTCGGCCTGCTGGTTCTCGTCGAGATAGGCGGCTTTCGCGGCGGCGGTGGCCGGCAGCGCCTGGCGCAGCTTGCGCGGGCTCAGGCGCGCCGCGAAGATGTCGGCGCGCTGGATCAGGCGGGCGAGCTGCAGCATCGCCGGCAGCGCGGCCAGCGGCCCCGGGTGCGACGCGTGGTGGTGCTCGACCGCGTGCAGCCACAGCTCGTCGGCCACGCCCAGCTCGCGCATCTGCGCGGCCGCGCGCGCCGCGTGGTGGTCGATGACCTCGCGCTGGCGCGGCGACAGCGGCGCGTCCTGCAGCGCCAGGTGGTCCTGCAGCCCCGTCATCGCGAGGTTCATCGTCAGTGCCGCGCGGCGCAAGGAGGCACGCCAGTCGGCGGGCCAGGCCCGCAGGTGCCGTGCCGCCAGCTCGCACACCGCCGACACCAGCAGCGCGTGCGTGACGCTGTACTGGTGGGTGTCGCGGGTGCTGCTGTGGATCAGCATCAGCAACGCGGCGTCGGGGTCGGCGTCGAGCAGCTCCAGCACGTCGGCGTCGATGCGCTGGACGCGGCCGGCGAAATCGGCCTGCGGCGGATCGTGCAACAGGCTGCTGGCGCGCAGCAGCACGCCACCCCAGGCGGCGATCGGGTCGGCGAGGCGACGGCGCGCGCCGTTGGCGGCGGGGGCGCAGTCGCGGGCGTCGGGTTGGGCCCGTGCGATCTGGCCGAGCAGGGCGTTTTGCCGCACCAGCGAATCGAGCTTGCCGGCCAATGCCTTCTTGAACTGGTCGGAATCGGTCTCGTCGACGTACAGGCCGCGGGCGATCAATTGCTGGCGCTGCGCCTCGGACTCGAGCAGGGTGCCGCGCGCCAGCAGCAGGTGGCCGGCGGCGTCTCGCAAAGCGATCGGCACCGGGTGACCGAGTCGCAGGACGGTGGCGGGGAACTGAATGACGGCCATGAAATGGGCAAGCGAATTCGAGATGCGGCACACGCCGCGTCGTCCTTCATTTCGGCCGAACGCTCGCCAACTTGAACCGCGCGGCGCTGGCACGGTGCGAGGCTTGCCCCGTACAATCGCGTTTCGCCCAAGGAGCGCTGCGACAGCCCCGTGTCTACCCGGACGCCTCGGCTGCCAGGCTTGGGCCCGACTCTCGTCAACGGCGCTCACCCGACCTTCGGGCCGCGGTGAGTTGCGCGGCCGCCAGCTCACGCCGTCTGCCATGAATACCGCTGCTGTTCCCCCCGCCCTTCCCGTCGCGCCGATGAAGTTGTCGGGCCTCGAGCCCGTCGCCATCGGCGAGGGCACGCTGTTCGTCAACATCGGCGAGCGCACCAACGTCACCGGCTCCAAGGCCTTCGCCCGGCTGATCCTCAACGGCGAGTTCGAAAAGGCGCTGGCGGTGGCGCGCCAGCAGGTCGAGAACGGCGCCCAGGTGATCGACATCAACATGGACGAGGCCATGCTCGACAGCAAGGCCGCGATGGTGCGCTTCCTCAACCTGATCGCCAGCGAGCCCGAGATCGCGCGCGTGCCGATCATGATCGACAGCTCGAAGTGGGAGGTGATCGAAGCGGGCCTGAAGTGCATCCAGGGCAAGGGCATCGTCAACTCGATCTCGCTGAAGGAGGGCGTCGACGCCTTCAAACAGCAGGCGAAACTGGTGCGCCGCTACGGCGCCGCCGCGGTGGTGATGGCCTTCGATGAGAAAGGTCAGGCCGACACCTACGAACGCAAGACCGAGATCTGCGCACGCGCTTACCGCGTCCTGGTCGACGAGGTCGGCTTCCCGCGCGAGGACATCATCTTCGACCCCAACATCTTCGCGATCGCCACCGGCATCGAGGAACACGACAACTACGCCGTCGACTTCATCAATGCGACGCGCTGGATCAAGCAGAACCTGCCCGGCGCGAAGGTGAGCGGCGGTGTGTCCAACGTGAGCTTCAGCTTCCGCGGCAACGACCCGGTGCGCGAGGCGATCCACACGGTGTTCCTCTACCACGCGATCCAGGCCGGTATGGACATGGGCATCGTCAACGCTGGCATGGTCGGCGTCTACGACGATCTGGAGCCCGAACTGCGCGAGCGGGTCGAGGATGTGGTGCTCAATCGCCGCCCCGACGCCGGCGAGCGGCTCGTCGAAGTGGCCGAGAGCGCCAAGGGCGCGGCCAAGGACGACAGCGCCAAGCTCGCCTGGCGCGCCAAGCCGGTCGACGAGCGGCTGAGCCACGCGCTGGTGCACGGCATCAACGACTTCATCGTCGAAGACACCGAAGAGGTCTGGCAGCGCATCCAGGCCGCGGGCGGCCGCCCGCTGCATGTGATCGAGGGCCCGCTGATGGCCGGCATGAACGTCGTCGGCGACCTGTTCGGCCAGGGCAAGATGTTCCTGCCGCAGGTGGTCAAGTCGGCGCGGGTGATGAAGCAGGCGGTTGCGCACCTGCTGCCCTACATCGAGGCCGAGAAGCGGGCCATGGTCGATGCCGGCGGCGAGGCTCGCCCCAAGGGCCGCATCGTCATCGCCACCGTCAAGGGCGACGTGCACGACATCGGCAAGAACATCGTCACCGTCGTCCTCCAGTGCAACAACTTCGAGGTGGTGAACATGGGCGTGATGGTGCCGTGCCAGGACATCCTGGCG
>DASXQQ010000317.1:0-9202 GCA_036507085.1 Piscinibacter sp. | reverse complement strand
CACGAGCGCCGCATCGACCTCGTCACGCGTGCGGCCGGCGTCGGCCTGTGGAGCCTGGACCTCGAGACCGACGCGCTCGAGTGGAACGAGCAGATGTTCAGCATCTTCGGCGTGGCGGCCGAACACGGCGCGCCGACGATGGGCCACGTGGTGGATCACATCATTCACCCCGATGACCGCGCCGCGGTGCGCGGCGAGCGCGAGCAGGCCGACGACGCGTGGCTGCATGGGCGGCAACTGGAGTTCCGCATCGTCCGCCCCGACGGATCGGTGCGCTGGGTGTCCAACCGGTGGCGGCGCGAAACCCTCGACGGCCGGGCCATGGTCTACGGCGTGACCCTCGACGTGACCGAGCGCCAGCAGGCCGAGCAGGCCCTGCGCGACAAGGCGAGCGCCGAGCAAGCGAACCGCGCGAAGTCGGAATTCCTGTCGCGCATGAGTCACGAGCTGCGCACGCCGCTGAACGCCGTGGTGGGATTTGCCCAGCTGCTGAAGCACGATCCGCAGGACCGGCTCAGCCCGAGCCAGGCGCAGCGCATCGAGCAGATCAATTCGGCCGGCCTGCACCTGACGGCGCTGATCGACGATGTGCTCGACCTCGCGTCGATCGAGTCGAACAGCCTGCGGCTGGAGCGCGAAGCGGTGTCGCTGCAGGTGGCGCTCGACGACGTGCTGCAGTGGTCGCTGGCGCAGGCCGAGCGTGCCGGCGTCACGCTGCGCGCCGCGCCCACCTCGGCCTGGGTCGACGCCGACCCGCGGCGCCTGCGCCAGATTCTCGCCAACCTGCTGAGCAACGCGATCAAGTACAACCGACCGCAAGGCCAGGTCTGGATCGAGTTCGAGCCGTGCACGCTGCGCGGCGCGGCCGCGTGGTGCCTGCGCGTGCGCGACAGCGGGCGCGGCCTGAGCCCGCAGCAGCGGGCCCACCTGTTCGAGCCGTTCAACCGTCTCGGCGCCGAGCGCGAGGGCATCGAAGGCACCGGCATCGGGCTCACGATCGTGCGCCACCTCGTCGAGTTGATGGGCGGCGACATCGAGGTCGACAGCGAACCGCAGCGCGGCAGCGAATTTCGCTTGCGCCTGCCGGCGACGTCACCCGCGTTGCCGGCCGGGCGCGAGCCCGCGGCCAGCGCGGCGCTGCCGGGCCCGCCGGCGCGGGCGCTGTCGGTTCTCTACATCGAGGACAACGCGATCAACGTGAGGCTGGTCCAGGAACTGGTGGCGATGCGTCCCAACGTGCGCCTGGTCACGGCCAGCGACGGCGCCTCGGGCGTGGCGCTGGCGCGCGCCGCGCGGCCCGACGCGTTGTTGATCGACATGCAATTGCCCGACTTCGACGGCTTCGAGGTGCTGCGCCGGCTGCGGTGCGAGCCGTCGCTTGCCGGGCGCGCATTCATCGCGCTGTCTGCGAGCGCGATGCCCGAGGATGTGCAGCGCGCCCGCGCAGCCGGCTTCGACGACTACTGGACCAAGCCGATCGACCTCGACCAGTTCCTCGCCGGACTCGACTCGCTCGCGTCCGCGCGGCCGTGATCGAGCGTTATGGCGCGAGCCGCTCGCGCACCCACTGCGTCCCGTCCAGCCGGTAGCGCAAGCGGTCGTGCAGGCGCGACTTGCGCCCCTGCCAGAACTCCCACGCATCGGGCACCAGCCGCAGGCCGCCCCAATGCGGCGGGCGCGGCGGGTTCAACAGGTAGAGCGCGCCGATTTTCGCCGCATTGGCCACCAGCACCGCGCGCGACGCAATCACCTCGCTCTGCGGCGAGGCCCAGGCGCCGATGCGCGAGTCGAGCGGGCGCGAGCGGAAGTAGGTGTCCGATTCTTCGTCGCTGACCTTCTCGACCTTGCCTTCGACGCGCACCACGCGCTCGAGCTCGACCCAGTGGAACTGCAGCGCTGCATACGGGTGCGCGGCCAGTTCTCGCCCCTTGCGGCTGTTGTAGTTCGTGTACCAGACGATGCCGCGGGCGTCGTAGCCCTTGATCAGCACCACGCGGGTCGACGGGCGGCCGTTGGCGCCGACGGTGGCCAGTGTCATCGCGTTCGGCTCGGGGAGCTGGGCTTCCAGTGCCTGCTGGAACCACAGCTCGAATTGCTTCAACGGATCGGCCTCGCAGGCGCGCTCGTCGAGCTCGGCGCGTTCGTAACTCTTGCGAAGGTCGGCGAGGGTGGGCATGCGGCGAGTATAGGAACAAGCCCATCGACTTCGCGAATGACGAATTCGTGAAACTACCAACCTTGAAAACGATTACGGGGAAGGCCTTAAGTAGACGCCCTCTGGCCGGAAGCCGGTGGCGATTCCATCCTTGGACGGTGGGCGCATGCAAAGGCGCCCGGACATTCTGGAGAACAGGCTTGGGGACTTCATGAAATCACGACCCGCCGTGGTCGTGCTGGCGGCCGGGACAGGCTCGCGTTTCAGCGCGTCGCGCCACAAGCTGACGCAGCGGCTGGGTGCGTCGAGCATTCTCGGCTCGACGCTGCGCCACGCGATCGCCAGCCACCTGCCGGTGGTGGTGGTGACCACCCACGCGCTGGCCGATGCGGCGCGCCGCCATGTCGCGTCGCGCGACGTGGTGGTGGTGCCCGCGGTCGGCACACCGGGGCCCGAGCCGCTGGGCATGGGCTACTCGATCGCCATCGGCGTGGCGGCGCGGCCGCAGGCGAGCGGCTGGCTGGTGCTGCCGGGCGACATGCCGATGGTGCAGACCTCGACCCTGCTCGAGGTGGCGCGCGCGCTCGATCATCATCCTGTGGCCTATGCCCAGCACAAGGGCTTGCGCGGCCACCCGGTCGGCTTCGCCGCCGAGCTGTATTCGGAGCTGGTCACGCTCAGCGGCGACGAGGGCGCGAAGCGGCTTGTCGCACGCTATCCAGCGCAGGGCGTCGAAGTCGACGACCCCGGCGTGCTGATCGACGTCGACACCGAGGCCGACCTGGAGCAGTTGCGTCAGGCGGCGTCGGCCGCGTCGGCGCCGCGCTGAGCTCCGTCGAGGCTCGTGGTCAACGCGTGCCGGTGCGCCAGCGCCACCAGGCGCTCGATCTCGCGGTCGCGAATGCCGCAGTCGCGCAGCGATGCGGCGGTTTCGAGCAGGTACTCGAGCGTCGTGCCAAAGCGGCCGCAGGCGCTGCTCAGGATGTCGATCATTTGCGGGTCGGGCAGCGGGCCGATGTAGCTCGGGCTGCGCCGGCTCAGCGTGAAGGCGAGGGCGTGCACGCTGCCATGCGGCGTGCGGCAGGGCAGCCACTTCGGGTCGTAGACGCCGGTGGGCATCTCGCGCAGCCACAATCGTTCCAGTTCGGCGTTCGCGCTTTCGTGGGGCACCCGGTAGACCATGCCGCGACACGATCCGCCGGCAACCAGCGCGAACACCAGGCCGGGGCACTCGGGGGTGCCGCGGTTGATGTTCGAACGCATTTCGAGCGCGCGGTGCCAGCCATAGACGGTGGCGGGGCGCTGCTCGACCGCGTCGAACTCGGGGCGCCAGATCAGCGACGCGTAGCCGAAGACCCACAGCTCCTTGGTGCCGCCCCATTCGGCGCGGATTCTCGACAATTGGTTGGTCGGGTGGCGCGGGTCGTGTGGCGGGTGGTGGCTCGTCATGGCCATCACTCTAGGGCCTGTTCACACATTCAGCGCGAACAGGCCCTGAGCGGTGAACCGAAGCATGGCGAGCGTGTCGAACTTCGCGTTGCAAAGATGATTTGACGATGTAACTTAGTTACTTCAGAATCGATATATAGGTTACATCGCCGAATCGCTTGAGCCAGGACACCCCCCATGAAGCCAGTCATCGTTGAAGTCACCGAACGGATTCGCGAGCGCAGCGCCGCCACGCGCAGCGCCTACCTGTTGCGGGTCGATGCCGCGATCGAGCGTCCGCGCGGCAGCGACCGCATGGGCTGCGCCAACGTCGCTCATGCGGTGGCGGCCTTGCCGGCCAACGACAAGCTGCGCATCGTCGCCGAGCGTGCGCCGCACATCGGCGTGGTCACCGCCTACAACGACATGCTGTCGGCGCACCAGCCCTACGAGCGCTTTCCCGATGTGATCCGCGACGAGGCGCATCGCCATGGCGCGACGGCGCAAGTGGCCGGCGGCGTGCCGGCCATGTGCGACGGCGTGACGCAGGGCTTGCCCGGCATGGAGCTGAGCCTGTTCTCGCGCGACAACATTGCGCTGGGCACCGCGATCGCGCTGACGCACGACGTGTTCGATGCCGCGCTGCTGCTCGGCATCTGCGACAAGATCGTGCCGGGGCTGTTGATCGGCGCTTTGCATTTCGGTCACCTGCCGTGCGTGTTCGTGCCCGGTGGGCCGATGAGCAGCGGCCTGTCGAACAACGAGAAGTCGAAGGTGCGCGAGCAGTACGCGCAAGGCCTGGTCGGCCGCCCGCAACTGCTCGACGCCGAGTCCGCCGCCTACCACGGGCCCGGCACCTGCACCTTCTACGGCACCGCCAACAGCAACCAGGTGCTGCTCGAAGCGATGGGCCTGCACGTGCCCGGCGCCGCCTTCGTCCACCCGCATGCACAGCTGCGCGAATCGCTGACCCGCGAGGCGGTGCGCACGGTGCTCGGCATCACCCGCAAGCAGCGCTTCATGCCGATCGGCCGCATGGTCGACGAACGCTCGATCGTCAACGCGATGGTCGCGCTGCTCGCCACCGGCGGCTCGACCAACCACCTGATCCACTGGGTCGCGGTGGCGCGCGCCGCCGGCATCCTGATCGACTGGAACGATTTCTCCGACCTGTCGCACGCCACGCCGCTTCTGGCTCGCGTCTACCCCAACGGCAGCGCCGACGTGAACCAGTTCCAGGCGGCCGGCGGCCCGGGCTTCGTGATCCGCGAGTTGCTCGGCTGCGGCTGCCTGCACGCCGACGCGGCCACCGTCGCGCCGGGCGGGATGGCCGCCTACGGCCGCGTGCCGCAGCGCGAGGGCGATGGCATCGCCTGGCACGACCTGCCGGCGCAGAGCGGCGACGACAGCATCGTGCGCACGGCCACCAAGCCGTTCAGCGACAGCGGCGGGCTGAAACTCTTGACCGGCAACCTCGGCCGCTCGGTGATCAAGGTCTCTGCGGTGCCCGACGACCGCCATGTGATCGAGGCGCCGGCGATCGTCTTCGACACGCAGGAAGATATGCTCGCCGCGTTCAAGCGCGGCGAACTCGAGCGCGACTTCGTGGCGGTCGTGCGCTTCCAGGGTCCGCGCGCCAACGGCATGCCCGAGCTGCACAAGCTGACGCCGCCGCTCGCCGTGCTGCAAGGCAAGGGCTTCAAGGTGGCGCTGGTCACCGACGGGCGCATGAGCGGCGCTTCGGGCAAGGTACCGGCCGCCATCCATGTGTCCCCCGAAGTGGTGACCGGCGGGCCGCTCGCCAAGGTGCGCAGCGGCGACCTGATTCGGCTCGACGCGAACGCGGGCACGCTCGACGCGCGGGTCGACGATGCGACCTGGGCGGCGCGCGAGAACGCCACGCTCGATGACGCGCAGCGCGACACCAACGCACACGGCCTCGGGCGCGAGCTGTTCGGCGGCATGCGACGCACCGTGCTGAGTGCCGAGGAAGGAGCCGTCACATGGCTGTGAATGCCACGCCCGAGAGCATCGACACCTTGTCGCTGGCCGAGCACGGGCCGGTCATTCCGGTCATCGTCATCCAGCGTCTCGAAGACGCTGTGCCGATGGCACAGGCGCTTGTCGACGGCGGTGTGCGGGTGCTCGAGATCACGCTGCGCACGCCGGTGGCCCTGCAATGCATGGCGGCGATCGCGCGGGCCGTGCCGCAGGCGATCGTCGGTGCCGGCACGGTGCGCGGCGTGGCCGACGCACAGGCGGCGCGCGATGCGGGCTGCCGCTTTGCGGTCAGCCCAGGCTACCTGAGCGCGGTAGGTCTGGCCTGCCGCGAGATCGGGCTGCCGCTGCTGCCGGGTGTCGCCACCGCGAGCGAGGTGATGCAGGCCAACGCCGACGGCTACCAGTTCCTGAAATTTTTTCCGGCCGCGGCGGCCGGCGGCATTGCGATGCTCAAGGCCCTGGCCGGGCCGTTCCCCGACGTGGTGTTCTGCCCGACCGGCGGCATCAGCGCGCAGACCGCGCCGCAGTACCTCGCGCTGGCCAACGTCAAGGTCTGCGGCGGTTCGTGGTTGACGCCGCAGGACGCGGTCGACGCGAAGGACTGGGCGCGCATCACGCAGCTGGCGCGCGAAACGGCCCAACTCGTCGGCTGATGCGCCTCAGGCGAGCAGCCCTTCGGCCTGCATCGCGGCCTTCACTGCGGGCCGCGCGGCCACCCGCTTCAGATAGTCCAGAAGGTGGGTGCAGCCCGACAGGTCGAGACCGACGTGCTTGGACCAGTTCGCCACTGTGAACAGGTAGGCGTCGGCCGCGGTGAAGGCGTCGCCGGTCAGGTATTGCTTGCCCTCCAATTGGCTGGACACCCAGTCGAACTTCTTGCGCAGCGCCGTCGAGATGACGGACTTGGCCGAGGCCTCGATCGCAGGGTTGAACAAGGAGCTGAACGACTTGTGCAGCTCCGAGGTGACGTAGTTCTGCCACTCCATCACGCGGTAGCGCTTCGTCGTGCCGGCTGCGGGCATCAGGTCGTGGTTGCCGGCCTGGTCGCTGATGTACTGGCTGATGACCGGGCCTTCGCTCAGGCGCTCGCCGTTGTCGAGCTCGAGCAGCGGCACATAGCCCTTGGGATTGATCGCATAGTAGTCGGCGTCGTGTTGCGTCTTGTGCGTGCTGGTGTTGACGCGCTCGAGCTGGAACGGCAGCTGCGCTTCGCGCAGGACGATGTGCGGCGCGAGCGAACACGCGCCGGGGGCGTAGAACAGTTTCATCGATCGTGTCTCCGAAGTTGGAGGTCAGTGGGAATCCTGCGGCGGCAAGGCGCCACAGGGTCGGGTCGTAGAATTTCATCGTCATGCCCACCAGCAGTCGCTTCGCGGTCGCCGTTCACATCCTGGCCACGCTGGCCATGCACAAGGGTCAGCCGGTGCCGTCGGACGCGATCGCCAGGAGCGCGAGCACCAACCCCGCGGTGATCCGCCGGCTGCTGTCGATGCTCAACGCTGCGGGACTCTCTCAGTCGCAACTGGGGCAGGGCGGCGGTGCGCTGCTGGCGGCGCCGCCGGAGTCGATCTTGCTGCTCGACGTCTACCGTGCCGTCGAGAACGAGCCGCTGTTCGCGCTGCACCGCAGCGACCCGGACCCGCAATGCGTCATCGGGCGGCACATCCAGCCGGTGCTGCAATCCACCATCGGTCGTGCGCTGACGGCGATGGAAGACGAGCTCGCCAAGGTCACGATCGCCGACGTCGCGCGCGACATCCGCAAGCTGGCGCGGCAAACGGCGGGTTGATCCGAGGGACGCTTGTCTCATTGTTCGTGTCTGTGTAGCTGACACGATTACACAATGCAGCAAGAAACCCTGGTGGGCGCAAGCCCATGCCGCCCGAGCGCGGCATGGGTGGCCGGGGGATCAGTGCGACCCGCGCTGCTCGATCAACTCGATCTTGTAGCCGTCCGGGTCGGTGATGAAGGCGATCACCGTCGTGCCGCCCTTGACCGGCCCGGCTTCGCGCGTGATCGCGCCGCCGAGCGCGGCGGCCTTCTCGCGCACCGCGGCGCAGGTGGCGGCCGCATCGGGCACACCGATCGCGATGTGGCCGTAGGCGGTGCCGAGCTCGTACTTGTCGACACCGTAGTTGTAGGTCAGCTCGATCTCTGCATGCTCGGGGTTGCGCCCGTAGCCGATGAAGGCGAGGTTGTACTTCTGTTCCGGCCGTTCGGTGGTGCGCAGCAAGCTCATGCCGAGCACCTGGGTGTAGAAGGCGATCGAGCGCTGCAGGTCGCCGACGCGCAGCATGGTATGGAGAAGTCTCATCGGTGCAGTGTCACCGTGCGTCGAGCACGATGCAGGTGGTGGTGGCGTGGGCGAACAGTGTGCCATCAGGGCCGACCAGCCGGCCCTGGGAAGTGCCGATTTTGCCGCCGCTGTAGATGATTTCGCCGACGGCGCGCACCAGCGGAACGCGATCGGTCAGCGCCTTCACGTAGTTCACCTTCAGCTCCAGCGTGGTGTAGCTCTTGCCCACCGGCAGCAGGGTGTGGATGGCGCACGCGAGCGCCGAGTCGAGCAGCGTTGCGATCCAGCCGCCGTGCACGCTGCCGAGCGGGTTGTAGTGGGCGAACTGCGGCTTGCCCTGGAACTGCACCCGGCCCGGTTCGGCCTCGACCAGCAGGAAGTCCAGCGTGCCGGAGATCGGCGGAATCGGGATCTCGCCGGCGAGCATGGCTTCGAACACCTGCATGCCGCTGCGCCCGGCGAACTGCTCGGGTGTGCCGAGGCCGGTCTGCAGGCGGCGCGCGCGCAGTTCGGTCTCGCGGGCACGCCAGGCGGCGAGGGTTTGTTCGGCATTCAAGGTGGTGGCAGTGGCGGTGTCGGCTCTCATCACGGTCTCCTGGTGAGGGTCATGGCAGATACGGTTGCATATGCAATGATTGTAGCTACAATCTCCAGCATGCGCCAACGCCCCGACCCCCGCGCCAGCGCGGCCACCGCCCCGGCCGCCGCCAAGCCGCAAGGTTGCACCAACCTGAAGCTGCGCCAGCTGAGCCGTGCGGTCACCCGCCATTACGACGCCTACGTCGCGCCGATCGGGCTGAAGAACACCCAGTACTCGCTGCTCTCGCACGTGGTGCTGCTCGGCCCGATCCAGCCGTCGGAGCTGGCCGCACGGATGCGCCTCGACGCATCCACGCTCACCCGCAACCTGCAGCCGCTGCTCGCGCACGGCTGGCTGGTGCAGGGGCCGGGCGCCGACGCGCGCAGCCGGCTGCTCGAAGCCACCGAGTCGGGCCGGGCGCTGCGCGCCGAAGGGCAGCGTGCCTGGAAGACCGCGCAGCTCGCGCTGAACGCCCGCCTCGGGCCCGAGCGGGTCGCGGCGCTGCATGCACTGATCGACGACTGCATGGCCGTGCTCGACGCGGCCGATGAAGAAGAGGAACAACACGGATGAGCTCTACCGCACCGCCTGCCCGCCACGTGCCGACCTTTTTCTGGGTGCTGCTGGCCGGCGCCGGCACCTTTGCCCTGACGATGGGGGCGCGCCAGTCGATGGGCCTGTTCGTCGGCACGCTCAACACCAGCACCGGCCTCGGCCTCGCGAGCATCAGCCTCGCGTTCGC
>DASXQQ010000316.1:0-8603 GCA_036507085.1 Piscinibacter sp. | reverse complement strand
TTGCCGGTTCCGGAGACACCGAGGATGGCCACCGACTCGCCGCGCCGGATCGACATGCCGAGATCGGACAGCACCGGGACGCTCGCGCCACCCTGCGAATACGCCTTCGACAGACCGGCGACCGCAACGACAACTTGTTCTTGTGTGGTCATATCTCTTTTCTCCTTGGGTTGAGGCTTAGCGGAATCAAGCCGCGACGCGTTGCTTGACGACGTACGGCACATCGACGTGCACCGGAATGGCCGGCCGGATCGACTGGCAGACGGTGCAGTAGTTCTCGAAAACGGCAATGCAACGCTTGATGGTCCCGGACTCCTTGTCCACCACGGGACGGATCGTGACGTCGATCCGCTTGATGCGCGGGTTGCCTTCCGCGTTCGGCACCACCACCGCGACGGCTTCGGTGCTGAGCGACTGGACGTAGATGCCGGCGTGGCGCAGCGTCTCGACCAGGCTGGCCGACAAGCAATGGCCCACCGCCATCGCGAGCATCGACGGGGTCGACGGGCCCGCGTTCGAGCCGATCGGGTCCGGCTCATCGGTGATGACGGGCGCTCCGTGCGTCACGTCGCCTTCGAAGGCTTGCGACTTGAACTTGAATCCCTCGAGGAATTCGATGTGGGCGCCGAAGTGGCGTTCGGCCTGGTTACGCATGTGCATGGTGGCTCTCCTTGAGCGAGCAGGGTTGAGGCGATGAGGGTGCTTGATCACCCGGGGTGAACGGCTCCTTGGCGGCGAGGCGCCATTCCAGGAATTTGCCGAGCCGCGATGCCGTCCAGCAGACGGTGAAAAACAGACCGGCAACCGTGAGGTAGACCTCGAGCATTCGCCCGGGGTGGCGCTCGGCGACGATCAGGCCGGCCTGCATCAACTCGACCAGGCCGACGATGTACAGCACCGAGCTGTCCTTGAACATCGATGTGAAGTAGCTGGCGTAGGTCGGCAGCATCTTGCGATGCGCCTGCGCCAGCACGACGCGCAGCAGGATCGCGCTGCGCGACAGGCCCAGCGAACGCGCGGCCTCGATCTCGCCGGCCGAGACGGCCAGGATGCCGGCGCGGATGTATTCGGCCTGGTACGCCGCGCCGTAAGCGCTGAGCGCGAACAGCGCCGACCAGACCGGCGACGGCGTCGTCTGCAGCAGGATCGGGATCGAGAAGTAGAACCAGAACAGAACGATCAGCAGCGGCACCGAGCGCACGAGCTCGACGTAGGCGGTGCAGAGCCAGCGCAGCGCGGGCAGCCGGCTCACGCGCCCGAGCGCCAACGCGTGGCCGATCGCGAAGCTGGTGACGAACGCCGCCACGGCCACGCCGAGGTTCAGCGCCAGACCGCCGACCACGCCGCGCGGAAAGGACCCCAGCAGCAGCCAGTGCATGTTGATGACGTTATCGGCAGCCATCGCAAGGCTCCTCATTGCCACGCGCCGTTGCCGCCGCCGCGTTGCGACGTCCCAGGCGCGACAGTGCAAAGGCGATCGACAGCGAGCCGATGGCATAGGTCAGCGTCGAGACGGCCGTCACTTCCAGCCCCTTGAACGTGATCGACTCGATCTGCTGGGTGGCCCATGTCAGCTCCGGCAGGGCGATCGCGACGCACAGCGAGGTGTTCTTGAAGTTGTGAACCATGCGGTTGGTGATCGCCGGCATCATCATGCGCAGCGACTGCGGGCACAGCACCCAGACGCATTCCTGCCAGACCGACATGCCGCAGCTGGCAGCCGCGTCGCGCTGTCCCTTCGGAATCTTGGCCATGCCGTTGCGAAGGATGTCGGACAGGTAGGCGCCGTTGTCGACCGACAGGCCGAGGACGCCGGACACGAAGGCATAGGACGGCCACTCGTGCAGCGCGCGGCCGATGGGCGCGGGCATCAGCTCGGGGAGCACGAAGTAGAAGAACAGGATCCAGAACAGCGCGGGCACATTGCGCACGACCTCGACCAGTCCGTTGGCAGGTGCGCGCACGAAGGTCGAAGGCGACAACCGGGCCGCCGCGATCAGCGCGCCGAGCACGAACGACAGCACGCCCGAGATCGCGGCGAGCGCAACGGTCCTGCCCAGGCCTTCCACGACCAGATCCAGGAACTGCGGTCGCGTGACGATGGACCAGTCGAAGTCGTAGCGAAGCATGGCGGGCCCCTACGCAGCCTGCAGGGCAGGAAAGCGAACGGCACCACCGCGTGAAACGCGTGCTGCCGGCTCGCAGCACGAGCGCTCGTGCTCGAGATCGACCAGACGCCCCGAGTTCAACGAGACCATGCGGTCCGCGACGCGGTAGGCGAACTGCTGGTCGTGCGTGACGATGACCGTCGCCACGTTGTCGCTCTTCAAGCGACCGAGCAGCTCGACGATCTGCTGCGTGCGCGCCGGGTCGAGCGCTGAGGTCGGCTCGTCAAGCAGCATCACCGCAGGTTCCATCGCGAGGCAGCGCGCGAGGGCGACCCGCTGCTTTTCCCCGCCCGACAGGTGCGACGGGTGATGGGCGGCCTTGTCGCCCAACCCGAGGTGGCTGAGCAGGTCGCGTCCGCGCCGTTCCGCTTGCGCCTTGCCCATGCCGAGGACCTGGCGCGGCGCAAGGCAGATGTTGTCGAGCGCGCTCAGGTGCTCGAACAGGTTGAAATGCTGGAAGAGCATGCCGACCTTGCCCTTGAGCCCGCGGGCGCCCTTGCGGCTCGGCCACACCGGCTGATCCGCGACCGTGATGCTTCCGCCGTCGATGGGCTCCAGGCCGTTGATCGCACGAAGCAGGGTCGTTTTTCCCGCACCGCTCGGACCGCAGAGCACCAGGGTCTCGCCCCGCGCCACGCGCAGGTCCGCCCCAGCCAGAACGTCCCGCCCCGAAAGGCGCTTGAACACGCTTTTGCAATCGATCATCACGGCTCTCCGGAACAAGCTTGGGTATCGAGCGGGGGACGTGGCGGGCTTCAGTCCGGCCAGACCATCATCGTTTCGCCGAACACGTCGGACGGCAGGCGCGGGCGTGCATTGAGCGGCAGCGGATACTTGCCCTTGGGGCCGAACCAGGACTGGTACAGCTGCTCATAGCTGCCGTCCTTGATCATCGACTGCAGCGCCATGCTGACCTTGTAGCGCCACTTGCTGTCGTTCTGCGGCACGCCAATCGAATACAGCCCCGGCGAGTAGCCGCCACCGACCGCTTCGTAGTCGACGCCTTCGCTGCCGGCCACCGCGGCGATGATCGGGCTGTCCTGCGTGAACACGTCGATCTTTCCCTGCTTGAGCGCCAGGAACACCTCCGCGTTCTTCTGGAAGGCGAGCATCTGCGGCGCCGCCTTCGAGTGCTTGGCCAGTTCAGCCGGGGCCGCGGTGAACGCGTTCGAGCCCTGGTTGACGCCGATGCGTTTGCCGCCGAGCTCGGCCAGCGACTTGAAGCGGCCCTTCTTGGCGTAAAACACCTTCGCGGTCCACAGGTACGGCGGATCGACGAAGTCGACCTGCTCCTCGCGGCTCACGGTGCGGCTGATGTTCGAGATCGCCATGTCGATCTGGCCGTTGGCCAGGAAGGCGACGCGCGTCTTGTTGTTCACCGCCACGCGCTCGAGCTTGACGCCGAGCCGCTTGGCGATCTCGTCGCCGAGCTCGACGTCGAACCCGGTCCATTTGCCGCTGTCGTCGATGTAGTTCATCGGCGGCGTGTCGTTGCCGGTGCCGATGCGCACGACACCGGTTTGCTTGACCTTGTCCGCGATCGACTGCGCCATCGCCGTGTTGGCGAGGCCGAGTGCGACCGCCGACACGGCAGCCAGGAACCAATGAGAGCGAATTTTCACGATGTATCTCCGTCAGAAAGTTGCGGCACTGAGTTGCACCGGCGAGCGCGCCGGTTCAACTTCGATGAATTTCGGCAGCGTGGCGAGCCGGTCGCCGTGGTTCAGCATGTACTTGCGCATCTGCTCCGAGGACCTCACGAAGCGGTCCTGGCACACGCGCACCGTCTCCACCGTGGCGTCGTCGAAGCGCAGGCCCTTCATCCGCAGCAGTTCGAGCCATGTCGCCTCGAACGTCCATTGGTGAGACGCGATCTCCAGGTTGACCTGCGCAAAGGTCAGGTACGCCCTTTGGCGCGTGTGGATTTCCTTCAGCGGCACATCGTCGAGCGTCGGGTAGTAGTAGACGCGCGCCGGCCGCGTGACCTCGAACCACATGTCCCACAGATGGCGCATCGACGGCGAGCGGCCGGGGTCCGACACCAGGTTCATGAAGGCGCCGTCGGGAAGCCAGCGGTAGGCCGCCTTGAAGGCGTTGCAGAACGCGTCCTGGTGCAGCACGTTCAAGGGCATGCTCGGCGCGACGGTGTGGAACTCCTCGTGGTAGCGGTCGCAAGCCAGTCGCTCGAGGCCCATCCATTGCTGGTACAGGCCGTAGCGTTTGCCGCTGTAGCGGCCGGTGTCGCTGGTGCCGATCAGGATCGACGGGCGGATCACGACGAACGGGACGCCGCTCGTGGCGACCAGGCGTTCCGCCTCCCGCTTCGTGCGGGTGTACTGGGTCGGGTCGCGGCTCGGCTCGGCCAGCAGCCCCTCCGGCGTGCAATGCGGCTGGTAGCCCGAGCTGTACGCGGTGGAGACGTAGACGAAGCGCTTCAGGTCGAGTCGGCGCGCCAGCACCAGCAGGTGGGCGGTGTAGTGCACGTTCACGGCCTGCAGCTTGTCGACGTCGTAGTAGTCCAGACAGCCGGCGCAATGAACGATCTCATCGACGCCTTGCAGGCTCGCAGCGAGGTCCGCCACGTTCGCCAGGTCGTCCGGCAGCGCCACCTGCTCGATGCGTTCTTCGACCGCATCCGACCAGCAGCCCCGGGCCTGGGCCTCCCACTCCTCGACGATCGACGCGAGCAGCGCTTGCCGATCGTGAACGGCGCGGGTAAGACAGACGATGCGCGCGGTGGTGTCGCGGAGCAGCGAAGCGACAATGAGGGCACCAAGGTAGCCGGTGGCACCCGTCACAAGGATTTTGGACGCCGTGAACGGCATGCTGCGCAAGGTCTTTTCCATGCTCAGGACTCCAGGACTTTCATGGGTTGGCGCTGCAGGCGTTGCTCGATCAGCGCGAGGGTCGGAACGCCGCCGTAGAACGCGATGCGGCCATTGATGATGAGAAGGGGAAAGATCGAAAGCCCGTTGGCCTGGAACAGGGTGACGACGTTCTGGATCAGCAGCTTCTGGCCCAGGTCGGCCTGCGCCTCCAGCGCCCGCATGTGCTGCTGAGCCGAGGTGATCGTTTCGACAACGACGGCGCGGCGGTCACCGGTGTTCTCCATGGCTTGCCGCACGCTCGCCTTCAGGGCTTCGTCCTTCGGACCTGCCGTGGTGTCGCAACAGGCGGCAGACAGGATGCCGATGTTGTTCTTGTCGAGCAGCGCCTTCAGGGTGCTGGGGTCGGAGGAACTGGTGGCGCAGCAGGGGATGAGCCAGCTGAGCAAGGCACTGGGTTTGAGCACGTTTGTCTCCTTGGGTTAGATGAAGCGCGCCGCCCATTCGAGGGCGATGCCAATGACAGTGGCCGACACAACGATCGCGACCACATGGGACACCACCAGCGGCGCTCGGAAGAGCTTGGCCAGCAGAATCATTTCGGGGATGCTGGTGCCGGCGGCCGACACCAGAAACGCAGCCACCGGGCCGATCGCGACGCCCTTGGACAGCAAGGCGACGGCGATGGGGATCACCATCGTGGCGTTCACGTAGAACGGCAGGCCGACGATCGCCATCACGAGGATCAGAAGCACGCCGGGGAACTGGTGCTGCAACTGGGCAATCGCGTCTTGCGGCACGTAGCCAAAGATGAGGGCACCCACGGCGATGCCGATCGCGAGGTACGGGGCCGAGGTCCGCAGCTCGCTCCACGCGGCCATCAAGGCAAAGCGCACCCGCACGCCCCATGGCACCACGGAGGGGCCACCGGTGCTGGTCACCCTGACGGCGTCCTCGATGTCGCCGCCAGTCCCTGCGAGGCGCACGAAGCGAGCCATTCCCATGCGGTCGACCAGAATGCCGAAGCCGACCGACAGTGCGCCGGCGACGAAAAGGAAGACCGTGGCGATCGCGACGGAGTATTCCCGCAGCAGCACCAGCAGCACACCCTCGTTGATCACCGGCGACGAGATGAGGAAGGTGAAACACACGCCGAACCGCACCCGTGACCGCAGCATGCCGGAGAGGACCGGCACCGTGGAGCAGGAACAGAACGGCGTGACGGCGCCCGCGGTGGCGGCGAGCACGGCACCGGTTTCGAGCGAGGTCTTGCCGAGCGCGTCGTTGAGCTTGTTTCCAAGCCCTTGTTGCAGCAAGGCGACCGCAAACGCGATCCCGAAGAACAGCAGCGCCAGGAGTGTCCCCTCGGTGACGATGAACTCCACCATCGCTTTCAAGTCATTCATGGCGTGGCCTCGTGCAAGTTGGCGTTTATCAGCAGCAGCGGCCGGCGCCGGTGCTGCAACCCGGCGCTGCGTCGGTGCGCAGGCGCAGATCGGCTTGCGGCTGAACGCCGTAGCTGGACATGCTGGCGATCAAGGGCATCGTGACCTTGGCGTCGAAGCCGACCAGGTCCAGCGTCTCCATGTAGGCGTCGAGCGCGTCGACGCGCAGCAGCTCGATGTCGGTCGCGATGCTGTCGAGGCCGATGCCGCCGCAGTCGACGGACAGCTCGGCGCACAGCGAATGGCAGCTGGTGCTGATCATGCTGAAGAGCTCCGGCATCACGCGGTGATGCGCCCAGACGAGTGCGTCATGCACCGTGTCAGGGTCTTCTTCCAGCATCGCCTTGATGCGGCGAGCGCCGATGCCCAGGTGCTCGATCTCGTCGGCCAGGATCAGGCCGGCCACCTGGGCGGTGTCCGGATCGGTGTCGCGGCCGAGCGTCTTGTAGAGGACGATCGCCATCGTCTCGGTCATCAGGTCCTGAATGATCAGGCAGGCCGGGAGGTCCCTCTTCTTCACCGCGGCGGAGAAGTGGTCGCGAATCTTCTGCCACTGCGGCTCGACGATCTCGGTCTTCACGGCGTAGTCGAGCCGCTTGCCGAGGCTGGCCAGCATCTTGATGTGCTTGGACTCCTCGACCGCCTGCTTGACGGTCTCGATCTTGGCATCGGTGGTGGGCATCAGCGGCACCATCTCCGAGTAGTTCTCGACGGCCATGATCTCGCCCGAGATCGTGTTCGACACGATGTAGGCCATCAGGTCGAAGTAGCGTTGGTCTTTGCCGTGGCGCTGGGCGCGGGCGGCGGTGTTCGGGGTGCGGGGCGCGGCGTGGCACGTCGCTTGGGTCTTGGCTGTGGTTTGCATGGGGGACTCCAGTGAGGGATTGAAAACAAGTGCACAAGGGTGCACATATGCACATATTAGTAGGGAATGTTCCGTTTCACCAATCCCTACAAGACGGGCTCGGTTGCTAGCAGACGTTTTCAGGCAGGGGGGGCGAACCCTCGAGTGAGCGGTTCGACATCGGGTCCGACGGTGGTCGCCTGTGGAGCCAAACCCGATGCGGGGATCGTTGGACGAGCGCTTCACGGCCACATCCCCCGAAGGGGCTGGTCGGCTGCGGGAAGCAGTCGCCCGAACGCAGCGGGGCACTGGCGGCGTCTGCCGCGGCAGGCCTCACGCACCGCCGGACGCGGTCAAGAATGGGACGTAAATACATGGGAAGCTCCGAAACACACCGCTCTCGACTTGATGGGACCCCCGGAAACTGTGGCCGCAGCCAGCGCGGCGTCTCACAGCGGCAGTGGGCTGGGTCGAACGATGGGCCTGTGTTGCCGGACCTCCTGGAATGGTTCAAACAAATTCGGTCCGCGGGCGAGCAGCCTTCGCTGCTCTCAAGGAAACGCCGGGCCGCTCCCAAGTTTCCTTGACCCCCTCGGGGGGCCTGACGCGAAGCGGCAGGTTTGGGGGCGCTCAATCCTTCAATGTGGGGGCACCGCATGGGGGTGCGCCCACAGCGGCGCTGCCCTCGGCGCTTGACGGCCTCTTGAGAAACGACCATTCGCGGATCACCAACTGCGGTGGGTCCTGGATGGCCGGGGGTTCATGGCCCACGCAGGCGCGCAGCTCGTGCGCGAGCCTCGCGGCATCCTCTCTTGGCAATGCCTTGATCATCTCCAGCGAAGCAAACTCCAGAACGCGATGCCTCGCGAACACGCCCCTGAAATTGCCACCGAACTTCGTTTCTGTATCGCGCACTGTGTTGCCCTCGCGGCATGGTGTTGGGACATGGTTACGCAGATCCGCCGCTCCGAAAGTCGTCCCGGAGCGTGCCCCTTCATAGGAGATATACGGGGCGGTGAGTCTGAACAGGACAGGCATCCCCCGAAGGGGGGTCTGCTTCACCGGGCTGAGGTGATCGAGCCGAAGGCGCTGCGCAAGCGGATGGCGGCAGTGATCGCGGCGATGGCGGGCCTCTGCGAAGCGCCTACCAACGACACCCCTTGTCTCTGACGGCGTCGCCCACCAGCGGCACGACCCCGAGCAAGCCCTTGTCGCTGTGCGCCGTTCGGCAATCGGGTCGGGCCGACTTCTCGATGCCCTCGGTGAGCTTGGACTTGCGCTCGGGCGGAGCGGGCAGGAGGGGGAACAGGCCGCGCCGCCC